>CAZEXX010000298.1:0-5102 GCA_964516885.1 uncultured Anaerolineales bacterium | reverse complement strand
GAAAGACCACCTGCGTGTCATCGTAGCAGATGTTGTGCAGCAGCTCCTGCGTGCTATCGGTGGAAGCATTGTCGACAACGATGACCTCACGCTCCCATCCGGGACGGAGTGGAGCTTGGTGCACCCGCTCCAGCACCGGCAGGATGGAGTCTTTCTCGTTATAGACACACATAATGATCGATAACTTCATAGCCCCTAGATCCGCTCGGCCATAAAGTCCGCGAAAACCTGCAGCATATAGCCGAGGCGCGCATCATCCATACCCGGGTAGACGCCGATGAAGAACGCGCTCTTGAGCACGCGATTGGTCTCGGTCAACGGCGTAGCGACACGGTGCGTGATTTGGCGATATCCAGGCTGCTGCAGAATATTGCCGGCGAACAGATAGCGCGTCTCAACTTTGCGCTCTCGAAGATACTCGTTCAATTCACGCCGATCAAAGGGCGCAGACTCACGAACGGCGATGGTGAACGCAAACCACGCAGGGTCAGCCTTGGGGCTCCACTCCGGCAGGAACAAGACATCTTGATAGCGGCTCAAGCCATCGTAAAGCACCTGGAAGTTTCGCTTGCGCGCCGCCACAAAATCGGGGAGCTTGGCCATCTGGGGAACGCCGATCGCAGCCTGGATGTCCGTCATCTTCAGGTTATAGCCGATCTCAGTGAAATAATAGCGGTGATCGTAGGGCTCGTCGAGACCGGGAATCTTCCAGTCGAAACGCCTGCCGCACTCGCCGTCACCCCCGCTCTTGTGGTTGCACCAACAGTCACGTCCCCAATCACGGATCGAGTGTGCGATGTGCTGGAGGGGTGCGTTGTCGGTCGCGACGGCGCCACCTTCACCGGTGGTGATGTGATGCGCGGGGTAGAAACTGAATGTCGATAGGTCACCAAATGCCCCGCACGGTTTCCCGTCGTAAAGGCTGCCCAGCGCGTCGCAGGTATCCTCAACCACGTACAGATCGTGTTTGGCGGCAAAATCCATCACGACATCCATCTCGACAGGATTGCCGAGGATGTGTGGGACAAAGAGAGCTCGCGTCCGATCTGAGAGCGCCGCACCGAGCAGGTCGACATCGATATTGTACGTCCCCATCTTGCAGTCAACAAAGACGGGCACCAGCGAGTTCTGAACGATCGGTGCCACCGTCGTAGGGAACGTCGCGGCGGGTGTGATCACCTCATCCCCGGGCTGGAGGGGGCGATCGAGCCGGCCTGAACAGAGCGTGCTCATCGCCACGAGATTGCCGGACGAGCCCGAGTTCACCATCAGGACATGCTTGACACCCAAGAAGGCGCTCAATGCGCCGGAGAAGGTCTCCACGCGAGGGCCATCCGTCAACCAGAAATCGAGAACTGCATCCACCGCACTCTGAAGCTCCCGCTCATCGTAGACACGCCCGCCGTAGTTGACAAACGTCTCTCCGGGCACAAACGGTCCCTTCTGATGTGCAAGGCGGTAGTATTCGCCTACTCTGTCCAGGATCTCGCGCCTCACGCGGGAGATATCTGCGTCATTCGGCATGGTCACCCTCCAAAGGGCGTGTAGTTTCACAATCTTCGTCACGCTCACGGCGAGGAGAACACTCGTTCCGGAGCGCATCAATCGTAAGCATCAGTCCCTCATCCAGCGATGTCGAAGCTTCCCACCCTGTCAACATGCGCGTTCTCTGGACATTGGCGGGAATCGCCGGCACTTCACCGGGACGGTAGGGCAAAGCCCCCGCGAGAACACGACCCTCAGCGCCGGCCAGCGCCCAGATGCGCTCTACAACCTGGCGGATGCTGCGAAGCTGCCCGCTGCCCAAGTCCAGCGCACGCCCCTCGATATCCGGCACGCGACCAGCAGTCAATAGGCCTTCCACCACATCACTCACAAATACAAAGTCGCGCTGCTGTTCGCCACGGGTCATCTGGAAATCATCTTTGCCAATCGCCGCCAGGATCGAGGCCGGCACGAGAGCCCTAATGTGCTGTCCCGGGCCGAAAACCTGGAACGGACGCACCCAGACCACAGGGAGTCCCCAAGCGTTATAGGCACCGCGGGCAAATGCCCAGGCAGCAACCTTGGAGGCGCCGTACGGATTGAAGGGGTCAAGCTCGTCATCGGAACGGCGTGCGCCGTATTCGTATGAAGAGCCCACCAGGACGACACGCTGCACACCCTCCACGGCGTGCACGGCATTCAGAATGTTGATGACGCCGTCGACATTGACGCGGCAGGCCGCGCCCATCGTCAGACATGGGTTCGTCATACCGATGGCTGCCAGGTGGAAAACCACGGTGGGCTTTGCATCAGCCAGGGCATCGGCCACACTTCCAGGATCGGTAATGTCACCCGAGTAGGGTCGAACCTCCACGGGCAAGGCCTGCGCATCGCTCGGCAGCACCAGCGCCGACACAGCGTAGCCCAGATTCAACAGCGCCTGCGTAAGGTATCGCCCAATGAAACCTGTGGCTCCGGTCAGAAAGACCGGCGTTGGGTGTTCAGATTGAGGCATCGGTCTTGTCACGTTAATCGGCCCACCGTCGGTTCAGGAGCGCGCACCGGCAGAAGCCGTATAGGGGATACCGAGGTGCTGCGCATACCACGCAATCGTCTCCCGCAGAGAATCCTCGCGGGAATACCCGGGAGCCCACCCCACCTCGCGGCGGATCTTACTGCTGTCCAGGTACTGGTCCTTGATCTCATTCCGGATCTCATCCAGGACAACGGGCTCAAGCCCAGGATGCGGGGACAAGGAGAGGATCAGGCGCGTCATCTCCATCACGCTCATCGGTCCATCCGTCCCGCAGTTGAACGCCTCGCCGCGCAGCTCATCCCGATCCAACGCCTGAGCTAGCATCATATACGCCTGAACGGCGTCCCGGACATAGAGATAATCACGCAGGAGGGTGCCGTCAGAGCGGATAATCGGCCGCTGGCCCTGAAGCGCACTGCGGATTGTCCCCGGAATCAGCCGGTTCCAATTGAGATCCCCCCCGCCGTAAAGATTGGCACACCGGGTCACGGCAACCGGCAACCCATAGGTGGTGGCATAGGTCTGAGCAATCAGGTCAGCCGCGCTCTTGGAAACGTCATAGGGGTGCTGCCCGCGCAGAGGCATGTCCTCTGTGTAAGGTAGGTCAGGTTGCGCGCCATACGCCTTGTCGCTGGAGGCGACGACGACCCGCCGCACCGTTGGGCAACGGCGCGCTGCTTCCAGGGTGACCCACGTTCCCCTGATGTTGGACTCAAACGTCGACATCGGTGCCCGGTTGGCGATCCCCACGATCGTCTGGGCAGCGAGGTGAAAGACCGTCTCGACCTCATACTCGTTGATCGCCCGCTCGACGGTAGTGTAATCGGTGACGTCACCGTGGACAACGCGGATGCGCGCGATCGTAGCCGACCGCACCAACTGTGATTGCGGCACTTCATCCCGCACCAAGCCGACAACCAGTGCACCGACAGAGACCAACGTATCCGCCAACCACGATCCCAACAACCCCGTGCACCCGGTTATAAGGACCGGACGCTCATGCCAGAACGCTAGATCGGTCAACGATTCCTCCGTCGTCATACGCAGTGAACTCCGGTCACCAGGTCTTCCAGGGCGCAACCTGTTCCCAGAGCGTATTCAGCTCCTGCGCTTCCTTAAAGGTGTCCATCGCGCGCCAGAACCCCTGATGGTGGTAGACACCGAGTTGGCCGGCGTTGGCCAACTCTCGCAGCGGTTCCTGCTCCAATACAAGATCATCATCGCCATCCAGGTAGGTCATCGCGTCGCGCTCGAAGAGCATAAAGCCACCATTGATCAGCGCGTCCACCAAAGGCTTCTCCTGGAAACCCGTCACCCGGCCCTGCCCGTCCGTCTCCATCAAACCGAAGCGGGTGAAGGCCTTCACGCCGGTGATCGTCGCCAACAGGTCACGCTGCCGGTGATGGCGCAGCAAGGCATGGAGATCGATATCCGCCACGCCATCGGCGTAAGTTACGAAAAACCGGCCATGCTCCACGTACCGGGCGGCCTTCCGTACACGTGCACCGGTCATCGTCTCCAATCCGGTCTCGGCAAAAGTGATCCGCCACCCGACAATATCGTTGGGCGTCAGAAACTGCTCCCCCCCGTTACCTAGCTCCAGGGCAAAGTCGCGACTCCGCCAATCATACTCCAGAAAGTAGCGCTTGATCTCGTCCCCACCATATCCCAGGGCCAGGATGAAGTTGTTGAAGCCCTGCGCCGCAAAAATCTTCATCACGTGCCAGAGCACCGGCCGGCCACCAATCTCAACCAGGGGCTTAGGTATCATCTGCCCCCCCATGCGAGTTCCCTTGCCACCGCAAAGGATGATAACAGGCACTGTGTCTGTCGACATTCACCGACTCCCTGACCACGAAGTTGACCTACCCTATAGCGCCCACCGTGGCTAGCGGTGGGCGTAGAAACAATGTTAGCACGGGGGGACGGTTTGTCAAACCTCAGTTCACCGTGTAGGCTAGACTCCAGAGACAGGGCACAATGGGATGGGGATCAGGGTGCCCAGGACGGACTCAACGCTGGTTGAGGCTTTCCCTGTCCCTCAGGTGCCTATCCCGTATCCCGCCAATCGCTTCAAGCAAAAGGAGCCAACACGACATGAACAAGCTCACCTATCCGGTCACCCACCGGTCGAATCACACTGATGACTATCACGGCACTCAGGTAGCCGCTCCCTATCGATGGCTGGAGGACCTCAACGCACCGGAGACGGTCGATTGGATTGAAGCGCAGAACACCATCACCTTTGAGCATCTGTCCAGTATCCCACAACGGAAGAGTATCGAGGAACGCTTGACCGCTCTGTGGGATTTCCCGAAGGTCGGAGCCCCTTTCAAGCGTGGCGGGCGCTACTTCCAATACCGTAACACCGGCCTGCAGAATCAGGATGTGCTCACCACGATGGCCACCTATACGGACGAAGGACGTATTCTCATTGACCCTAACACACTCTCGGAGGACGGCACAGTCGCTCTGACCGGCATCGGCGTCAGCCGGGACGGCAAGTGGATCGCCTACGCAACCAGCGGGAGCGGCTCCGACTGGAAGACCTGGCGTATCCGCAACGTCGATACGGGAGAGG
>CAZEXX010000297.1:0-5147 GCA_964516885.1 uncultured Anaerolineales bacterium | reverse complement strand
CTGCCCGGCGCCCCAGTCTGCATCGCGTGTGCCACATCCTGCCGGATATCCTCCGGTGTGCCCGAGACAAGGTTCTCGACTCGCGCTCCACCCCACAGCGCCATCCGGCCATAAGCCTTGGCCTTCACCTCCGCCAGGTCCATACTCGCCGACGCTTGAATGGACTGATAGGCATCGTAGCCGGCCTCCAGGAACATATCCAAGAGCTTCCAGTTGTTGCCGCAGGCATGCTTCAGCACGGCAAGTCCGCGCGACTTCACGGCCTGCACGCGCTCCTTGATGGACGGGAGACAGAACTCGTGGAACATCCGTGGCGAAACAAAGGGACCCGTTGTCGCGGCGAAATCTGTCCCCCAAAGGACCCCGTCGGTGCCGGGACGAATCATGAAGTCATCCATCAGGTTAGCCATTCTGGTCGAGGCCGCAATAGCCTGCTTCACGATCTCAGGCCGGAGCGCATACATCATCAGCCCGTGCTCCATCCCACCCAGCAGAATCATACCGGCTTCGCCGCCGTTTGGACCCAGGATGTAGTGGTCATCACCCAGGGCTTCGATAATGGCATCTGTCGCCTCGAAGATCGAGGGATCCGGCGGGGCAGGGCCAGCGTCCAGGGGGAAATCCTCAAGCGTGTAGACAGGCTCGGGCTGCGCCACCAAGGTCAGGTCCGCGGTGATGTCTGAGTACTTCCACACGCGGCCATCGTCGGCCTCCCATGTGTTCTCATTCACCTTGCGCACGCGGTCCGGCTCGTAGTCCCTGGGCGGCGCGACACTGCTCGCCATAGCACTGACATTGACGATATCGATGAAGTCGAGCTTCCGGTAGAGTTCGATGGTGTCCTCTTTCCAGCTTTGGACCACCTCGTCACGCCGGCCCTCCCAGAACGCGATCTGTGACTTTGCTTTGGCCCGCACGTAGGTCTCGTGGCCCAGAATCCGCTCGACCGTGTCGAAGTCGATCGCGAAAAACCCAATGGGCACGCGATCGACAGGCTCGTGGGCCAAGGCCCGCCGCACGCGCTCCTTACTGTCCATCAACACACCTCCGAAGGGTCCCTCAGATGACCGGCGCGAACTCAGCCTCCAGCCAGGTCGCGCAGATAGTCCTGCATCAATGGCGCGAGCTGCTGGTACTTCCCAAACCATTCAGCATAGCGCTGGTGTCGTGCCATATCAGGCGTGAAGGTGCGCTCCAGCTTCACCATAGCCTCAACCGCCGATGCATACCCACCAAATACACCGCTGCCGACGCCGGCGATAATGGCCGCCCCGAGCGCCCCAGCTTCCGTGACCCGGGGGCGGATCAGGGAACGACCGAGGATATCCGCCGAGAGCTGGACCCAAGCGTCAGACTTGCTGCCCCCGCCGACAGCGCGGAACTCGTTGATAATGATATCCGTCCCGGGTAGAGCATCGACACATTCCTTAAGGTAGAACGTCGCGCCTTCGACCAGGGCCTTGAGAATTGCCCCCCGCGGTGTCTCGAGCCGCAGCCCTGCGATGACGCCAGCAGAGTCGGAGATGAAGTCCGGCGGTCCTGTCGTCGTCAGATGCGGGAGCACGACGAGGCCGCTGGGCCCCTCAGGCAACTCAGCGAAGAGCTGATCGTAGACATCGGCCCCCTCTGTCTGTGCTGCTCGATGGTCCGCTGCAGCAAAGGTGTCACGGTACCACTTGACCAGGGAGCCGCCTTGATTGTAGATGAAGCTGACGTAGACCCCCGGAACTGCATGATGCTCCGTGTTCAGACCCCGGGCAACCATGACTTTCGAATCCGGGCGCTTCCGGAAGACCGGCGTGATGCAGATATACGTACCCATCCCGTAGACGGCGAGCCCCGGCTCGATAACGCCACAGCCAACCGCATTGGCACATTGGTCGTGAGCGCCCGTCGTGATCGCGACACCTGCAGGCAGGCCGAGCTCACCAGCCATGCGCGGCGACACAGTACCGACCACCGTGCCGGATGGTGCGGTGGTCGGCAACTTCTCACGGTCCAGCCCAGTCAACGCCAGCAGATCCTCTGACCAGTCCTGAGCCTCCAGGTCGAAGAGCAAAGTCCGGTTGGCCAACGTGTGATCAACCACCGGCTCGGCGCCGAGCATCGTGGCCACGAAGCTGGACCACAGCAGGAACTTGTCCGTTTGCTCGTACAACGCAGGGCGATGCTCCTTGATCCAGAGAAGCTTGGTCAGCCCATAGTGGTTGCCCCACGTATTGCCATTGATCTGGTAGAGCGCTTCAGCCTCCATGGCACGCTCCAGCCCCTCCAAATAGGCTTCTCCGCGCGCGTCAAAACTGAGGATCGAGGGGGCAAGAATCCGCCGGTCCTTGGAGACCGCCACTACAGCCTCACCCAACGAAGAGACAGCCACGGCCTGGATCGGGTCAGCGGACGTCTTTGCTGCGACCTCACGGATGGCGCTCTTGGTCTCCGACCAGACCACCTCCGCGTCGAGTTCGGCCCACCCGGGCTGCAGGTGAGCCATCGTGTGCTCCCGATACGCCGCTGCCAGCATCCGACCATCATCGGCAAAGCAGGCAACCTTGCAGCCCGTTGTCCCAACATCAATCCCAAGAATGCTCATAGACTCACCCGAAGATCAAGCCACGAGAGTGCGAGATACCATAGTACTCTTTGATCAACCACGTCGTGCGCTCATAGACCGCGTCCTTTGCGCCATCCAGCCCACCCGTCGCCTTCAACCCATGCTCGAAAGCCTGACGAATATCTGATCCAACATTGACCTTGGCAATACCAATCTTGATCGCCGCCAGGACATCGTCTTGCCGAACGCCGGACCCACCGTGCAGGACCAATGGCACGTTCGCAGCCTCCCGCAAGTGCGCCAGATGGTCCAGGTCCAGGCGCGCCTGCCTCTTCTTCTTATCCTTGAATGCCTTGGATACCGCACCATGCAAGTTGCCGACCGCCACTGAGAGCCAATCGCAGCCGGTTTCCGCCACGAAGCGTGCCGCCTCGTCGACCTTGGTAAAACCGATGCCGGATGCAAAGAGCTCATCATAGGGTGGCAATGGCCCGGCGCCCTCCCGCACGATCGATCCCAGCTCGGCCTCGCAGAGTATACCGGCCTCGTGAGCCAGGCCGGCTACCTGGCGCGTGGCAGCGATATTCGCCTCAAGCGACAGTTGCGAGCCATCGATCATCACAGAATCATAGCCCACAGCGACTGCCTTGCGGATGATGGGGAGGTAATCGACCTCAAGACCCTCTTCATCGACAACCGGAACGTGGTCCAGATGGAGGCGCACGTGTTCGGGGTCGCTGAAGCGAGCAAAGGCCTCCTGAACTGCAGCAGGTCCGTAACACTCGAACTTGAGCCACTCAATGCGCGCGGTCTCAATCAAGGCGAAGCTGTCCTGATCGGCAACAGCGCGAACCACCGGCTCCAGCATCGGCAGATATGGCACGTTGAAGGCCGGAATGACGGTTCCGGCCTCCCACGCAGCACGAACAACATCAGGCAGTATCGACCTCATCCCTTACCCCTTCTGCGGCAGGGTAACGCTGAAACCCATATAGTGCTCAAGGGCTTCGCGCACCGGCGCCAGCACCTCTCCGCGGGTTACGCTCACATGGTGGCGGTGGCCATTGTAACCAACGTGGTGGAGAACATCTTGAAGCCGGGAGATCTTGGCAACGCCACCGCAACCAAAGAAGTCGGCCGGGATCAGGTCCTCGGTGAAGGAGCCCTCGCCCAGGTAGAAGCGCAGCTTGCCTTCCTCGGTCATCATGCTTCCGAAGGTGAAATCGAAAGGCGCGATGCGGCCCACGTCGCAGCCGTAGCTACACCCCTTGCCTACAACATTGGCCAGAATCGCGTGATCCACGATATGGCCCGGGCCCGCCATCAAGGCACGAGGCACAGGGCCGCAGTGGAAAAGGATGCACTTGTCATCCTCGTCTTTGTAGTTGTTGTTCCAGTCCAGACACGTGGCGGGTTCCCCGGAGGCGTGATGCAGCGCATACATTGCCACCGCGTTGCCGACATCCACCTCGCAGGCCGCCGTGATGCCACGGTTGTTCAGCTCGCCGAGCAGTACACAGGGCGAGATCCCCAGCTGCTGCTGCAGTTCGATCCAGCAGCGAAGGGCCAACGCATCCAGCTGGTACTCCTCGATGACGTCGTCGAGAACCACACCCAGGCGTGTGATCTTGACAAAGGCTTCGTCTGGCACACCGACCCAGGAGGTGTAGTTGCGGAGTGTCTCCGCCTTGGCCTGGCAGGCCTCTCCGCCGGTGTCGACTGCCCGCACTCGGGCGAAGATGTCGGAGAGATCCAGCGTCTCCATCGTGATATCCTGGCGCTGGAGGGCCACTTCGTCAATCCGCACAGTCTTGAACGCGGTCGTGCGGGCGCCAATGGCCCCTACCACCATACCCCGCATCTTTGTCACGACACGACAGACACGATCGAAGTGATCCACGTTGGCCCTGAACCGATCACTGGTTGGGCTCACAACGTGGGGCTTGAGTGCGGTGAACTTCAGGCCGTATTGGTGGAAGACATCCATAATAGAAAGTTTGCCGCAGAACGCATCGCGCCTGACCGCCGGCGCCATCTTGTCCATTTCATCCGGATAGCCATGGATGAGAATCGGGACATCGGCATCCTTGAGCGCAGCGACGGCGCCGGTCTCATCCCCGAAGTTCGGCAAGGAAAGTATGACGCCGCCGTACTTGCCGCGATTCTCGCGGAGGAAGTTGGCATAGATCTCGCCCTCCCGCGTCGTCTCAACGGCGCCATAGCGCGTCGCGCCTGCGTCCAGCATCAGGACCTCGTGGCCGAGGCCCTCCAGCACGCGCGGAAGTTCCTCACGCGCCTCAGCTAACAGAGCGGCCGGGAAGAAACCGCGATTGCCGATGAATAACGCAAAAGTCGTCTTGTCCATAGGAGCCTCCTGATTGCAAACTGTAGGTACAACCTAAACTGAGGATTCAAGCTGATAGCAGACAGCTTCGGCCTCAGTTACCTCATCAGAATCTTAGACGCAGGGTCTTCACCTCGAAGGGCCGGAACGCCAGCGCGACAGCACCGTCCTCGCAGACCAGATCCTCCACCACCTCGCGCTCCAGCATATCCGTCGCTGCAGCCGCGGTCACAGGCAGGCTCGTGGCCAGCG
>CAZEXX010000296.1:0-5158 GCA_964516885.1 uncultured Anaerolineales bacterium | reverse complement strand
CTCTTGCATTCTCCCCGCTCCCGGGTAAGGTATCTCTGAGTCTCAACAACGGAGGTACACACAATGGGATCTTCTCCCATGACAGGCCGCGAGCGCGTGACCCGGACACTGCGCTTCGAAAACCCGGACCGCGCCCCGAGGGATCTCTGGGCGCTGCCCGGCATCCAGATGTTCCGCCAGGAGGAGCTTGACCGCCTGCTGGCCCAGTATCCCGCCGACATCGCCGGGCCGGACTTCGCCTACGGCGTCGCCGAACGGGCCCGAGGTGTTCCCGCCGAGGTCGGCACGTATATCGACGAATGGGGCTGTGTTTGGGAGGTCGGCGAACCCGGCGTGATCGGCGAGGTCAAGAGCGCGCCGTTGGACGATTGGGCCGCCCTGGCAACTTACAAGGCCCCGTGGGAAGTCCTGGAAAACGCCGACTTCAGCCACGTCAATGAGGGCTGTGCCCACAGCAACAAGTTCATCCTGGCCCCAGCCACCGCCGCGCGCCCCTTCGAACGGATGCAATTCCTGCGCGGGACTGAGAATCTGATGATTGATCTAGCCTATGGCACCAGAGAAGTGATGCAGCTCCGCGATCTGGTCCACGCCTATATGGTGCGGGAGATAGAACTCTGGGCCAAGACGGATGTGGATGCCATCGGCTATATGGATGACTGGGGCGCCCAGAACCAGCTGCTCATCTCGCCCAAGATGTGGCGTGAGCTGTTCAAGCCCCTCTACGCAGAGTACATCGACATCATCCACAGCGCCGGCAAGTTCGCCTTTATGCACTCGGATGGCCACATCTCCGCCATCTACCCCGACCTGATTGAGATCGGCGTTGACGCGCTCAACTCACAGCTTTTTTGTATGGACATCGAGGATCTGGCCGAGAAGTATAAAGGTAAGATCACCTTCTGGGGCGAGATCGACCGCCAGAACCTCCTGCCCTTCGGCACGCCAGAAGAGGTGAAGGCCGGTGTGCGCCGCGTCAGGCGAGCGCTTGACGATGGGCACGGCGGCGTCATCGCGGAGTTCGAGTGGGGCATGGACGTCTCAGCCGAGAACGTGGCTGCCGCCTTCGAAGCGTGGCTGGAACCCCTGGATTGAACCTTACCCCCAGTTGGAGGAGATATGCTCACCATTCGTCGTCTGTTATCCTGTGTCATTCTATGCGCTCTAGTGCTCACCGCGTGCCAACAGGCCGCCGAGACACCGGAGCCCACGCCCCATGTGGAGTCGGTAGCACCCGAGGAACCTGCCGCTATCGAGGAGGAGGAAGAGGAGAGCGCACCCGCCGAACCCACTGCAACACCAGCACCGACGTCGACGCCGGCGCCGACTGAGACCGCCGAACCCACCGCGACGCCAGCGGCGACGGCTACCGCGGTCCCAACCGAGACCCCGGAACCCACGCCCACGCCAGCGGCGACAACCGCGCCGGCCGTGGCCCAACCGGTTGCCGCGGCGCCGGCGGCGATCTCGACCTCGGCCTTGATTATCCGCGACGATGAGACCGTGGCGCCACCCCTGGACGTCACCGTCAGCGCCAATCGCGAGCTTCCCGGCTACAACTTCATGATCACCGGGCTGGTGCGCAACGCCGGGTCCGAGAACTACGCCGGTCTCGGCATCGTGGCCACCTTCTTCCGCGCCGACGGCTCTCGCCACGGACCCATCAAGGTCAACCTCAAGTGCCCGGTGCTCGTCCCCGGCGATGCATGCCCCTTTACCGTGGATGCCAACGCCAAGGGTCTCACAGAGGTCATGCTTCACCCCGAGGGCTATCCCACCACCCGCACCACGGCGCAGGTCAATATCTCCGGCGTGGGACGCGGTGTAGACAGCATCGGCTACGTCCACATCACAGGCAACGTCACAAATCCCAACCCCGTCCCGGTCCACGACGTGACGATCAGCGGCGTCCTGCTGGACCAGGCAGGCGAGATCGTCAGCATAGGGACGGACATCCTGATCGGTGCATTGGAGGCCGGCGCGACGGCCCGCTTCGAGGTCGTCCTGCGCCACGCCCCCTACACACAGTACCAGCTCTTTGTGCAGGCTGAGCCGCGGTAGCACTGGACCAAGGTACAACATGTTCCTGGTAGCCAGCACCAATGCCGCTGTCGGCATAGATGAAGCAATGGCTGTTTTGCGGGCCGGCGGTGCCGCGGTGGACGCCGTGGAGGTCGCCATCCGCGCCGTCGAGGCCAACGGGGAGGATCACTCCGTGGGCTATGGCGGTTTCCCCAACCTGATCGGTGAGGTCGAGCTGGACGCCGGCTTGATGCAAGGCGAGGATCTTGCCAGCGGTGCGGTCGCCGCGCTGAAGGGGTACAAGTACCCTATCTCCATCGCCCGCAAGGTGATGGAGCAGCTGCCGCACGTCTTCCTGGCCGGCGAGGGTGCCGCGCGCTTCGCAGCCGAGATGGGGTTCGAGACCGAGGAACTGCTCACCGAGGCCGCGCGAGACACCTGGGCCAACGGACTCAGGCCCGAGTTCTCTGACGAGGACTTGGCGACCATCGCAGCCCGGGACGACATCTGGCGCTGGGTCGAGATCGCGACAGACCCGGAGCGCACCCACGGCACCACCAACGTGATTGCACGTGACGCGCAGGGTCATCTCTGCGTCGGCGTGAGCACCAGCGGCTGGGCGTGGAAGTACCCGGGACGCGTTGGGGACTCACCCATCGCCGGGGCCGGCTACTACGCCGACGATCGCTACGGCGCGGTCGCGTGCACCGGCACCGGTGAGATGGCCATCCGTGCCGCCACCGCACACAGTGTCGTCCTCTACATGAAGATGGGGCTGCCATTGACGGAAGCCGGGCAACGCGCGATGTCCGATCTCAACGATCTCGGCGGGCGATTCCTGGCCGGCATGAGCTTCATCGCCATCGACCACACCGGCAACCACACGGCATACAGCAGCTTCAAAGATGCCGCCTATCTCTATTTCGACGCCGAGATGGACGCACCGGAGGAGCTCCCGCGAATTCACATACCGCTCAAACAGCGCTGGGAACTGCCCCAGAAACCGCAGACGGCGACATAGCCAGACGCAGTGGAAGACAATCAGGGAACGGAGGAGCACAATTCCTGTGCTCCTCCGTTTTCAAGGAGGCCCAATGGCAAGGAAAACCATCGTCATCTGGGGCGCCGGAAGGGTCGGGCGTGGCTTTGTGGCCGATCTGTTCGCGCCAGCCGGATACCAACCTATCTTCGTCGATCAATCGGAATCGCTCATCCAGAGCCTGCGTCAGGCGGGACAATATACCGTGGTGGCGACCAGGGGGCCGGGAGAGAGAGAAGACCACCCGATCACAGATTACCAGGCGCTGACCACGGCGGAAACAGAGTCGGTTGCCCAGGCCATAACGGACACAGATCTTGTAGCAGTAGCGGTCTTTCCCAAGGATTTCCCCACAGTGGCGGAGCAGATCGCAAGCGGGCTGCACAGACGACGCGCCACCCGGCCCGACGCAACGCTGAACATCATTCTCTGTACCAATCTGGCGCACGCCGGGCCGGCATTTTGGGAGCCACTGCTAGCTGCGCTGCCGCCGGACACCCGTGCTTGGGCAGAGACCTATATCGGCGTGGTCGAGAGCTTGGTCATTCGTATGATAACAGCGCCGCCCGCCGAAGAGCTGGCGCGCGATCCCTTGATTGTGTGGACCAATGGCTATGCCGTTTTCCCGGTAGACCGTCATGCCTTCAAAGGTGAAATACCCGCTGTCGCCAACCTGCGCATGGTCGACGACATGCGTGCAGAGGAGCTGCGCAAGCTCTACACCTACAACACCTTCCACGCAGCCCTGGCCTATTTCGGGGCGCTGCGCGGTTGCGAGAGCATCATGGACAGCTTTGCCGACTATCAGGTACGCACAACAGCTACAGGCGTGCTGGCGGAATCCAGCCAGGCCCTGCAGGCCGAGTGCGGTTTTCCAGCCGAAGAGATGGTGGTGTGGCTGGACGGCGTGCAAGCGCAGACAGAGAACCCGGCCCTGCGGGACACGGTCGCACGCTACGGCGGCGACCCCCGGCGCAAACTTCGCCGCGCCGACCGGCTCGTCGGCCCGCTATTGCTGGCCCGGAAACACGGCATCGTGACACCCTATCTGACCCGAGCCGTTGCTGCGGCTCTGCTGTACAACAACCCGGAGGATGCCGGCGCACAGGCCGTGCTCAAACAGATCGCCACGCTAGGTCTGCCGAAGGCAATACGATATCTGTGCTCGCTGGACAACAGTGAGTCCGATGTCGTGGATGCCGTGGCCCACGCCACTACGCGTCTGGAACATGAGGCAGAGGGCTACGCGCGCGCGAAGAAGGCCGGCGAGCTAGCCTTCGAGTACGAACGCATCTACCACGGCTGTGGACAGTGCTCTCTTGCCGCAATCCTGGATTCGCTCGATTGCGTGAATCCTGATGCTGCCGACGCTGCCTTCGCAGCAGCAACCGGCCTCGCCGGGGGGCTGGGACTAGCCGGTGACGCCACCTGCGGTGCACTTGTCGGCGCCACGCTGGCCTTTGGATTACTCTATCCCCGCAGGCGGGAGAACTTCGGCGGTGACCGGGAAAACAAATACCGCACCTACGAACTAACGCAGCAGCTCCGCGAACGCTTCATCGAGGCCTATGGCAGCATCACCTGCCACGATATCCACCGTCAGCTCATGGGGCGGCCCTTCGACCTACGCGATACAGCGGAGCGCACAGCCTTTGAGGCCGCCGGCGCCCACGACGACAAGTGCACCGGAGTCGTGGGACGCGCAGTCGAGTGGGCGATGGAAATTGTCAATAATGCGCAGTACGAGGATAATGAGTTGTAGTGATCCCGGCCGCACAGCGCGGTAGAGCAGACCGCCTGGGCGTTCGCTGACTCTCCAGTCTTTCATTCTGCCCCCAAAAGGAGCCTGCTATGCGCAACGAACGACCGTCGTTTGACAGTCCCTACACCGGAAAGCTGTTGGATCACCTTGCCTACCCGCTGGGCGGGATGGGCGCCGGCATGATCTGTCTGGAGGGCGCAGGCGCCCTCTCTCACGTCTCCGTGCGCGGGGAGCCCAACGTCCACAACGAGCCCCTTGTCTTCGCTGCTCTGGCGATCAAAGGTGCTCCCGAGCTGGCCCGCGTGCTGGAGGGCCCCGTGCCGGACTGGAAGATC
>CAZEXX010000295.1:0-5177 GCA_964516885.1 uncultured Anaerolineales bacterium | reverse complement strand
AGGCTGTACGGATCGACCCATAGCCCATCGTCGATGGCGACCGGTGACGCCCCCTTCCAGAGGTGCGCGAAGACACTGAGCCGCGGGCCGTTGTAGACGCCGGGTGCGGACGGGTGGGGGAGCAGTTCCTCCGTCGGCAGCGGCAGATCCGCCTCGACGCGCCACCACGTGGCGATCTGGACGGTGCGAGCGTCGTTGTCTGATGGTAGCAGCATCTCGACAGCGATCAGCGCCAGCGCATCCCCGAAGGGCTGATCGGCAGCCGGCACGCCATCGATGTCGCGGCTGCTGCTGCGTGCAGAGGGGGCGATGGGCTCGATAGTGTAGCCCTGCATACCGAGCGGTGCCGGGACGCTCTGCGACTCCGCGAGCACTCGTTCGATCTCAGGATGCCGTGAGCCTTCGTCCTGGAGATAGAGTTTGGTTGCCAAACCATCCGCGAAGACCAGGGCTCGGGACGGGTTCAGCCAGCGTGTCTTCAGGTTCTCTCGGGGGCAGTCGGTTTGCACGGCGACTTTGTCCCACGGGCCGAAGAGCATGCTTCCCACAGCGACGTCTGTGACGGTCGCGACGTCACAGACCGTTTCCGCCAATGCGCGGTAGTCCGCCCGATAGAGGAAGCGGACCATCGAGTGTTCTGCCCATTCGATGAAGTAATCCGGTAGATCCCGCACGGCCACGATCCCGGTGATGATCACAGAGAGGGCGATGCCGGCTGCCAGGGCTCTCGTGCCGGTGAAGCTGCCGCCGTCGGGTTTGCGGGCTCGGTCGAGAAGGACGGCGACCGGCGAGGCCAACAGCAGATAGACGGCCGGCAGTGCCAAGATCGTGTGCCCGTAGCTGGAGGGCGGCAGGCTGATCAGCGCCGGCCCGATGCCGGCGGCCAGCCAGAGGAGCAGCACCCGCGCCTCGGGGCGCCGCCGGCGCAGCACGTTGAGCGCCAGGCTGAGATAGAAGAGCACCGCGCCCAGTGGGCCGAAGACCGGTCGTTCACCGGTGTTGTAGAGCCACTCAGGGTCGCCTCTGGCGTGTGCCATGCCCAGCGTGGTCCATGTGGTCTGCAGCACCGGTCTGACATTCCCGTCCTTGAGTGCCCGCAGCGGGACCGCGACCTCGCCGACGCGGGCGTCGCCACCGGGGATATGGATGGCCGTCCAGAACATCGGCACGGATACCAAGACACCGATCGCCACGCCCGCGAAGTAGGTTCGCCGGCGGCGTTTGCGAGGGGCGGCGAGGGGATACATTGCGACCAAAAGCGCCGGCATCACGCGGCCTGCGTAGTAGGTCAGCAGGGAGCCGGCGGTGCCGGCAGCAATGCCGATGACCATACCGACAAGCGCACGTCTGCTGGGCGCGGGATCGTGCAGGGTGCGCCATCCCCAATAGAGCGCCAGCAGCATCCAGGGGACGGCCCCCATATGCCGGACCGCGAACCGGCTGTACATCAATCCCCAGAAGGAGAGCGCCACCGTCGTCCCTGCCAGAAGCGCAGGCAGTCGTCCCAGCATACGCCGGCCCACGGCCCACGTGAGCAGCACCGCGAGCGTGCCGGCTCCCGCCGACATCACGCGCGCTGATGCCTGGTTGATGCCGGCGAAGGCCACGAGTGGTGCGCGCAGCGTGTGGTAGAGTGGTTCGTGGCCGGAGGCGCCGGCGAAATAGAGCTCCGGGCCCTGCTCGGCGACTCTGCCCGAGAAGGTGTAGAGCTCGATCAGGTCGTCATCCCGCCATCCGGCAGGGACCTCCATAAGTGCCGTCCAGCGGACGGCCCAGGCCAACAATACAAGGGCCAGGACACAGATGCGTTCCATGCGCGATAGCGACGTCATCGCTCCAGGACCTCCAGGGGTAGCAGCAGCCGCGTCGCTGGCGGATCGGTACAGCACGGCTGGGTGTCTATGGGTAAGCGCGTGAGGGTGGCTCGGTCGTATAGACCCAGCGCGATGACGTAACTTCCCGGAGCCAGGTCGGCCGGCATGGCCGGTCGGTGTAGGTGGACGAAGCGATCGCCGGGTTGCCACTGCCATGAGGGCGCCGCCATCCGGTCGTCCTGGGAGACCAAGCTGCCGTTCTCGGCCAATAGGTGGGCGAATATGATCAGATCCAGATCCGTGGCCGCGTCGACCTGCCAGGCTGTGAGCAGGTCCAGTGTGACGCCGGGAACTACGGTGGCGGTATTCAGTTGGTAACCGATCAGGGTCACCGTGCCCGCGAAGCCCACCGGAGCCTCGGTCGGCACGTGTGCCGTTGCCGGCGGGGGATCCCCGGCCTGCACGCTCACGCCGCGCAACAGGTTGCCGGCCAGGCGCTCCCAACTTGCCGGAGCGTCCCAGCTATATCCCTGTACGACGGACGGGATGTCATCCTCACGGAAGCGCAGGGTCACCAAAGGCGTCAGGTCAGGGCTGAGCCACGTCCAGAGCTCCGCCGGCGGTTGCGTCTGCTCCTCCACGACGAGACGGGCGTCCCCGGAGGGCACAAAGAGGGCATCTCGCCCGTCTGCCCAGCGGAGGGACAGATCTTCGCGACGCAGCGTGACCTCCATCGTGTAGGGGTCGTGGACCTCTCCGGGGTAGAGGCTGGTCACCACCACGCGACGTCTTTCGCTCTGTGCGTCCAGGTATCGACCCAAGGCGACGACGTGTTGGTGGTAGGCGACACGCACATTGCGGTTCTCCGTCCAGGTTACGAAGTAGGCGTGGGTTGTGTCGACGAGGGTCGCGGCAAAGGCCACAATGGCGACGATTGCCACGACGGTCCTGAGCCACCGGCGGTTATGATTCAGTCGCGCCGCCAACCAGCTGCTGATGCCGGTGGCCCCCGCAGCCACAGTGAGCATCACGGCGGGCATCGCCGCGATGGCGTGCAGCAGGTTGTAATCCACCGGCGTCAGCAGGGCCGGCGCCAAGCCCCCGACGAGCCATGTGAGCAGGAGGATGGTGCGATGGCGCGTGGTGCGAGAGACAAGGGGTCTCGTCAGAGAATAGCCTTCCACGCTTGGGGTTCTGGGCCTAAGGGCTTTCGTCCCGAGTCTGCTCGGGCGAGGCCTTAGGGCCTTCTTCGCGTTCTGTTTTCGTGTCTGTGTGGTGTGCGATAGTGCATAGGACTTGCTTTGGGCATGCCCCTCTGTGGGTTGGGGGGCTGAGCTGGCCGCGCCCGACGCAGCCGAACCATGGCGCTTTGGGGAAGGCCCTAAAGCCCGCAGCCAGGCCTTTAGGCCCTCTGCACGCACGCTGGTTTTCATGTTTGCGTGGTGCGCGAATGGGGAGCTCCTTCCCAGATCCGACAGGCTGCGGCCCAGGCCGACGATGAAGAGGATGGCGAGCAGCGGCTCCAGGCCCGGACGCCCGGCGACGTTGTAGAGCCACTGGGGATCCGCGGAAGTGAAGAGCATCGGCAGGCTGTCGCTGATGTTGGTCCAGATGGGCCGCCACTGCCCCTGCCCCAGCGCCGTGATCGCGGCACCGAGCTGGCCGATGCGCTGCTCCAGTTCAGGGTTGGCGTGGAGATAGAGCAAGAGCGGCGCGCTGACCAGCAGGGCGATCATGAGCAGGGCCAGGGTGCCTGCCCACACGCGGCGCAGCGCGGCTCGGTCGGTGATTGCCAGCGCGATGAGGAAGATGACATAGAGGAGCGGCATGCCGCGTGCCGCCATGTAGGTGTAGAGGCTGGCGCCCAGCAGCAGGCCGGAGAGGGCGTACCAGGGCCAGAGAATCTGGCCCGCTCGCGGGCGATTCGCCCGCGAGCGGATCGCGCGGTCATAGGCCAGCACCGATCCTGCCAGTAGGGCCGGAAGGGTGGGGGCGCGGAGCCCGACGCGGGACAGCATCAGGGCCCAGAAGCTGGCACCATACGTGGCCAACACGACAATCACTGCCTGCCGGCCCCACCAACGCCGGGCCAGCGCGGCTGTGAGGAGGCACTGGGCCAGGCCCCACGCCACTGTGGTGACCCGCAGCGCGAAGATGGACTGGCCAAGCAGCAACGTTGTCAGGGCGACGCTGTAATTGTAGAGTGGTTCGTGACCGTAGCCCACAGGAAAGTAGATGCGGTGCTCGCCCTCGAGGATTGCGGCGCTGTCGTGGCTGTTGCTGGCTTCATCGTGGGTAAGTCCAGGCGGCACCGAGGACAGATTCCAGACTCGTGTCCCGAAGGCGAGAATCAGGAGGACCACGATGGTCGTCCACCAGCGTAGCGTCTTGGTCTGAGGACTCACGGACGCTATGTTACCGCAACTTGGCGGAAATGAAAGTTGTGGGTATACTGAAGCCAGGTTGTCACCGAAGGAGGAGCCACTATGGGTTCTGCACGCGACATTGCGCTGATCTTTCTCAGTCTGGAGGCGCTGGTCATGGCCTTGGTGCCTATGGTCATCATCTTTGGGCTGGCGTATGGCGTGTACCGGCTGACAGGTTTGGCGCGGGTCTATCTCCGCAAGGCGCAGGTGTATGCGCAGTTGGCGTTTGATTACGTCGAGCAGGCATCAGCAGCGGTCGCAGCTCCCTTCATTAAGGTGAACTCAAGCGTGCGTCAAGTGACCACGATCGTACAGCGATTGACGAGGAGGGAACGTACACATGGATAATCAGCGGTCACGGGCATTGTTGATTGGCGGTGTTCTCGGCGCCGTGATGGGGGCGGTTGCCGGCTGGATTTACTACAACACGAATGTTGAGATTGATACCGAAGGTTCGGAAGCACTCGAGGCACCCGCGCCTGGTGCGGCGGTCAAGCTGGGACTGGGAATCTTGGGCGTCCTGCGTCTCATCGCCGAATAGACGCCACGTTCGCTCGCGCACACCACGCATGGGTGAAACGGCAGCGCGCACACTCTTGGGTTCATAGTAGCCAGTTTATTCCAGTCTATTTGTTCTGCGACTGGGAACGACTGAAGTCGTTACTACGAACCTGGTCGGTTGCAGCGGATGGCGAGTTATTTTCGAAGTGGACCGTTGACCCAGTGTGGCCGGGCAGCCACTGCCTTGCCCTCTCCGGGGAGAAGAGAAACGAAGTCCCTGTTTCAGGGGAAGGGGTCTGCGCGCGTAGGCAGCCATCGTGCCGCCCCCTCTCCACTCTCCCCCGGCGGGGAGAGTGCCGGATGCCGGCTTCGTCAAGTGGGACTGGCTAAGTTATCAAGATGAAGCTATAATTGTGCCCTGTACTTGGGAGGTATT
>CAZEXX010000294.1:0-5197 GCA_964516885.1 uncultured Anaerolineales bacterium | reverse complement strand
CTCCAGCGACTGTGTAGAGCTGCCAAGCAGCGCCGGTCCACCGGTAGAGATTGAGCGTGGTCTCCTCGTTGCCGTTGAGCTCGCCGTCCGCATAGGTGAGGGTCAGATCGCCGCTGAACCCGGCGCAGGCGGCCCCGTCCAGCGTCGTGTAACGCCGTACGGCATCAGGGTCGTGTGCGTGCGGGTGGCCCTCGTAGACGCGCGCACCGATGATGCAGGCGGTGTCCGGCGCGTCTCCCGCGTTGGGGAAGGCGATCGTAGCGCCAGTGTCGCCCAGGATGTAGGTGCCGACCGCAGCGCCGGACACGATCGTGCCGGCATACTCGCTGCGACCGCCCTCATCGGGCGCATTGGGCGCGGTGCCCGGCCCCGTGGTGGTCCAGTGAAACTGCGCGTAGAGCATCTGTTGGCTGCTTCCGGAGCTGTTGCCGATGGCCGGGAAGGCCGAAGAGACAGCGTCGCCGGCGGTGTTGCTCTGGAACATGACCAGACCGAGATCATCCTCCGGCCCCAGGCTGCCGCCGAAGGCGGTCCGCTGGATGCGGGCCTCGCAGATCGTGCCGTAGCCGCCCTGGCCTGTCTGGATGTCCGTCGCCCCAACGTCCGTCCAGCCCGTGCCGTCCCGCTGGAGGAAGAGGGCTGTGCCGGTCAGCTTGTCGTAGTCCAGCACGTAATCCGGCTGCCCCGTGGCCGGGAACGTGGCGACGGCGTACGGTGCGACCTGGTCTGCGGTGCCCAGGTTGAGGTCGAATCCCACGATGCACCGGTCACTGCCGCTCCCGCCAATCCAGCCGGCGTAGATGAAGCGGTCGTCCCACGTGACGTAGCTCTGGGCCCCGTCCAGACCGTCGTGGCGCTCGTTCGCACGCCAATCCGCAAGATCCCCATCCGCGTCAATGGCGTGCGGCGTGGTCACGGCATCGCTCACGAAGACGGTCCGTATGTTGGCGCCGGTGGTGCCGGTGTTCCCGGCCCAGTCCGTGTAGGTACTGCGCAGCTCGTGGATGCCCACCGGCAGGCCGACGTCCTCGAGCAGGTATTGCCAGTTGGCGCCGTCATCCATCTCGAAGCTGAAGACAGAGGTGTAAGGTGCCCACGTGTCCCAATCCTGGGCCGCGGCATTCCATTGACGGGTCTCCAGGCTCACACTGACGGCACCACCCTCCGAGGCTGTGCCGGCGTCGGTGAGACCCGGGGCGTAGATCTCCACGCGCAGATCCAGTGTGGTGCCCTCCTCAATGTATGTCTCTGCAGGCGCGGCGAAGTCCTCGTTCCCGATGAAGCTGACAGGGCCAAAGCTGCTGCTATCTGCGTCACAGGTCACGTGGGCATACATGTCACAATCGGTCACCGTGATGCCGTAGGGATTGCCCTGCGCGAGCAGATAGAGGGGACAGCTGCCGGTAGCACCGAACTCCGGGCTGCCGGTGGATGGCAGCGTCTTGTCACCGTCGAGACGGTAGAAGACGTACGCATTGTGGGTGTCCAGGGGTGTGTCCACGGTATGGTCTCGGCTGTGGATGTGGTCGCCGGCAAAGGCGTCGCCGTGTGTGCCGTCGTCGTAGAGCGGGCACGTTGTGGCATCGTAGCTGCATTGATCGCCCTGCAGGGCGTAGGCGCCGCCATTGGGATGGGTGGTGCGGATGCGGATGGCGACGTCGTCGAGCTGGTTGGCGCCGAGGTCGTACCAAGACGTGCCGTCGTCGCTGATCCATGTGCGCTGGGTCTTGTAAGGGCCATTTCCGTCGGCCGGGACTGTGTATGTATAGGTAGTATTGCTGAAGAAGATGGTTGCGTAGATCTCGTTACCCGCGGTCAGCGCCACCGGGGGATCCAACGGCACTGAGTGGTAGCCTGCTTCGGGATAGGTGAGGTCGAGCTGCGCTGCCAGCAAGGTGCTCAGCGTCGGGTTGTCGAAATCGTCGTAGAGTTAGATATCCACTGTGGTGGGGGCATCCGCCGTCCAGAACTCGATGGCGGTCGCCACTGTGTCAGCTGGCGGCACGTAGGCCACCAGTCCCCAGTCCTTCTTGTCGTCGCCGATTGTCCACGTTGTGGTCCACCCGTCATCGTCGTAGTACATCACGTGATCGCCGGCGTTGTACTCCTGCCACGTATGACCGAACGAGCTGTGCCGGCCGAGGTCACCGGCGCTGTAGACCATGTAGAAGTAACCATCATCGCCCCATCCGCTGCCCCAGCTGTTGCGGACGATCCAGCCCGAGACTGGGTCGCTGGTGCTGCTGCCGCAGACCGGGTCCAGGGCATCACTCCAGCCGACGATCACCACGGCGTGATTGGAGCTTCCTCTGGACGGGTAGGACAGTGTGCAGGTGCCCGTGTACGTGCCATCGAAGCCCTGCGTGTCGTCCACGTACATACTAGTGGCGATGGGGCCGTAGTCGTGCACATATTGCCTGAGGACATCCGTTGTGGGTGCGATGTTGCCGGAGACAATGCGCCAGTCCAACAGCGTCTTCTGGTACGGAACGCACCCGTTACAAGCGACATCCGAAGCTACGTAGGGGTCGTCCGCTTCCAGGACGAGGCCCTTGGTTGAGAAGAGCGTCGTCAACATCCAGTAGTTGCCGCCATCGCAGCTTCCCCAGTCATTCTTGTACACATCACGCCAGTCGTTGACCTCGCGCCAGTTGCACTCCTTGGCGTTGTTCTCGGAGAAGTTGTAGATGATGGATTCGTCTATCAAGGCGTAGGATTCCGCGTCGGCGATAGCGGCGAAGGTGTAGCAGCTTCCGCAGCTTCCCTGATTCTTCACCGGCGTCATACCGCCAGCGGTTCGCCAGTCCCAGGAGGAGGGAAGTGCTTGGCGTGCCATAGCGGTCCGGGCGGAGGAGCCGTCCAGGTGCGCGAGATCCATCTCCGGCGGGATGTATCCGGTCTCTGCGATGTGCCCACCGAGGACAGGGAGCATCACCGGTGCCTCTCTCGGGATGCCGCGGGATTGCGGCGGAGTGTGCGCTCCGGTTATGAGCGCGAGCACTGCGACGGACATTGCCAGGACTGTGAAGCGTTTCATAGACACCTCTGGCGGTGTGATGGCTTTGAGGACGTGGCCCTCTGACCAATCCAGTACCGGATGTCCCGGGATCGCAGCGCGATGGTGCGCGAGCGAGGTCGGGAACGCGGGATGTGGGTTGTGACGGACCCATGGAAACCGGACGCGGCGGTGTTACGCCCCTCATACTGGAATTGTACTCCACTTTCCGAGAATACCCGATGAACCTTTCTTCCCCAACGTGCATGTAAAGCATAGATGGGTGAACAATCATCAAGGCCCAAACTCAGGTCCCGTTAAGGAGGAGAATGATGAAACCCTATGTGCGAATCACCCTGGTTGCACTGTTCCTGGTAGCATTTGCGGTCAGCAGTTGCGGCGGGATGGTGTCTCTGGCCGGCCAGGAGCCGGTGGCCAAGCCACGCACGTACGATCTGGAAGCCGAATTTCGTGCGTCTCCAACAGCAAACGCCGCGGCCACCCTATCAGCTCTCCCGCAGGGCGATGCTTTCGGCGCTTCGACCGGTGGCACCGATGAGCCGAATGATCAACCTTACGGCGATGTCTTCTTCGACAACTACGGCGTCAACCCGCGCATCGATACGGAGGATGACAACCTTTCCACCTTCGCCGTGGATGTGGATACGGCGGCCTACACCGTCATGCGCAGAGTCGTCAATGACGGCTACCTGCCGGACAGTGATTCGGTGCGCGTGGAGGAGTACGTCAACTTCTTCGACCCGGGTTACGCGCCGCCCACCGAGGACGCCTTCACCATCTACATCGACGGTGCCCCGTCGCCCTATGTGACGAACTACCATCTCGTGCGCATCGGTCTGCAAGGCTACGAAGTACCCGCAGACGAGCGGCCCGATGTGGTGCTCACGTTCGTCATCGACGTGTCCGGCTCAATGGAGATGGAGAACCGTCTGGAACTGGTGAAGGAGAGTCTCGAGCTGCTGGTGGAACAACTGCGCCCCTCGGATGAGATCGGCATTGTGGTCTATGGCAGCAATGCCCGCGTCGTGCTATCACATACGCCTGTGGCGGAAGGACGGATCATCCTCAAGGCCATTCGGGGCCTCAGGCCGGAAGGTGCGACCAACGCTGAGGCAGGGCTAGTCAAGGGATACCGGCTGGCGTCCCGCGCCTTCAACCCGGAGGCCGTCAACCGCGTGATCCTCTGTTCCGATGGAGTGGCCAATGTGGGGAAGACCGGCCCGGACTCCATCCTGGCGCAGATCCGCGAATATGCCGACGAGGATATCTACCTGACCACCATCGGCGTGGGAATGGGCAACTACAACGACGTCCTGATGGAGCAACTCGCTGACAGTGGCGACGGCTTTTACACCTATGTGGACGACATCAAGGAGGCCGAGCGGGTCTTTGTGCACGATCTGTCCTCGTCCCTGCAGGTGATAGCCCGCGATGCCAAGGTGCAGGTGGAATTCAACCCCGCCGTGGTCAGCCGCTACCGTCTCATTGGATACGAGAACCGCGATGTGGCCGATGAGGATTTCCGCAACGATGCGGTGGACGCGGGCGAGTTGGGGCCGGGCCATAGCGTGACGGCGCTGTACGAGGTCAAGTTCCAGGCAGATGCCGATCCGCTGGCAACGGCGCTCACCGTCTATGTGCGCTGGGAGGATCCCGACACGAGAGAAGTTGCCGAGATAGAGCGTGCCATTGCGCAGGCAGATCTCAGCGCCGAGTTTGAGAAGAGTGCCCCGCGCTTCCAGTTGATCGCCGTAGTGGCGCAGTACGCCGAAGTGCTGCGCGAGAGCTACTGGGTCAAAGACGCCGGAACGACGCTGGACGACGTGTCCCGCGATGCCGATCGCGTCGCGGAGTGTTTGCCGCGTGATGAGGAAGTTCAGGAGTTCGCGCAGTTGGTCTGGGAGGCAGTGGATCTGTCGCCGACGCAGTAGGGCGGTGTGTCAGCAAGCAAGAGCAGACCGGTGACCTTCCGCCGGTCTGCTCTCTCTTGGTGAGGATTTCTACCATAGTATGGTTGCGGGATTGCTGATTCCCGGCACCGGTGTATATGCAGCAGGCGCGGCAGAGGGCAACCACGTGGGGTACGCCCCACGTGGTTGCCCTCTCCTCGTGCGCGGGCCATAGTACGTATCGTGCGGAGAGGGTAGGGACAAGCCCGTCCCCTACAAGAACCACATTGGG
>CAZEXX010000293.1:2867-5270 GCA_964516885.1 uncultured Anaerolineales bacterium | reverse complement strand
CTCTATACTATCTCGTAGGAGGTAAAACTCCATTTCCGTCTGAAGCAATACAATTGGATCAAGCGGTTTATCTTGTTCCATAATAAGCGCCATCCCCGCGATATAGGTAATGCAGAAATCGAAGCGTTTCTTACCCATCTGGCCGTCAACCAGAACGTTGCAGCTTCCACGCAGAATCAGGCACTCAGCGCTTTGCTGTTCTTGTATCGCGTCGTGCTGAAACAGGAATTGGACAGCACGATAGATGCCGTCCGGGCCAAGAAACCTAAGCGCTTGCCCACCGTGCTAAGCAAAGATGAAGTACACAAAGTCATTGGATTCCTTTCAGGGACGCATCCATTGATGGTCAAAGTCCTGTATGGAAGTGGGCTGCGTCTGATGGAGTGTCTCCGATTGCGCGTGAAGGATCTTGATTTCTCTCAGCAGCAAATCATTGTGCGTGACGGCAAAGGTCAGAAGGACCGAGTGACGATGCTACCTGAGAGTCTTGTCCCACTTTTACAGGAGCATGTACGTCACGTGAGGCATATCCACGAGGAGGACTTGTCCAAAGGCTATGGCAGCGTGTATTTGCCATTTGCCCTGGAGCGCAAATACCCCAATGCCAGCCGAGAGTGGCTCTGGCAGTATGTGTTTCCCGCATCCAGGCTGTCCACCGATCCGCGCACAGGTGCCGAGCACCGTCATCATGTTCACGAAAGCGGTTTACAAAAGGCCGTCAGGAAGGCAGCCTTCAAGGCCGGTATTGATAAACGTATCACGTGCCATACCTTCCGTCACTGCTTTGCTACCCATCTGCTGGAGGCTGGCTACGATATCCGCACCCTACAAGAACTTCTGGGGCATAAGGATGTTAAAACAACCATGATCTATACCCATGTCCTCAACAAAGGGCCGTTGGCCGTTCGCAGCCCCCTGGACTAGCCACTAACTGGGGTTAGCTCGGCCATTCACGGCTCTCGCCGCGGTGTCACGAACTGAGCAGAAGGAGAACACCGGTGGGGAATGCTGTGACATCCCAAGTATTGGACCACGAAAGGGGCAGAATGAGTGAGAGTTGCATCTTCACGGACCAAGGTTGCCAGACTTTGATGGGCTTTGCCCGGACAGTGCAGTTCAGGATCTGATGGGCTCGTTTGTCGTTGCAGAAGGCGAAGTAGCATCAGTGTGGTTAGGTAAACGCACATTGCTGATGCATCTGTCGTGATCCGACAGATGCAGGTCACTTGGCCTCCCCTAACGCTACTGCATGTACTATGGGCTCACCACTCATGAGCAGCAAGCCGCCCCACAAACACAAAGAGACCTCTGCTGAAAGAGAGCTCTTCACATCCCATAGGGGATTGCTATAGGCGGGAGCGACGGGATTGGCGCGATCGCGCGACAGGCAAACAGATCTCCGGCCGCGTGCCTCAGAATGGTCGACATGCAGCCCCCTGGTCCAGCTGGAGTTCCTGCCACGGCAGCTCCTGCCGCGGGGACTTACCCCACTCCCACGCAATTTGCCCCGGCTCCACCCTTGATACCCCCTCCCACTTCCTCTATAATAGAACAAAAGGGCTACTTCAGGAGGCTCCACGTATGGCCGGATGCAACGCATCATCGACAAGCAACTCGCCGCTCTCCGCCGGTGCAACCATGGCATTGAGTCCGCGGCCATGGCGATCCTCACCAATGATGCCGGAGACAAAATCACCAACATCCTGTGCTGGGAATAGGTGTTTTTGCGAAACAAACCCATTCTACAGAGCCCCTGGTCCGGCTGGAGTTCCTGACTCGGCAGTTCCTGCCGCAGCCGGCAACCCCTGCCACAGTGACTTGCCTCCATTCTGGAACGCGCCCCCGCCCGACCTTGGATCTAGCCAAGTCCGCTGTCATAGAAAAAAGCCACAAGAGAAGCGCGAACCTTGGTCTTCATAGACGAATCCGGGTTCTACTTGCTGTCCGCGGCGGTCCGCACGTATGCCCCGCGGGGCCAGACCCCGGAACTGCGGTATCGTTACTGGGAGCATGTATCGGTGATCAGTGCCATCACGCCCGACGGCAAACTGTACACGCTGACGCAAGAAGAATCGCTCAAGGGGCCCGCCATTGCGCGCTTTCTGAAGCACTTGTTGCGGCACATTCAGGGCCAATTGCTGGTGATATGGGATGGGCTGCCCGCGCATCGGAGTCAGATCATAAATCAGCAATCATCCAACAATAGGAGGAAGCCATGCTAGCAGCAGTCCTGCACAACTTCAATCAGCTGGTCCTGGAGGATGTGCCGATCCCCGAACCCAAGTTGGGCCAGGTGGTAGTACGCATCAAGGCATGTGGCATCTGTGCCACCGACGTGAAAGCGATCAAGGGAATCCGGCGCAATGTGACGTTTCCCTTCATCGCCGGTCACGAACCCAGCGG
>CAZEXX010000293.1:0-2767 GCA_964516885.1 uncultured Anaerolineales bacterium | reverse complement strand
GAGCCGCTGTCGGGGGCCTGGAAAGGCGTCATCCAATACAGCGAGATGCAGGTGGGCGACGACGTGGTGATCATCGGCGTCGGCAGCATCGGTCTGTTGTGCATGCTGGTGGCCAAGGTCGCCGGCGCAGGACGGCTGATTGCCATAGACACCAGCGAGCACGCTCGCCTGCATGCACTGGCGCTGGGTGCGACGCACGCCATTGATCCCTCCGGCGAGGACACCAAGGCGCGCGTATACGACATAATCCCCGACGGTCCGGACCTGATCGTGGAAGCTGCCGGGCCTATCCAGGCCGTCAAGCTGATGGTAGATCTGCGCCGTCGCGGGACGCGCTGGAACGTCTTCGGCATCACCACCCACGAGAAATTCGAGCTCGACGGGGGCCTTACGCACTTCCTGGAAGGACGCATGGACGCTAGCTTCGGCACCACGTCACTGGCGATGGCCCGAGCTATCCGGCTGATGGAAACGGGATTGATCGACATCGAACAAATCATCTCACATCGCTTCCCGCTGGCCGATATCCATACCGCTCTGGACGTAATGGCCGGCCCGAACCGCAACAAGGTGATTGTCAATCCGTGACAGGAAGCGATTGACCTGGCCGCGCAAACATCCTATAATGGAATTAGGTGATGGTACCGCCGCAGGCATAGCTTCCACGACCTCAAGATACTGCCCGGGATAACGGGGTTTCTCCACACACACGACAGCATCCAATTCTTAACAAGGATGACCCAGCGGCTCACATCCGCTGGAGTCGTCCCACCTTCCACCAGAACCCGATGACTCAGGTATTTGAGCGGCACCCAGACCGTCGGACGGAATCAGGACACCCTGTGGCGGGGCCCTGGAACAGTTTCTTTAGGAGGAGGTAAGAAGATGGCTATCTATGTGATGGTGGGGGAGTATGCTCTGGATGCGGTGAAGATGATCAGCGCTGAACGTACCGATCGAGCAGAGGCCCTTCTGAAGAGGCACGGCGGCAAGCTTAAGGCAGGCTACGCCACACTGGGCCAGAGCGACCTGATACTCATCGTTGATCTTCCGGACAATGAAGCCGCGATGCAAGTCTCCGTAGAGCTGACCGAAATGACAGGAATTGGGTTCACGACCTCTCCGGCCGTGAGCATCAAGAAATTCGATCAGATGATGGAGGAAAAGTAGCGCCGGCGAGATCTCCTTGTCGTAGTACGCCTGTCTGAAGAACCAGTTATGCAACAACAAGCGTGGGCTCAGGTGCGCCCACGCTCGTTGTTTGGTCAGCACTGATCAGCCTTGGGCGTGCAACCATTCATGGGCCGCCGTCTGCATCATCGGTCGCCCACTCGCGCCGGTACAGCCGCTGGTAGATGGCATTGTCTCTGATGAGATCGGTGTGCGTACCCTCTCCCACGATACGGCCCCCGTCGACCACCACAATCCGGTCAGCCTGCCGAAGCGTTGAGAAGCGGTGGGCGATGATGATCGTCGTACGGCCGCGCCGGATCTCGGTCATCGCCTTCTGGATCAGAGATTCGGTATAGGCATCCACATTAGCCGTCGCCTCATCCAGAATAAGGACCTTGGGACCGGCCAGCAGAGCGCGAGCAAAAGCGACCAGCTGCTTCTGTCCACCGGAAAGCATCGCGCCCAGTTCACCCACCTGGCTGTCATATCCTCGCGGCAGCTTCTGAATGAAAGCGTGCGCCTGGGCGCGCTTGGCGGCAGCCACAACCTCGGTGTCACTGACCTCCGGGTTCCCGTAACGGATATTCTCACGGATGGTGTCAGCGAAGAGGAAGACATCCTGCGACACGAATGTCACCAGGCTGCGAAGATCGGCAAACGCGATTTGTCGCAGATCCACACCATCGATCGTCACTACGCCGGCCTGCGGATCATAGAGCCTCGTCAGCAGCTTGGCCAGAGTACTCTTGCCTGCACCGGTAGGCCCAACGAGAGCGACCGTCTCTCCCGCCGCCACCCCGAGGTCGATCTCCTCAAGCACCGGTGTGTGGTCGTAGCCGAAGGACACAGCGTGCAGCGCAAGGCAGCCTCGGAACCCATCAGCCGGTTGCTCGGAGCGCACCGGCTCGACGATCTCCGGTTCGTATGCCAGATACTCCGCAATGCGATCCAGCGACGCAGCCGCGGCCTGGAACGTGTTGTAGACCAGGCTCAACTCACGCAGCGGCCCAAAGAAACGGTAGACATAGCTGAGGAAGGCCAGGAGAACGCCGACGGTGATGACGCCATTGGCCACCAACGTGCCTCCATAGCCCAGGACCAGGGCGACCCCCAACATATTCGTGATGGTCATCGTCGGGAAGACGGCGGCAAAGAGCAGGCCGGCGCGCAAGTTGGCCTTCATGTTGCGCAGACTGAGGTCCTGGAACTGCTCCACGGTGAAAGATTCGCGCGAAAGCGACTGCGCTACCCGCATCCCCGCGACACCCTGCTCCACGCCGGTGTTCACGTCCGCCAGAGCTTGCTGAACCTCACGATACGTGTGGCGCATCTGCCTGCCCAGGTATCCCATACTCACCATCACCACCGGGATCGAGGCCAGCGTCACCAGGGTAAGCCTTACATTGAAGGTGGCCATAATGACGATGATGCCTACCAAAGAGATCAGATCGTTGACTAGGTTCAGCGCACCGCTGGAGGCGATCTCAGCGACGGCATTCACATCGTTGGTGAGACGTGACATAATCCCACCCACGCGCTCGCGATCGTGGAACGCCACCGATTGCTGCAGCACATGATCGAAGAGATCACGCCG
>CAZEXX010000292.1:0-5284 GCA_964516885.1 uncultured Anaerolineales bacterium | reverse complement strand
GGCCTACATGCAGATCTCATGTAGGTTGAGCTGTTAGCTCGACCATCTGCTCGACAGTACAAGGTGCTATTTTCGAAGTAGATGTCATGGTCTGGCGCACACCACGCAGGACGAAAATGCGCAACGAAGAAGGCCCCAAGGCCTGCAGAAAGCCCTTGGGCCCGCAGAGCGCATCGCTGGTGGCGATTTTCGAGGTAGCTGTGTCAAGGCTCTCTACAGCCCCAACAGGCGTGCGATGTTGCCGCCCATCACCATCGCCGTCTCGGCTTCGGTGACATCATACTTCAGCATCGCGTCATACCATGCCCTGACCACGTGCGGGCGCTGGAACGGCGCGTCGGTGCCAAAGCAGACACGGTCGGCGCCCAACTGCTTGATAGCAGAGAGGACTACCTTGTCGTTCGTCGCACTGCCGATCAGAGTCATATTCGGACATTCCAGCGCCACCTCGACAACCGCCTCGGTCATATCCGGGTCCGTCATCCCCATATGGATCATCAGGATCTTGAGCTCCGGATACATCTGGGCGATCTTGCGCGCGCGCAGAGGATGTGTTCCTTCATAGGCATCCGGCCCTATGTGGAACGCCAGCAGCTTGCCGGTCTTGGCGATCTCCTCAATGACCGGCAGGGAGAGTTCCGGATCGTCGATCGTGTAGTGGTTCTGCGCACCGTTGAGCTTGACGCCGTAGAAGCCATATTCCTCAGTACAGAGTCTCACCATCTTCCTGGCATGTTCCACGCTCACGGTGGGATCTGCCCAGCCAAAACCCAGGATCTTATCGGGGTAAGCCTGCACAGCATCATAGACAAAGCGCAGGTGGCCCTCAATCCCCTCACCCTCGTAGTCGGGCTTGAGCCAGGTCAACGTCTTGTCGATCCCCGCCCGCTCCATGCGCGCGAGGTGTTTCTCCAGCGTGAAGTCGCCGCCGGTTGGAGCGATGTGGGTATCGGCATCGATGATCATCATCTGAGCAACTCCTTCTATCGTGAGAGGAATGGTTTGGCTACAGTCCCAGCCGCGAGCGTTTGACTCGGACTTTGTCGGCCTTGGTCTCCCCATCGGGCAAGCCGGGGGTATGCACCACGAAGTGGAAGTAGTCCACTGAGGAAGCGAGGAACGTGTGCGCCTCCCCGGGCTCAATCACCAACACATCATTCTGAACGAGATGAACCGTCTCTTGCTCAATCCGAACCTCGACGCTGCCGCGAGCCACCATATAGATCTCAGTGATGTGCTCGTGATAGTGGGGATCATTGATGCCTTGGTTGGCAAACCCGACAGAGATGCTGACGCTCGAGTTCCACGGGCCGATGCACCAGCCCTTCTCTGCGACAAGAGAGGCTTTCTCAATGTGCATAGTTGACTCCGCTGAAGAAAATCACGCAAGGGCGCAAGGGCGCAGAGGAACCAAAACAGGCTCTGCATCTCTGTAGTGGCGTGTCATGCCAGCGTTACCTCGACCGTCACAGCCTCTGTCCCGGCACCAGGCAGGGGAACCACGCCTCCAGCAACGGACACACCGTCGACGATCAGCGTCACAGCATTGCCGGCACCGGCACGCTTCACGGTGATATTGTAGGTCACACCGCGGAAGAGGCGCGTTGCCTTGAAGCCATCCCAGTCCACAGGAATCACCGGTGCGATCTCCAGCCCCTCATACGTGGGGCGAATGCCGAGGATCCACTGTGTGATAGCCACGTAGTTCCACGCCGCGGTGCCGGTGAGCCAGGAGTTCTTGGCCTCACCGTGTTTGGGTGTGTCACGCCCGGCGATGGTCTGGCAGTAGACATAGGGCTCACAGCGATGCACGTCACTGATCCCCTCACGTGCCGAGGGGTTGATCCGCTTGTAGTAGTCAAAGGCCTGATCCCCCCGCCCCACAATCGTCTCGGCGATCATAATCCAGGGATTCGTGTGGCAGAAGACGGAGGCGTTCTCCTTGAATCCCGGTGGATAGGAGCTGATCTCGCCCAGGCGCACCTGATAACCGGAGAAGGCAGGTTGCTGAAGTAGGATACCATGTTTGGTGGCCAGCCGGTCCTTGACTGAGTCGAGCGTCAGTGTCGCCTTGCCATCCTCGAGGCCCATCCCAGCCATGATGCAGATGCCCTGTGGCTCGATGAAGATCTGCCCCTCATCGCACGAGGCCGAACCGAGGGCCTCACCAAACGCATCGTAGGCCCGGCGGAACCACGCGCCATCCCAGCCATGCTCCCAGATGGTAGCCTCCATCTTGCCGGCCTCAGCACGGTAGAGGGCAGCTTCATCCTTAAGTCCTCGGAGCTCGGCAATGTCGGCCAGTTCCCTGACAGCCAGACAGAAGAGGCCGGCGATGAAGACAGACTCGGCGACGGTGCCATCCTTTGCCAACGGCGCAACCTGGAAGGATTGGCCCGGCTCCTCCGAGAAGATATTGAGATTCAGGCAGTCGTTCCAGTCCGCGCGACCGATCAGGGGTAGGCCATGCGGCCCCAGCTGGTCCAGCGTATACTTGTAGCTGCGCTGCAGGTGTTCGTAGAGCAGCTGCTCCGTCCCGGGCTTGCTGTCATAGGTGACGGGTTCATCCAAGATGGACCAATCACCGGTCTCCTTGATATACGCGGCCACGCCCAGGATCAGCCACGCCGGATCATCGTTGAACCCACCGCCCACCGCATCGTTGCCGCGCTTGGTGAGGGGCTGGTACTGGTGATAGGCGCCACCGGTCTCAAATTGGGTCGCCGCAAGATCAAGAATGCGCTCGCGGGCGCGCTCAGGTACTTGGTGAACGAAACCCAACAGATCCTGATTGGAGTCACGGAAGCCCAATCCGCGACCGACACCCGACTCGAAGAAGGAGGCCGACCGCGACATGTTGAAGGTCACCATACATTGATATGCATTCCAGATGTTGACCATCCGGTCTATGTCAGCGTCCGGGGTCTCAACCTGATAGACGCCCAGGATACCGTCCCAGTAGGCGGTCAGAGCCTCGAAGGCGCGCTCAACCACGCCCTGCCGGAGATATCGGGCGATGATGGGTTTGACCGTGGCCTTGTTGATCCGCTGCGAACCGGGCGGATCGAACTTCGCGTCCTTGGAGTTCTCCTGATAGCCGAGGATGAAGATGATCTGGCGCGACTCGCCGGGAGCCAACGTCAGCTTCACATGGTGGGAGCCGATCGGCGCCCAACCCATCGCCTCCGTGTTGGCCGATGCGCCGCGCTCGACCGCCAGCGGAGAATCCCAGCCGCGATACGGTCCCAGGAAGTCCTCGCGCTGCGTATCGTAGCCGACCAATAGCTCCGAGCAAGCGAAGTAGGCGAAGTGGTCACGGCGCTCGCGGTATTCGGTCTTGTGGTAGATGACCTCATCCTCAATCTCGACCTGGCCGATATTGAAGTTGCGCTGGAAGTTCGCGGCGTCATCTGCAGCGTCCCAGAGCGCAAATTCCACCAGCGAGAAGATCGACAGATCAGCGGGCTGATCGCGCCGGTTCGTCACCGTGAATTGCCAGATCTCCAGCGTGTCATCCAGGGGGACGAAGTAACGCGACTCCGTCTCAATCCCGTTCTTGGACGATGCAATGACCGTGTATCCCATCCCGTGACGGCAGGTGTAGGTGTCCAGATCGGTACGCGTGGGCTGCCACGATGGTGACCAGAACGTGCCGGAGGCGTTGTCACGTACGTAGATGTAACGACCGCCAAAGTCAAACGGGACGTTGTTGTATCTGTACCGCGTGATGCGTCGCAGCCGCGCGTCACGGTAAAAGGAATACCCGCCGGCTGTGTTGGAGATCAGCCCGAAGTAGGCCTGCGAGCCCAGGTAGTTGATCCAGGGCAGTGGTGTATCCGGTTGTGTGATGACATACTCACGATGTTCATCGTCAAAGTATCAGAAACGCATAGGGCCTCCTGATTGTGATCGGGGAACCTGCCACGAAGCGGCAACGTTGTCCACAAGCGCAGCACAGCTCACCGCCGATGTCGATGGCTCGCGGAGCGCGTGTCAACTCCTGAGGGTTTGCAGATTCGCAATCCGGCGCCCACAGTTATAGCACGACACGGCGGTTGACGCCATCTACGGCATAGATAGCTGACGTATCACAACCGGCAGGTAGATACGGTAGCGGCTCCCGAAGATTGTGAGCCCATGACCTCCCGCGGCAACGACCATATAGGGATCCACAGCGCCGGGCACGTCCAGGAGCGCAACATCCTTGTAGCTCATCATAGATGCCCGATGATAGCCGATCATCCGCGGGTGTTCGGGAGAGGAAATATCCATCACCGTCAATCCATATCCGGAGTCCCCGGCGACGACGTAGAGCTTGTTTCCAAGAACGTGCACGCCCCTGGCCTCCACCGATGAAACCACCGCCACCTGCGTAGGCGACAGAGGATCACTAATGTCCACCACGTGGATGCCGTCGTCACCCGCAGCAACGTAGGCGAGCGTACCGGTTACCACCAGGTCAGGACAGTAGCCCAGTGAGTATGTCGCCACTACGGTTGGCGTCATCGATTCGGAGATATCGGCGACGTGCATGCCGTACCTTCCCGCGAGGAATGCATACTGCCCCTTCAGTGCCACACTGGCGAAATCTCCCCCAAGACTACCGACCTCCGCAGGGAGCGTCGCGTTCGAGGCATCCACCATACGCAGTCCCCCCAGACCATCTGCCACGCAGACTAGCGTACCAGAGATTGCTACACCCATTGCGGTCCTCGTGTCGGTGGCCCCAACATACGCAAGAGAATCGGGGTTCGATATGTCGACGATCTGAAGCCCGGATGCGTCGGCCGCGACATACGCATAGGGTCCTTGGACGACGACATCGATGCCACGATCGGGCAACGTGAATATGTCCGTCTGGGTCAACGTGGCAGGCGATGAAAGATCGATCGCGCGCAGCACCCCCGGGGACTCGGAGGAACCAGAAGTGAGGTAGTACTCTCCAACAAACGCGTGCGTGCCTGATACAGCCACGCTCCTGGATGCCGAGGGAAGATCGTAGGCACTGACTTCGGTAGGCGCCGTAGCGCTGCCGACATCCAGGATGCGGACACCGCGGCTGCTGTCCGCGACAAAGGCATACGGTCCGGATAGCGCCACATCCTGAGCTAAACCAGGTGTGTCCTGTCGTCCAATCTCAGTTGGCGTCATGGGCTCCGTGATATCGATGGACAACAGCCCTGTGCCCCCATCGGCCACATAGGCCACAGTGCCGGATATGGCAGAGGCCATCGCAGACCACGGTGTATCGTAAGTGCCAACCAGGCTTGGGGAGACAGGCACC
>CAZEXX010000291.1:0-5290 GCA_964516885.1 uncultured Anaerolineales bacterium | reverse complement strand
CAACTTCAATTGATAGTAAAGCGGAATCGCAGAATTCCGATCAATGATCGCCATTAGGTTCCCCCATCTTCTGTATGTCCTTGGTGCGTTGACTAAGCCGCTCCTATTCTACGGCAGGAGTCCAATGTCGGCAAGTGCCTTTCGGTGTGATATTATGCCAAATCCGGGAGAGATCCGTGCCTACGTGTTTCTAATGGACTTGTGCTATGATGCTGATATTGTAGACCGGTCAATCGACAACCACGTGAACACAACGTACGAGGCTTGGAGGTCACAACCATGTTCTATGGGATCAACTCAAGTTACTTCATCTTCGCCTTGCCGGCACTGCTGTTGGCGCTGGTGGCGCAAGCGTGGGTGAGGAGTGCCTATCGCAAGTATTCACAGATCGCCAACGGGGCTCGCGTCACCGGTATCGATGCAGCGCGCCGTATGATGCCCGACGTTGGCACACAGCTACGCATTGAGGGAGCACGTGGCACTCTGTCCGATCACTATGACCCACGCAGCAACACGCTGCGGTTGTCACCTGGGGTAGCCCAACAGCCATCGATCGCATCACTGGCGATCGTGGCCCACGAACTAGGGCACGCCCAGCAGGACTCGCAGGCCTTTGCGCTGCTCAAAATGCGCTCAGGCCTGGTGCCGATGGTGAGAGTCACGTCGTGGCTGGGCCCCGTCCTCTTTTTGGCCGGCATCTTCCTGGGCATCTACGATCTGGCCTGGGTCGGAGTCATCTGTTTCGCAGGCGCCGCGGTCTTCTCGCTCATCACCTTGCCGGTCGAACTCGACGCCAGCCGGCGCGGTCTGGCAATGCTCAAGCGCAACAATCTGCTGACCAACGATGAGGAACGTCGTGGTGCGCGCACCGTGCTCACAGCCGCGGCCCTGACGTACGTTGCGGCGCTGGTGCAGTCGGTATCCACACTCTTCTACTACGGCTCGATGCTGACTGGCAGCAGCCGGCGTCGCCGGTGAATGAGACGAGCCAACACAGCGTGCGTTTCAGTTCTGGAGCAATAACCAGATGGGGATCTGCGCAACCCCCTTCCTGATGCCCAAGCCTATCAGATTACGCTGCTGCTGACCGAGGCAGCTATTTTGTACAGACGATCCGGTGGATCGTCTTCTTCGGGTCTAGCCTTCTCAACCGCACCTGCGTCTGTGCAGAGAAGTCGCCCCCAAACTAAAACGCACCCGCCAACACGGGTCAACTTGCTTCAGGACAGGCAGTGCCTATAATCACTAAGTGTAGCCTGCTCGCCGCGCAACCAGCCAAGGAGCACCATGGAAGAACAAACGATCGACCGCTTGGCCGTCGTCATCGCTTACCAGTGGCAGTCCAAGGGGCTGATCAAGACCCTCAAGGAGCATAACTTCTCCGCCACCATCGTAGACGCCGTGGGCGGATTGCTCCGTGAAGGGATGATTACGCTGGTCGTGGGGACCCCGAAACGGCGTCTCCCGAGCTTCTTTGCCCTGGTGCGCAACGCGTGCCCCGGCAGCACCCGCTTCATCCCTTTTGATGCCGAGATGGAGTTCCCGTGGCTACCGGAGAGTGAACTCGTCGTCGTGCGCGCGGGCGGCGCCAGTATCTTCATCCTGCCTGTCGAGGAGTTTGTCCAGCTCTAGCTGCTCCCGGCTCTCCAGTCGCAGCAGCCACGGATCATCTGGCTTACCGGAAATCAAGAACGCCTCCAGCACCACGCGCGCGTGGGCTGCAGAGGCGTTTTTTCTGTTATGTCCAGCGCAGTAGTGACTGTCGTTACCGCTGCGTATACCGTTTCGTTACCGTGTGGATGGATAATATATGAGGGACTTCACGGCGCTACAGTTACTTTTGCGCAACATGCAGATTCAACCGGATTATGACCACTACGACGCCCGTAGCAACCATTGACATGCTACCACACTATCCACAGGCAGTTTGCACACCCCGATCCGTCCACCGATCTGATCATAAGCGGTGCTGCTGCCCGAGTTGCCGTCGTTGCCCACCGATGGTAACACGCCGAATGCATCGCCCCACGAATCTCCGCCGGATAGCCATCGAGATCGTCGACGATCTGGGGGCCGCGCTGAAGCAATTCGGCGTTATCGCGGGGGATCTCAGCGAGGCGCCCCCTCGCCCAACGCACGAGCCTTGGCGTTTCGGCGTTCGCGCGGTCTACGGTTGCAGGGCAGACGCCCACATGCGGGAAACCCCAAGGGTCAGAAACGAGATCCGTGGCTCCTCTCCGAAGCGGACGTGGGCCGGCAACGCGCGCGGCGAATGCTCGCGCCACCGGCCCACCACCCCGCCCCTGCTTAGACCTCGGTCAGCGCGCTCCGGCTTATAGCGAGAGACGTCCGCTACGACCAGAGACGCCAAACAAGGTCGCGCCGCCAACTTGTGCCCTGGTCAGGACAAACGCGTAGAGTTCAGCGGTTGGCATCGATGGCTGAAGATCGGCGAGTCCGGAAGCAGAGCTCGTGGTTGCAGTTGGAAGTCGTATCACGATGCACCAAGGCGATGAGGGCGTACCAGAGTACACCTTCATCATAGCATAGCCCAAGACGCCCGTCAACACCGACAGGACCTTAAGGCTCTTCAGAGGCCGGCGAAGTTGCTTCTTACGCCATCCGACTTCAGTCCCGCCCCTCCTTGTCAATCACCACGCCGCCCGCTGTGACGATCCTCCGGCGGGAGAGCACAATACTGCTCTCGCCGGCACCCCCGCGGGTCACCTCATCCACCGCTTGCGGTGAAGTCACCAAAGCCTCCCGCCACACGTGCAGCCGGACGATCTCGTCCGCGGTCAGACCATAGCGAACCGCTTGCGCCAGAATGTGATCGGCCAGCAACATCAGCACCTTGCCGCGCACCATCGTACCGTTGTCAAAGGGCTCCCACCTCTGAAACCGAGCGACGAGCCGCACGAAGTCCATTCCCGCGGGCGTACGTAGTCTGCTATGCCGCAGGAAAACGGTCGGAGGCCGTCCGGCCTGGCGGGCCAGTTGCCACTCTAGACCCACAGGCGCCCGTATGTCGCCGCCCATGACAAGAATGTGCACATCCGCAGAAGCGATGGCGTCGACGTCCAGCAGTCCGTTGCCATCCGGCGACTGAACCACGCGGAAGTCAAGGTCACCGGGCACATCGCCCACCGCTCGCCCCAGAATCTCACGCTCCGCCTCCAGATCCGACGCCGCGGAGATGTAGAAAAGTAGAGCTTCCGACACAATTCCACCCCCTTATCCGACATCCGAGCCAAGACAGACGGTCCGGAATTCGTACCCCTGTGCCTCAAGCAACGGCAAGACCTGTGTCAGCAAGACAGCCATCTGCGCGCCATCGCCCAGAACGTGGAAACGCAACACTGCCCCGGCACGGACTTGCGAAGGCAGTGCCGCTGCCACCGCCTCGACCTCAGCTGCGGTCGACGCCGCAGACAACGCTGTCGACATATCCCACAGCACGACCTCGTATCCCACCTCAGCCATCCAAGCGCGCGCATAAGCGTCCATCGCACCATACGAGGGTCGGATGCAGCGCGTCCCAACCATTCCCGGTGCAGCTTGGGTCAATGCCTGCCGGCCAACCACATCCAGAGTCAGATCCGCAGTGCCATGGATTCCGACACTGTGTCCGGACTGTGCCAGCGCGGTACCACCCGGACCATCCGGCACCGGTAGAAAGAACGTCCCGCGCACACCATAGGTCAGCAGCACATCCGCAACCGGTTGAGCCCAAGCTGAATTCTCGGAAACACCATCAAAGGTAAGATAGAGCACACTTCCAGCAGGCACCGCCGGGCGAACCGGCGGAGAGACCGAGACAGTCTCCGTCGGCACGACAGTCACGGTCAAAGCCGGGGTCTGAGTGGCGGTAGGGGCCGGGCTGGCGGCGAGAGTTGGTGTGAGGGTCGCAGTTGCAGCCGGCAGCTCAAGCACGGGAGCCGGATCGACCGCCGCACCAAGCACGTAGGACGTCGCGCTGCCGGCAATGGAGACTAGCGTGATCTGGTAATCCTGCGTGCTGGGCAACTCCCCGGACCACCTGGTAGTCTCAGACACGACGCTGGTGAGAACCGTGCCGTCCTGAAGACCACGGAGCGAAAGAAACACACGCTCGTAAGGAGAGGCAACACCCAGCTCCATAGACTGGCCTGCCAGCCCCGGCAACACATAGCGTTGGTCCCCCAGGGGATACAGGCTGCCCCTGACCAGTGTGGCTGCCGTCCCCGGCGCGAACGGCAGCAGCCGGCACTCCGGAACGGGTGGTGCAACCAGCTGCTGTCGAGGGCCGTCCCATTGTGTCACCAACCTCAGTACATCATCCTCCAATTCGTAAATGCGGCGCGAATCCAGGCTGGGACAACACCGCGCATCACCGGCATCGAAGGTGAGCATCTCCAGTGTGAGGCGTCCCGTGGCCACCGCCATCGACCGTGGCACCACCCGGTCCCCCAAAGCCAATGAAGCCACCGGGACGGCGTCCCCACCACGGCTCGATACTATGTTCAGGTAGAAGTGTGAACCTCCGCCGGCGGGGTGCACAACGAGAAGCACGGCACCATCATCACGGCGATCGCCATCAAGATCGCCGAACGTGACCATGTCGGCCACCGTGATGACCAGCGCTTCTGACTCACCGGCCGCGGGCTCGACGTAGATGCCATCCACCATCTCTACCACCCCGCCACTGGCCCACTCATTGGGATACGTCAAGTTCCAGAGCTGCACCAGCGTCAGATCCGGCAGCGGCGTCGGGGATGGCGTACGGGTTGCCGTCGGCGTCAATGTCGGGAGTGGGGTGTGCGTCGCCGTCGGGGTCCGCGTCGGCCATCGTGTGACCATCACCCGCGTTGGACTGACCGTGGGCGACGCCGCAGGAACCGCGGTCTGGCACCCGGCCAGCAGCAGCATCACCCCCAGAAACGCAGCACATCGAGCATTCCATCGGTTCATGTCTCCCCCCGGCTTGAGAGAACTCCGCCTGCCACTATACTCCGACCAACGCCCACGGCAACCGCGCGCTACCCAACTTCGAGCACTGCTCTCCGGCGCAACAAAACTACGCTGCTGGCACAAGATCCCGTGTGTACCGTCGCAATCCGGTTCCGGGACGCAGTTTGGGTCCATCGTCACCTGGTAGACCCATCACCCTCGGAGCCAGAACTGCCCACGAGCATTTCAGAATAGGCAAGAAACACTTCGGTGATCCAGATCCAGCAAGAAACCCTCATTGGGCATTCGCTCCCATTCTGAAATGCTTCCGCGGTGCGGTATAATGTAGCCGGTGAGACCA
>CAZEXX010000290.1:0-5294 GCA_964516885.1 uncultured Anaerolineales bacterium | reverse complement strand
TGTTGAATGATAGAATGGTTCTGAAACAAAATATTAATCAGTCCACTGGTATACACCGTAACTACACCGGGACCTTGGTGGGCACAAGCACTACACTAGAGTGGGAGGAAGCGATGTTCAAAGAACGGATACGTGAGCACTACGAAGAATTGACGCCTGGGTTCCGAAAACTTGCCAACTTCATTATGGACAACACGCTGGATGTCGCCTTCTTGACGGCCACCGAACTCTCGCGGCGTGTCGGTGTCGATCCCGCCACGGTCGTACGCTTTGCACAAGAGCTGGAGTACTCCGGCTTCCGGGAACTCTCCCGCGAGATCAAACGCTACGTCCGTGACCGCGTGACCGCCTCCTACCGTAAGGTGGGTGAGGCTGATGCCACTGAGGAGGTCCTGCTTGGGCTGATCGACAATGCGAATCAGGGCATGGAACACTTCGTCACCACGGACCTGGCCAGTGTGGTTCAAGCCGTCGAGATCCTCAGAGACGCAAATCACATCTGGTGTGCCGGGGAGTTCACCGGCTATGACATCGCCAGCTTCCTCGCCCACAACTTCACGGTCTACGGCGTACCCGCTACCGCCTTTGAGCCCAGCATGGCCGGCACCAGCACCGCCCTCTCGCAGATGAAGGAGGGAGATGTCCTGCTGACCTTCGCCGGTAACGACCCGAGCATTGATGCCGGATACGCGGTGCAACTCGCCAAGGAGATAGGGCTGCGCACGATCACGATCACAGGATCGGGCGTGGTGCTCTCCGCGCGCCACGCAGACATCTCCATCATTGTGCCCTACAAGAGCCCTGCTGGCGTCCCGTCTTTCGGGCCTCTGATGCAGGTCGCCAACCTCATCTGGGAAGGTGTGATGACCCCTAAGCAAGAGGCAGTGAAAGAGAAAATCGCCGGCGTCCACAACACGATGAAACGCCTTCTCGAACTGAGGTCCGAGACGCCTGAGTATGAGGTCGCCGCGCCGCAGAATATCTGGCACGAGAACATCGGCTAGTCGCAGACCGTCAACTAGACCAAGGTAAGCAGCAAAGGGAAACAGACCTACCTGGCAGACGAGCCATGGTGTAGAGTGGCTTGCCGGGTGAGTCTTGTGTTATCGAGCCGCAGATGGATCCGGAACCGGATACCGCCTGCACAGTTCGTCGTAATCGGGACAAACACCATCTGCGCTGCAGAAGCCCCGACAACACACACATTCATTAAGATACAGGAGGCAACAGGTGTTTAAGAAACGGATTCGTGAGTACTATGACGCACTAACGCCCGGATTCAGAAAGCTTGCTGATTTCATTATGCAGAACACACTGGACGCTGCGTTCTTGACAGCCAGCGAATTGGCCCGCCGCGTGGGCGTCGACCCGGCTACTGTGGTCCGCTTCTCCCAGGAGATCGGCTACTCCGGCTACCGCGAACTGTCGCGCGAGATCAAGCGCTATGTGCGCGATCAGGTCACCAACACCTACCGGGTAGCCAAAGACGCCAAGACCGAGGAAGAAGTGCTCAATGTGATCTTGGACAACACGCAACAGCAGCTGCGGCATTTCCGCACAACCGAGACCGGCTCGTTGGCCCGAGTAGCCGAGATCCTCAGAAACGCATCGCACATATGGATCACGGGGGAATACACGTCTGGCGACTTGGCGTCCTATCTGTCGAAGAGCTTCTACCCGACGAGCAGCATCCGGGCCAGCTACTTCCACCCCAGCATCTCTGAGACCGCTGCCGCCGTGACGCAGATGAAGGAAGGTGACGCACTGCTCGCCGTGGTAATGGGCATCCCCGGACTGGATACGGGCTACGCCATTCGGCTGGCGCGACAGCGAGGGGTGAAGACTGTCTGCATCACCAACTCAGGCACGGTCCTGCCCGCCCGCGAGGCGGAGGAGACCGTGATCATTCCCACCAAGAGCCCGGTCGCGGTGGCCAGCTTTAACCTTTCGCTGTTGATCCTCGGGGTCATCTGGGAGGCCGTCGTGGCCGGCGAGGCCGAAGCCTCTGCAGAGGCGTTCACCGCCATTCACGCGAACATGGCCGAGATCCTGGAACTCCGCGCCAACACGGCTGACTATGAGCTACCGTCCAGCGATGAGAACTAGCTGAACTCTCCGAATACCGCTGTGTAGATAACGCATGCCCACCCCAGTCATCTATCACCAAGATGATCGGGGTGGGCACTTCTGTTGCGATGGAAGCTCAGCGCGTCACTTCGTCAAGAAGGGCCGTAGTAGGTACAGAACACCGTGGGCGATGGCGTAGAGCACGCCGGAGATCACGGCCATCCCCAGCAGGGAGACCAGGATATTCAGCCAATCCGAATCGCGGTGGGTCAGGCGCTTTCCGGCCTGCGCCAGAGTGTCCGATCCTCCAACAAGTCCCCCGATGACGCCTCCCCACATCAAGTAACGAGTCATATCACCGGCGACCCACCCGAACTGCTGCGCGGCCCTCGCCAACAAAAACGTCACGGCGGCACCGATCAGGGCACCGATCATCTGCCGCCTCAAACTGCCTGGCGGACGCTCAGCAGGTGACGTGGTCAGGGATCCGGTGTCCAACTTTTCCTCATCGTGCTTGCTCATACGCCATCTTCTCCTCTATCGCCGTTGTCGCTAGATTGTACCCGCGGACGGTGAATCAGCAACCCAGGGCTGTGCGCATCTGGACCACAACTCAGCCTCAAGGGACTGACGGGACACCCTACGCCCTGGTCTGCCGTTGTACAGACGTGCCGAACCCCTTGGGTTCGCGGTGGCACGTCTTCTGACGTGCTATGCCTGCTGAGGCGCACAGCCGGTGTTCACCTGCGCTCGTCATGGCGTAAGACGTCCCACAACGCCGTCTGCGGCGCAGCGTCTCTGCGAGACCCTCGCCTGAGATGCGATAGCCCTAATCGGCGACCGGATCGCACACCCAGGGCCAGGGAAGTGTGCTATACTCCGCAGGATCATGTCAACCGCAGACGCAGCGCCTCGGGGTATTCGCTTGATGGCCAAGATCCAATCGCGACGCAGATGGCACCGGTTGGTCCTGATCGTGCTGGCCTTCATCGCCCTGACCACCGCCTGGAATGTTCTCATTCCGCCGTACGAGAACCTGGATGAGCTGGAACACGCCGAAGTCGTGCGGCATATCTGGGTCACCGGACGGCTGCCGGTCCACGATGAGGCAGAAGCCCTGGGATTCCACGTCCGCCAGGAAGCCTCGCAGCCACCGCTCTACCACATCCTGACTGCCGGATGGTCGCGCCTCCTCGGTCTGCCCACAACACCGCACAACCCGAACCTTGTGCCGGGAGACGTGGTCGCCTGCGGCCCAGCAGGCACATTCTACAACAAAGCGACGTGGAAGCACGAACCCTTCGTCCGAGATACCATGTGGCAGGGGGCGCTTCTCACACTGCACAGCCAGCGCGGCTTCTCCACACTCCTGCAGGTGATCACCCTCATCGGCGTGTGGACACTGGCCCGCCGCGCCTTCACAAACGGTACGGTCGCCGAGCTGGCCACCGTGCTGGTGGCCTTCAACCCTCAATTCCAGCTCCTGGCCGCTGGGGTCAACAACGATAACGCCGTGATCCCTCTGGCGACATGGGGGCTGGTTGTCGGATTCGACCTGTGGGACCACGGACCGACGTGGCAGCGGTCACTGCTCTTTGGTATCCTCAGCGGGCTTGCCGCTCTGAGCAAACTCAGCGGACTCGGGCTGATCGGCGTCGGTGGCCTGGCGCTTCTGGTGCGCATCGCCGAGCGGCGCACCAGTTTCCGCGATGCCGTGGCTCACGGTCTGATGATCGTGCTCCCGGCTGCCCTGCTTGTCTCGCCGTGGCTGCTGCGCAACTTCCGACTCTACGGCGACCCTACCGCATTGACACCGATGCTGGCGAAGGTGGGCACACGTGGGACGCCCATCGCCCTGGGTGAAGCGCGGCTCATGCTGCTCTCGTATTGGGGTCAGCTGCCCTGCAGCTTCTACCCCCGGGCCCTCTATTGGCCCTATCTCCTCCTGATGGCCGCCGGCCTGATCGGCCTCGTCTACGGCTGGCGGCGTGTTTCGCGCCGGCGCCGCATTATGATGGCCCTCTGCACCATCTGGTTCGCCGTCATTGTCGTGGCCTGGATCCGCTGGGATATGATAACGGCGGCCACCGGAGGGCGATTGCTCTTCCCAGCCATTGCCGCGATGGCCCTACTGCTGGCTGCCGGCTGGAACGCGATCAGCCCACGCCTGGTTCGCGTCTGGGCCGCGCTTCTTCCCGTCTGGGCCCTGATCGTCCTGATCGCGGGCCCCATGGCTATGCTGGCACCGCCGGCGCTGATGCCGGCGACCACGGTTCCGCCGAACCCATTGGAAGCATCATTCGCCGGCGGCATCTCCCTACGCGGCTATGCAGCCGAGATCATCCAGCCGCGGGCCGCCTGCCTGTTGGTCTCATCGGCCTATTGCGCTCCCACTCTCGACCTCACGTTCTACTGGCAGGCCACAGAGCCCATCGCCAGCGACCTGACCATGGTGATCCAACTGGTGTCGCCGGTCCCAGGCGCCACAGATCTGCGGTTCAACTACAACTACTGGCCGGGGCGCGGCAACCTGCCCACTTCTGCCTGGCCCGTTGGCCCGATGATCCGCGACCACACCCGGCTCCCCCTTCCAGCCACCACAGCAGCCACCCAGGCCTGGCAGCTCGATCTCGCCTTCGTCGATCCCACCACCGGTGAGCGCGTGCCGGTCACTGTGGACGGGCACGACGCGTCCAGCAGCCTCACGCTGACGCTCTTGCGGGTTCCGGACGGGCAGCCGGTCCCACTGGAGGACAATCAGCTCACGGCACCCGTGTCGTTCACCGTCGCCGGCGCTTCACAGCCCACGATCTTGCTGCAGGCAGCCACTGCCACCCGCGACGCGGGCGGCAACTGGGTAGTCACAGTGTTGTGGGAGAGTGTAGCCGTGATCGACGCCGATGTCGTCACCTTCGTCCACGCCTACGACGGCAACGGACAACTCCTCGGCACCGGGGACGGCCCACCACGGCAGGGCGCCTTCCCACCCCACCTCTGGGAACCCGGGGATCGTATTGCCGGCTCCCACACCATCACATTGGACCCGGAGACACGCCCGGCGCAGATCGCCATCGGCCTCTACCTGCCCACCGGCGGGGAACGGCTCGCCGCGACGCAGGCGGACACGCCCGTCCTCAACAACGCAGTCGTGGTCTGGTCCGAGGAGAACTGAGGGATGCAAGACCGTGATCGAGCCCCTCTCACAGTCGCTCACCCACTGATCACGC
>CAZEXX010000289.1:0-5296 GCA_964516885.1 uncultured Anaerolineales bacterium | reverse complement strand
GCGGGAATCGCTCAGCCAATATGGCAGCCTGGCGACGGATGGCCGGACTCTCGCTTACGCTATGCAGCGTCTCGATCACGGGCATCCCCATCTCCAGCGCCGCCATTACAATGAACTCGCTCATCTCGCCGATGATCAAGGCCTCCGCCCCGAGCTGCCAGGCAGCCTGCGGCATATGCAGCTGATTCTCACCGAACCCACCGATCAAGAAGGCAAAACGCCGGATCCGTTTCTCGGAATCGCCGAAGAGTCGCGCTTCGCTGTACCCCAAGCCCCTCTCAGCAACCACCCGCAGCTCGGAGACCGTCAGAGATTCGGGAAGCTCGCTTACCGAGAAGTACTTCTGTCGCGCTACCTCTCTTAGTCCATCGATCCCCAGCGCCGCCACGGCCTGATCGGCAACGCCGTCGTCCACCAGCGCATCCCAGTTGGAATGACTGCGGTAGACCACGAGGCCGTGCCGGTCCAGAAGCTCCCGTCGCAGGCGGTTGCACTCGATCTCATCCGCAGCAGGCCCATCGTACCAGGGACTGGTCTGCGGCTGGAGCCAGATCGCTTCGTGGCAGATCAACATATCCAGCCCCTGGTCCACGGCGGCCTGGATGCTGCCCGTGTGCACGTTCCAGCAGCAGCCCAAGCCCGAGACCTCGCGGTCCGGATCCCCATAGATGAAACCCAGCTCGTCAGCCATCCCAGAGTCAAGAGGGGCTATCTGCTCAAAGACCCGCGCAATATCCCTTGCTGTGATCATGCCACCTCATTTACAGCGATTCGCTCCCGCACATAGTCGACCACGACGTCCACCACTGCCTCGCGCTCACAATCGCGGAACATCTCGTGCTCCGTCTCCTCAAACCAGACAATCCGCTTGTCGTGGGCGGGCGTGGTGATGCCTTCATAGACAATCTCAGCGCTTTCCGGTGCCACGGTAGTGTCATTGTGACTCTGAATAATCAATACCGGCACATCGATCTCGGGCAAGCGCTCACGAGCTTTGCCCGAGAAGATCAGCAGCTCCTTCACCGCCGACATCGGCGCCCACGGGTAGTTCGTATCATACTTCTCCAGGCTCTTGTCAGCACGCACCGGGGGCATGCTATGTCTGCGTTTCACAAGCGTCAGGATCGGCCGCAGGAACGAAAACGGATGCCCCGGTGCCACCGGTGATGTCAACTGCACCGCCGGCGCTACAACAACGATGCTATCCAAAGCATCCTCGCCTGCGTGATTCGCAGCCAGCGTCAGGGTTGCCAACGCCCCCATGCTGTGGCCGATGATCATGGCGCACTCGACCTCTGTGAGGAGATCCTGAAGCGCCGCTTCAGCGTCGTCCACCCAATCCTGCCACACCACGCCGCGGAGCGCCTCAGGTGATTCAGCCCCGTGACCACGCAAGATCGGCACGCGGATCGGCAACCCCAGCGCCTCGATAGGTGCCTGCATAGGGCTGACGCAATCCACACTGGATGTAAACCCGTGTACAATCAGAGCACCAAGCGGCTGTCTGGCCATCGTGACTCCTCAAATCTGCTATGAAGTGACTCAGAGTGAGATCTTCCCGGGCACGCCCCCAGATCGCCGGCCTGATTCCCCGGCCGATCCTGGAGCGACAGTCTGCGACCGGTCGTCTGCCATTTGCGATTTCGGATTTGAGATGTTCCCTGCGGTCAATCCTCCGCAGCAAGGGGCGCCACGCCATCCACAAGGCTCATCCCCCGCACCAGATACCACGGTCGGTGCATATCCAAGATCTTCGGACGAATACCTATGATCAGGCCGATGATGACCAACATAACCAGTCCACCGGCGAAGCCATTGTTGTAGAGATTCATGTAACCATGCAGACTGCCCACGTGCATGACCATCGGAAGATGCACCGCACCGGCGATCAGCCCAGCAAAGAAACCGAACTGCCCGGCAATCGGGGCCAGCGTTGTGCAGAACAGGGCCGCCAACACGGGTCCCGGCTCGGAGTGCGTCCAGATCTTGGGGATGCACATCAGATAGACCCCCATCATAATCGGGAAGATATTGCGGAGATGCTTGCCCAGCGCCCCGAATCCCACGATAGTCAAAACGCCTGCCATAGTAGCACCGTTGAGATCTCCCCCGACGATCAGCACGTAACTCAGACCCAAGAGGCCCACCAAGCCCATGTTGACCAGCGTCGTGGGCAGATCGGCGACCTCAACGAAATCGGTGGCCAGCTTCCCCGTCTGGTGCACAATCTTGCGGTATGATGCCCAACTCGCTCCCCAGATGACGCCCAGAACGATGAGCACCAGCATCAGAACCGCAGCCAATATGGCAAAGAAGCCGGTATGCTCCGTCGACCAGTAGAATGCCGGCGAGATCTCCAGACCAAAGCCGCGCATCATCATGTAAGCGACTACGCCGACAAACCCACCCGTGGTTCCGGTATTGTAGAGATTGTAACCCAGATGAATACTGTACACGTGGCCCATCAGCGCTGCAAGAAGGAACCCCCCCAGCAAGCCCAGCAGGATGCCACCAATGAGACCGGCCATACCGAAGTCAAAACCAAACGCCATCTGCCCGACGAGCGGACCAAGCGTGGTGCCAAAGAGATAGGGTGCCAGCAAGTCATGTTGCTCACGCCCGGCTACCCGGCCGTAGACATAGATCCCGACAAAGATCGGTAACGTGTTGAAGGGATTCTTCCCGAACATCGCGAACCCCATCATCGTGAAGGCCCCGGCTACCAGCATGCCGGTGAACTTCGCGTCGATGATCCAGGCAATAGCAAGCGCCATCAGCGTGAGAATACCGGCATTCACCAGCGCTGCTCCCAGGTTAGCCAAAGCCACGTAGTCCGTGATCAGGATCCCGGGCGAGGTAAGGATCGCCCACATCCCCGACATCACATCCCCAAAAGGCGTCACCAACAAGCCTGTGACGATGAGACCAACACCTATACCACCCAACAGCATCGTTATTCTGCGACGGTTCTCTGTGGCCTTCTCCATGTAGATCTCCTGTTCGTAGTACTGGTAACCCAGGCGAGATCCGGTGATCTTGATAGTCGTCGACGGTCTGCGCCGGACCACGCCAAAGCCAGGTCAGATTCTACTTGCGCGCCGGAAACAGGCAACTCAAGGGATCCGAACGCAGAGACGCAGACCGGTGACGGACACTAGGACAGCGCACGGACAAGCATGCTTTCGTACAGCGCAAGCTGGATGTCCAGGATTTTCTCAGGACTCACTTTATGGGCAGTGTCCCCGCAGGTGCCATGCGGACACTCGAAGGTGAAAGCCGTTGCGCCACTGGTGTGGTGGATGGCGCTGGTCAGGTTGAATGAAGCGGGGTGTGGCCCGAGCTCGGCCGACGGCTCGAACAACTGCCCATGGCGCACTCCCTCCGCGTCGAATCGCACGTAGGTCTGCGCCGCCAGCTCAGATACCGAGGTCTGAACCTCCAGTGGCACGTACGCTGGGCGTAGGAGAGCCGGCGGATTCTCGTGGCTGTGCAGCGACACTGCCAGGTCCGGCGCCTCCTCCCTCGCCAGCTGCAGGATGGCGGTGACTTCATCGCTCATCGGCGCGAAGAACTCATCGTGCATCGGGTTGATACCCGCTTCATTGAAATAGCACCCAAGGAATCCGACCGCGTCGCCACGCATCGGATGGACCCTTTTGCAGCCCGGCCATCCGCAGAGCGTATCATCCGCCCAGGTGCCCTGGCCCCAGAAACGCAGATCATCCAACCCCAACCCATTCAGAAGCCGCGGCTCAAACCGCGCCAGCCCATCCGGATTGCCGCAGGGCAGGATCAGCAACCGGCACTGATCCGCCAGAGCACGCAGTGTCGCGTGCGCGCGACCGCGCAGATCGCGTCCCGTCTCCAGCACCGACACCAGATTCATCAGCCCGGTCAAGCCCTCCGTCTCGTGAGCATGCACCGGCCCGATGAAGGCGACGACCGGCCGAGACCGCGCATCCCCGGCCAGAAATGCACCCGGCTCCCGGGCACCGATCGCAGAGTTGTAGTTGGCAAGACGCTGCCACACCTCACGCTCCCCGTAGGTCACCAGATACACCGGTCGACCGCCCGGAGAGGTCGCGATCGTCCGAACCCGGCCCCGTGTCACACGCTCCACACCGCGGTCAATACCCTCCAGGTCCCCAACCCAGAAATCCGGAACGGCGCGGTGGGGAATCCGCGCCAAAGCTTCCTCGTACGTCATCTTGCCCAGCTTCTCAGCCTGCGCCATAGAGCCGCTCCCTTCATGTCGCCGCGTCCGCTCACAAGTCCGGCGTCTCCTGCTGGCATCACAGTGGTGAGATTGTACGGCATCCAGCTGCCCTGGCAATCGGCCCTTGACATCACAGGATACCCTCATAGACATCTCTGCAGCCCCAATTCGTGGAGATTCGTGAAGATCAGTGGTTCCTTCCCACGACCATTGACCTCATCCACATCTGAGGCTATCCTATGCCACAAACCACAGACACCCATCAGGAGGTGGAGTCTCAATGTACACACTGAAAAACGATGCGCTCGAAGTCGCCATCCTCGACCCCGTCGCCGACCGCGCCCGGCTCGCCACCCGCTATTGCACCGGCGGGTATATCTTCTCCGTCACCGACCTGGTGCACGGCAGTCTGCTCTCTGGCCCCACCTATCCCGCCGCCTTCAACACTTTCGACGGGCAGGGCATTCCGGACGCCTTCAATCTGCAGCCCTTGACCGGCCTCGGCAGCCCGCGCACCGAGGGCGTGCCCGTCCCAACGGACGGACTGGCCCTGATCCTGGGCATCGGCATCTGTGACCTGAGCAAAAACCAGGTCACCGAGTGGTGCGCGTGGGACGTCGAGGCAGAGGACACGTCAGTCCGGATGAAGACACACCACGACTTCCGTGGGTACGATGTCACGCTGACGCGAACAGTGACCCTGATGGAGCGCACGATCCGGTCAGAGACCGTAGTCAGCAACGCCCGCCGCCCCCTCTCCTTCCGCTGGTTCCCCCACCCCTTTTTCCCCCACCCGGAGACGGATGAACTCTGCAAGTTCAACATCCCGGTGAGCTTCCCCAAGAACGATGGCTACGCTATGGGCACCAACGGTTTCATCCTGCGCAAAGGAGACAACTGGCGACGCGGCTACTACCAGGCATTGGATCACGAGGCCACCACCAACCTCGTCATCCTGCAGAGACACCCGAAACTGGGCCTCGTGGCAGCCACCACGAGCTACATTCCGGACTTCTTCCCCATCTGGGGCAATGCCAACACCTTCTCGTGGGAGCCCTTCTTCGAGCGCTCGCTGGCACC
>CAZEXX010000288.1:0-5299 GCA_964516885.1 uncultured Anaerolineales bacterium | reverse complement strand
CGGGAACCTTCTGCAGAAAAAGACAACACCGAACATGCGCAGGCCGGGTTCTTAGTGGCTTAGGTACTCGCGGAGATAGTGGGCATCGACTCAAAATGCCTCGCGGCTAGTTAGTGGCGTCCTACCAGAGGAAATCGCAACCAAAAGGGGTTACTAGCGTCAACCATAGAACAACTCTACAACGAACGGCTGAGTCGCTACTTGACGGCGATGCGCAATGAAAAGCCTGATAGGATCCCCATACGTCCATTCGTCACTGATTTCACGCGAGAGCATGGGGTCTATTCCTCGGGCTCCTCACAGCCTGTGGCAACCCATCCCGACATAACACCTGCGCAAGATGCGGTCTTCGGAAGCGATTATGGTATGCCCGAGTACCCGAACGCGAAGGTGAAGGTGGGCGTTTGCATCCCGTGGGAAGAGAAGGTCAAGGAACTGCCGACGATAGTGGGAGATAGGGATCTGGCACAGCGCGTCCGGGAAGATATCGATGCACTCGGTAACAGTTTCATCTGGCAGTGCCTGCTGTCGTTCTGAGCACCAACGTCGGCATCGAGCGGTCGCGGTGGGTCGGCGCCACTGATGCCGGCGTTGTGCGTCATAAGTACCTCAATAGCTAGGAGAACTATTATGCAACACAAGGTCCGTTGGACAGCTGAGAAGATCGCTCAGCGCATCAATCTGATACAACCACTGGTCTACCGCCGGCGCAGTTCTCTGGCGCCCTTCTGCTACACGACTTTGCCCGATCCGCTCAGCGAGCCGCCCGTCGGAGTCAACGTGAACGACGACGATTGGCCGACGATCGAGCCCAACACCTATTGGGGCACGTGGACGACCGACTATCTCCTGCGCACCACGTTCCGGGTACCCGAGGAGTGGGACGCAAGCACGCCTGCGGCGCTTTATCTACCCGTGGGCGAAGCTGGTGACTTCAGCCATCCTGAGTTCTTGGCCTATGTGGACGGTGTGCCGTACGCAGGCAGCGACCGCCACCATCATGAGATATTGCTGCCTGACCAGTGGCGGGATGGAGGGGAACATCATCTGGCGCTGCACGGTTGGACCGGGCTCGGTGGCTTCGCTAACGGAGAGACCGGCACCAAGCTCTATATGCGGCCCTGCGCGGTGGTGCAGATCGACCAACCCACGCGTGATTTCATAGCTACAGCCCGCGTTGCCCTGGGCATCGCTGAGAAGCTGGACGAGAACGCGCCGGCGAAGGGCAATCTGCTCAACGCGCTGGACGAAGCTTTCAAGATACTGGATACGCGCGAGCCGTTTGGCGAGGGTTTCTACGCCAGTGTCGCGCCGGCTCACGCTGCCCTGCGGGCCGGTATCGAGAAGGCTGGGCCGCCGATGGACGTGGACGTGGTGACCGCCGGGCACGCTCACATCGATGTGGCCTGGCTGTGGACCTTGGGCCAGACCCGGCGCAAGGCCGGCCGCACTTTCCACACGGTCCTGCGGCTGATGGAGCAGTTCCCCGACTATCACTTCGCGCAGAGCCAGCCCCAGCTCTACGACTACATAGAGACCGACTATCCCGAACTGATGGAGGCTATCAAGGCGCGAGTGGCTGAGGGACGCTGGGAGCTTCTCGGTGGTATGTGGGTGGAGGCCGACTGCAACATCACCGGCCCCGAGTCGTTGGCCCGCCAGTTCCTGCTGGGGCGCACGTACTTCGAGGAGCACTTTGGGCCGGATGCTGACTCGCCTGTCCTATGGCTGCCCGACGTCTTCGGCTACGCGTGGGCGCTGCCCCAACTCATCAAACAGGCGGGCATTGACTACTTCATGACGATCAAGATCGGCTGGAATCAGTATAACCGGCTGCCCTATGACAGCTTCTGGTGGCAAGGGCTCGATGGCACCAAGATCCTGACTCACTTCAGCACCACGCCCGGTGGACACTTCGCCAGCACCTACAACGCGGAGGCGTCCCCCTCGGAGGCCATCGGCATCTGGCAGAATTTCCAGCAGAAGGAGTCGCAGAAGGAACTGTTGATGGCCTATGGCTATGGTGATGGCGGCGGCGGTCCCACACGCGAGATGCTGGAGAATATCCGCGAGATGGGGAACTTCCCGGCCACGCCCCGGCTGCGGCAGGACAGCGTGGGCAACTTCTTCCGCAGGTTGGAATCGACCTCGGGCGATGGTCTGCCCACCTGGAATGGTGAGCTGTATTTGGAATACCACCGCGGCACCTATACCACCCAGGCCCGCAACAAGCGCGCCAACCGCAAGAGCGAGTTTTTGCTGCACGACGCAGAATTCCTGGCCTCGCTGGCCTCGCTGCTGGACCAGAGGTACGAGTACCCGGCGGCCGCATTGCGCAAGGCATGGGAGCTCGTCTGTCTCAACCAATTCCACGACATCATCCCCGGCAGCAGCATCAACGCCGTTTACGTCGAGTCGCTTCAGCAGTACGCCGAGGTCAAGGAGCTGGGCGATACGACGCGCAACACGGCCCTAGCGGCTATCGGCAAACGCTTGGGGCACGATCTTCTGGTCGTCAATCCGACCTCTTTCGCCCGCAACGACCTGGCCTTCTGGCCCGGCCACCTGGATGTGGGACAGTGTCTACAGCAGGTGGACGGCACACCGGTGGCCACGCAAGGCGCCTCAGAGGGCACCTGGATCGCTACGGGTGAGCTGGCGTCCTACAGCGTGAACGGGTTGAACATCGGTGCGGGTGAGGCTCTGGTATTGGACACAGGCCTGGTGGCGACATCTACGCTCCTGGAAAACCGACTGCTGCGGGTGGAGCTGGACGAGGCCGGCGATATCGTGCGCATCCTGGATAAGGTCAACGACCGCGAGGTGTTGCCGCCCGGTGCAATCGCCAACCAGTTCCAGGCCTTTGAGGACCGGCCCAAGATGTTTGACGCCTGGGACGTGGATATCTACTACGACGACAAGATGTGGGTCGCCGATCCGGCGACCTCGGTGGAGGTCGTGGAGAGCGGCCCGCTGACTGCCACCCTGGAGGTCCGGCGGCGCATCCTGAACAGCGATGTCGTGCAGCGCATCTCGCTGGGCCATGACAGCGCCCGACTGGACTTTGACACATCCATCGACTGGCGTGAGCGCCACATCCTGCTCAAGACGGCCTTCCCGGTGGACGTGTTGACGCCCACTGCGACCTACGAAGTCCAGTGGGGCAACGTGGAACGGCCGACGCACCGCAACACCAGTTGGGATTGGGCTCGCTTTGAGACCTGTGCCCAGAAGTGGGTGGACCTGAGCGAGGGCGGCTATGGCGTCAGCCTGCTCAATGACTGTAAGTATGGCCACGATGTGCAGGATAGCGTCATGCGCATCAGCCTGCTTCGCAGCCCCACTATGCCCGACCCGGAGGCCGATCAGGGAGAGCACCAGTTTACCTACGCCCTGCTGCCTCACGCCGGTGGATGGGACGAGACAACCATCGCCGCGGCGTATGCGCTGAACGATCCGCTGATTGTGTGGGGGGAATCGCCGAATCAGCGAATCAGCGAATCGGATGCTCGCCTGTCCCCGATGAACTCCGCCCGAGGGGCTCTGGTGGCGGCCGCACCATTCATTGCCGTCGATCAGCCCAACATCGTGGTTGAGACCATCAAGCGGGCTGAGGATGGGAATGGGGTGATCGTGCGTCTGTACGAGAGCCAGCGGCGGCGGGGTACGGTCACGCTGACCACCGGTTTTGACCTGGCGGAGGCCTGGCATACCAACCTGCTGGAGGAAAACCAGAGCGCTCTAGCGACAGCCGGCAAGAGCATCGAGCTGTTCGTCAAACCCTATGAGATCGTGACGCTGCGATTGACCCAAGCCTGAAGATGCAACAGGGTCTGTTGACGTTTCTGACATTGCAGATGAAGTGTCAACAGACCCTAGTCTGGCACAATACCGCAAGGAGTTTCTTCGATGGCGATGACCCCAAAACAGCGACTAGTGACAGCCCTGGATGGGGGTGTGCCTGATCGACTTCCGGTGACGACCCACCACGTTATGCCCACCTTTCTTGACACGTATATGGACGGCAAGAGCAATATCGAGTTCTTCGACACCTTTGGTCTCGATGCCATCCATTGGACGCTGCCGACGCGACCTGATACGGCCAAAGGTGAGTATAGAGTTCCGATCGATGGGCAGGATCCCCAAGACGGGCCGATCTTCAGCGAGTGCTGGCGGATCTCATCCGAGGAGCTGCCCGATCCCGTGTACAAGACGGCACGCTACACGATCACCACGCCCAAGGGAAAGCTGACGACGGTCCTGCAGAGCAGCAAGTACACCACCTGGGTCAGCGAGCATCTGATCAAAGAGAAGGGGGAGATCGATCTCATCGGTGAGTTCGTGACAATGCCTCTGTGTGACGTCGAACGGGTCAACGAGGAGGCGGAGGCGTTCGGTGAGCGCGGGCTGGTCCGGGGAATGCTGCCGTCATTTGACATCTTCGGACAGCCCGGAACGTGGCAGGATGCTGCTTGCCTGGTCGGGATTGAAAAGCTGATCCTGGCAACCTACGACGATCCTGAGTGGGTGCACGAGCTGTTGGGCATCCTCTACCGCCGCAAAGAGGTCTTTGCTCGCTCCCTACAAGGCGCTGCATACGATGTGCTGGAGCTAGGTGGTGGCGACGCCTCGTCCACCGTGATTTCCCCGAAGATCTTCAGGACCTTCGTGGCCCCCTATGACTCCAAACTCATCGAATTGGCTCACGCTGCCGGGCAACGGATCTCCTATCACACCTGCGGTGGGATGATGCCCATCCTTGAGGAGATCGCTGCCATGAAGCCTGATGCGATGGAGACCTTCACACCTCCCGGCATGGGCGGCGACACGGTCCTCGCTGAGGCCAAGCAGCGGATCGGCGACAAGGTCTGCATGATCGGCGGCTGGGATCAGTTTCACTACTTCGTGGGCTGTTCGGAGGAGGAAACCAGGGCGGCTGTTCGACGCTGCTTTGACGAGGCCGGGGCGGGCGGTGGCTTCATCCTGTCGCCCTCGGACCACTTCTTTGATGCTGAACTCAACCTGGTCGCGGCCTTCGCCGATGAAGCTCGGAAGTGCACCTACTGAAGGAGAAGCACGTCGCGACGAGAGCGGCGTGCTGAGGGCTTGATACCTGGTTCAGACGGCCCCGCTCGCTTCATCTGCCAAGATGGTGAGAGCGGGGCTGGTTTCGTTCCCCGGCTGGTATCGCTTGCCGTGATAGAGGACGGCTGCTTGAGCTAGCAGATGTCGGGCGACACTGTGCTCCAGGATGGTGCTTGGGCCGTATGGCACTGCGTGCTTGGCCGAGCGGTTCCTT
>CAZEXX010000287.1:3060-5309 GCA_964516885.1 uncultured Anaerolineales bacterium | reverse complement strand
CAAGCCACACGAACAGATAGCTACTCAGTCAAGGGACAGCCTACCAAAGCAGAAGTCCACACACTTGGACTCTCTGCTAGTTTCAGTATATCACAAGAACGTCGTAATGACATACCAGATCAATCCAATGCAAGAACCAGTCGGAGAAAAGCTAGACAAACCATACCACATCATTCTAGGTTGTCAAGACGTCAATGCGCGCACGCACTTCTGCACCCTCTGAGCACAGGCTGCAGACCAGCACATACATTGTGACTGGCACACCATCGATGGAGATCAGAACACAAACGTCACCATCGTCAGCCTGGCCAAGGTTCAGTGTGGAGTTCGCCGTCTGCAACGGTCGACACCGGTACGCGCGCCCTTGCATCTCCCGGCCTCGGCATTACAATCGAGCGAAAGAAGGAGTAAGGAGTAAGGAGCAAGGAGTATGCGCGAGGCGTCTCAGCCTTAAGCCTACTTCTTACTGCTGACTGCTTACTCCTCTGAAAACCCACAACTTCACAGGAGCGCACCAAATGTACATCATCGGCAAAGAAGAAGTCGACGCAGTCGCACGCGTCATCGAGTCCAAGCAGCTCTTCCGCTATCGCGGTGGCGAAGGCGGCGAGTCGGAGACCTTCGAAAAGGAATGGTCCGCGAAGATCGGCTCCAAGTACACCATCGCCGTGACCAGCGGGACAGCAGCCCTGATCATGGGTATGGTCGGCATGTCCATCGGGCCCGGCGACGAGGTCATCGTGCCGGCGTATACATTCATGGCAACAGCGCTCGGGCCATTGGCCGTCGGCGCCGTGCCCGTACTGGCCGACGTCAACGAGTCACTCACCATCGACCCGGCGGACATCGAGCGGAAGATCACGCCGCGCACCAAAGCCATTATCCCCGTCCATATGGTCGGCCTTCCCTGTGATATGGACGCGATCATGGATATCGCCAAGCGCCACGACCTCAAGGTTCTCGAGGATGCGTGCCAAGCGGACGGTGGCTCCTACGGCGGCAAGCGACTGGGCAGCATCGGCGACGCCGGCGCCTTCTCCTACAACCACTTCAAGATCATGACTTGTGGTGAGGGCGGTGCCCTGGTGACCGATGACAAAGAGATCTACGAACGCGCGCTCATCTTCCACGATGGTGGCTGCTCGTTCCGCGACCACGCACCAGGTATGCAGGCTAACTTCTTCGCCGGCTGGAACTTCCGCATCAACGAGATCCTGAGCGCCATCCTGAGGGTGCAGCTCACGCGGCTCGACGGCATGCTCGACGCGATGCTGACCGAGAAGCGCACCATCATCAACGAGCTGGAGGACACGTTCACCTTCAATCCCATCAACGATGTGGAAGGCGACTGCGGGACCACTTTGGGGCTGATGTTTGAGGACGAGCCCACTATGCGCGCGTTCCTGGCAGGGTGCAAGGATGCCGGCGTGCGTGCAGACACGCCTATCGACAGCGGTCGCCACGTCTACACCAACTGGGAGCCCATTATGGATAGACTCGGTTCCCACAATCCCGCTTTCGATGCGTACCAACTGGCCGATGTACCGGTTGAGTACACCAAGGACATGTGCCGGAGCACACTCGACATCCTCTCGCGCACAGCCTACCTCTACAGTGACCCGGAACGCTCGCGCGAGGATCTCAACGCGATGATCGAGAAGGTCAAGGCGGTGGCAGGAAGGCTGTAGGTCTCAAAACAGAATCAGCGAATGGAGAATCGGGAGTTCCAGGAGCTGTGGGCGGCTTGAGGAGTATCTCCCACGTCAACTTCGACATACCCGCATTCTCGCTTGCTCGCTTTTTCGCTCATTCGCTGATTCTTTCATTCTGACCCAAAGGAGACCACTCTACAATGCCCAAACACCCACGCATAGCATCCCTACGAACACCCGAAGCCTTCGCCGCCCACATCGAGAGGCTGGGCATCGATCTTGGCTTTGACGCAGAGATGGAGTCAGGTCCGGAGGCGCCGCTGGCCCAGACCTATACCCTGAGGGACGGTGCCACCATCGGCAATCGCTTCTGCGTGCTCGCCATGGAGGGCTGGGACGGCACACCGGATGGTCGCCCCACAGAGCTGACCACGCGTCGCTGGCAGGGCTTCGGTCGCAGCGGCAGCAAGCTGATCTGGGGTGGCGAGGCCACAGCCGTGCAGGCCGATGGGCGCGCGAACCCCAATCAGTTGATGATCAATGAGGATACCGTTGGCGACCTCGCCGGGCTGCGCCAAACGCTGATTGACGCCCACA
>CAZEXX010000287.1:0-2960 GCA_964516885.1 uncultured Anaerolineales bacterium | reverse complement strand
GTTGGCTCCGCCTACTCGTACCTACAGGAGTGGCTGCCCAATGTGGCGCAGCACGTCGTGCGAACGGGCCAGGCCGACTTCGTGGGATTAGGACGGATGGTCTTGCCATATCCTGACATGGCCGCCGACGTGCTCGCAGGTCGCCCGCTGGATCGGCGCCGCATCTGCCGGACATTCAGCGATTGCACCACCGCCCCACGTAAGGGTATGGTCTCCGGCTGCTATCCGCTCGACGAGTTCTACAAGCGCCGGCCGGAAAAGGCAAGACTTGACGAGATCAAGCGGGGACTGAAAGCTATCAGCGATCAGCGGTCAGCGGTCAGCCAAGAAAGAGGAGTAGGGAGTAAGGAGTAAGCGTGATGATTGAGCATACTCCTTACTCCGTACTGCTTACTGCTCTGTTCTCGCTGATTGCTGATTGCTGATTGCTGATGGCTGACCGCTGACAGCTTCCCCACCAACACATTAGCACTATGAGGATACACATGACACGAAAACGCTACGTACAGGTAGGTCTCGGTGGAAGGTCACGAATGTGCTTCCGGGCCATACTTCACGAGTACGCCGACACGTCGGAGATGGTCGCCGTCTGCGACATCAACGAGGGTCGTATGAATATGGCCGTTGAGGAGGCCAAGAACGCCGGGGTCGAGATCAAGGGCTATCCCGCGCACCAGTTCGACCGCATGATCGCGGAGACCAAACCCGACACGGTCATCGTCACGACCAAGGACAGCTATCACGACAAATACATCGTCCGGGCGATGGAACTGGGCTGTGATGTGATCACAGAGAAGCCCATGACCACCGATGCCGAGAAGTGCCAGCGCATTGTCGACACCCAGCGCGATACCGGCAAGAGATGCCGCGTGACCTTCAACTACCGCTACTCGCCGCCCCGCACCCAGATGAAGGCGATCCTGATGTCCGGCGTGATCGGCAACATCCTGTCGCTGGACTTCCACTGGATGCTCAACATCCGCCACGGCGCCGACTACTTCCGCCGTTGGCACCGCAACAAGGTCAACTCCGGCGGGTTGATGGTCCACAAGGCCACCCACCACTTCGACCTGATCAACTTCTGGCTCTCGTCAGTACCGGAAAGCGTTTTTGCCCAGGGGCAGCGCCGCTTCTACACGCCGGAGACCGCCGAACGCTACGGGCTCAAGAACCGCACCGAGCGCTGCCACACCTGTCCTGAGACCGGCTGCCACTTCCGCCTCGATATGGCCGCCAACGAAGGCCTCAAGCACCTCTACCTCGACAACGAGGTCTACGACGGCTATTTCCGCGACCGCTGTGTCTTCAGCGAGCTCATCGACATCGAGGACACGATGACCGTGCTCGTGAACTACCGGAACGGCGCGAAGATGAGCTACTCGCTCAACGCCTTCCTGCCCTGGGAGGGCTACCTCGTCTCCATCAACGGCACGCGCGGGCGCATCGAACACAGGACCGTGGAGAGCTCCTACATCAACGCCGACGGCTCAGTGCCCGGTCAGACGTTGGAACGCGGCACCTACATCCGCGTGATCCCGCACTTCGGCCCCTCCTACGACGTCGACGTCTGGACGTCCAAAGGTGGCCACGGCGGTGGCGACAGCCGTATCCTGGAGGACCTCTTCAGCGCCGACCCGCCCGAGGACCCTTACATGCGCGCAGCCGACCAGCGCGCCGGCGCCTACTCCATCCTCACCGGCGTAGCAGCCAACCTCTCGATGGCCACCAACACCCAGATCCGCATTGACGACCTCGTCCAGAACATCGGCCTGCCCGACTACCCGCCGATGCCGACGGCGGATGAGCCGTTGTCGTTCGACGAAGTCGAACCGATCGACATTCGGCAGGCGGAGGACTAGGGCAATATCCAACTCTCAAATCACATAGCGTCACGATTCACGATTCACCATTCACGATTCATCCGCTCACTTGTGGTGGGCTTCGGAATGCGTACCTATCTTGTCTAGAACACCTGAATCGTGAATTGTGAATCGTGGTAACGCTGGAAGTGACCAAGGAACAGCAATGAATCCTGAACTCGCCCGTCCCAACATCCTCCTCTTCCTCCCAGACCAGCACCGCTACGACTGGTGGGGGTACAACAGAGAGCTGCCGCTGCGGACGCCGAATCTGGATCGGTTGGCGACCGAGGGAATGTCGTTTTCGAATGCGCTCTGCCCCTCACCGTTGTGCGCGCCGTCGCGCGCCAGTTTGGCTGCGGGCAAGGAGTATCCGCGCTGCCGTGTGGCCAACAACGGCGAGGATTACCCGCTGGACCAGCCCACCTTCTACCGTATGCTACGCGACGCGGGCTACAACGTGACCGGTGTAGGCAAGTTCGACCTGCAGAAGGCCTCTGCCAACCACAGCCTGGACGGCAAGGCCCTGATCAGTGAGTGGGGCTTCTCCGACGGGATCGACAGCAAAGGCAAGTGGGATGCCGTCAACAGCTGGGACGGCACACCACACGACGCCTACCTGGCCTACCTGCACAAGCACAACCTGGCTCAGGTGCACATCGATGATATGCTCCGTCGCAGGGGGCAGTCCTACGCCGAAACGGCCCCCACCCCGCTGCCGGAGCACGCCTACGGGGACAACTGGATCGCCGACAGCGGGCTAGAACTGCTGGAAGCTTTCCCGACTGATCAGCCCTGGTATATGCAGGTCAATTTCACCGGGCCGCACGACCCAATGGACGTGACTGAGCAGATGCAGGCGCGCTGGCGCGGCGTGGCGTTCCCCTCAGCGCACGGGAATGACCAGTTCGACGACGCTACCCACACCGCCATCCGTCAGAACTACGCCGCGATGATCGAGAACATCGACGTCCACCTCGGTCGCTTCCTGAGCGCCATTGCGGCCCGCGGTGAGCTGGAGAACACGATCATGGTTTACAGCAGCGACCACGGCGAGATGCTGGGCGACCACAACCTGTGGGCCAAGACCTCCTACTACCA
>CAZEXX010000286.1:0-5330 GCA_964516885.1 uncultured Anaerolineales bacterium | reverse complement strand
CCTGCTTCCTGGGGACGCCGCATCAGATTCGCGCTGCAGCACGCGGCCCTGGTGGCGACGCCCATCGTGGCGATCTCCGGCTGGTGGTACGCCAGAAACCTGCGCCTCTACGGCGATTTGCTGGGTTGGAATGCATTTGGCGCCGTCCTGGGCACGCGCGATGTGCCGGCCGGTCTCGGCCAGCTGTGGGCTGAGAGGATGGCCTTCGCTGCAGGCTATTGGGGCAACTTCGGAGGGCTCAATGTGCCGCTGCCCGGGTGGACCTTCGACCTGCTCAACACGCTTGCAGTCCTCGCCGCAGCAGGTCTGGTGCTGCGGTTGGGCCAATGGCTCGCGGGCCGCGGCGAGACAGAAGCCGGCATCAGATTATCCGGCCAACCGCACAGCCCGCTGATCAGCCGCATCTGGCCCCTCGCCTGGACGCCGATGACTGCGGCCCACGCGCTGGCCTGGGCCTGGCCCGCGGCCATCTTCATCTCCTGGATACGCTGGGCGGCCATCACGTGGTCCTCTCAGGGCCGCTTGATCTTCCCGGCCATTCCGCTGTGGTCGCTAGCACTCGTGCTCGGTCTCAGTGCCTGGGTGCCACGCAGGCGAACGACGATCCGAGTTCTTCCCGGCCTTGGGCTGGGACTCTTGCTCTTTGTCCTGACGCTGGTAGCCCTTCCCGTCTGGATCTTGCCGGCCTACCGCGCGCCCAAAGCCATCGCAGCGGACAGCGTCCCCGCCGGCTACGAACCGGTGAACGTGCGATTTGGCGATGTTCTGGAACTCGTTGGCTACCGGCTAGTCACCAAACAGACCTCGCCCGACGGCACCCTGGAACTCGAACTCCTGTGGAGATCCCTGGACACCACGACCACCTACCACTCACTCTTCATCCACGGATTGGGCGAAGGCGATCGCATCATCGCACAACGGGACACCTTCCCGGGTCACGGCCTCTTGCCGACCACGCAGCTCGAACCGGGACGCATGTGGAGCGAACGCCACGTGCTGCAGATACCGCACACCGCCTACACACCCGATGCGCTGACACTCTCGGTCGGGGTCTATGAGACGGCAACCGGGGTGCGCGTGACACCGGACCAGCCGGGCACGGACGGCGGAGTGGACAGCATCCACTTCGGAGTGGACAGCATCCGCTTCGGCCAGGTTGCACTGGTCGGTGCCGGTGACATTGCCAATCAGGTCGATCTCCGCTTCGGCGAGGGAATTGTGCTGCAGAGCTATGACATCAGCGACCTGGTCCTCACGCCCGGCACACAGGTTGAGATCACCCTGAATTGGCTGTGCACCGCGCCCATTGAGCACGACTACACGGTCTCGGTCCAGCTCATCGATGACCAATGGAACAAGGCCGGTCAGTCAGACGCGTGGCCCCTGGACGGACAGCGCCCGACCACGTCGTGGCAGCCAGGCGAGCTGATCACGGAATCCCGGGTGCTTGCCATCGCACCGGGCACGCCGCCCGGCGCCTACAAGCTCCGGCTGGCGCTCTACCGGCCGACCCCCGAGGGCGAACTGGAGCACCTGCCGGTGTCGCAGAGCCGTGAGGGCATGCCCTCCAAGGCCATCGAACTGACCACTCTTCGAGTACAGGACTGACGCCGGTTCGGCGTCTCTGCATAACCGAGATAGTCTCTTGAACAGACCAGAGAGCCCTGGATACCACCGGATCATAGCGCGGCAGCTGAGACATTTGCCGTTCAGGCCGGCACTCGTGCGCGCGGCAGCGCCTTACCTGCTGCTGGTCGCCATCGTGCTGATCTTCTTCTGGCCTGTCTGGCTGGCAGGTTACACCTTCCCCATCGGCGGCGGCGACCTCTGGGGACAGCTGCTGCCGGTCTGGTCGTACGTCGCCCGGTTCGTCAGACGCGGCATCCTGCCGCTCTGGTCTACCCAGATGATGGCCGGCGACCCGATCATCGCCGAACCACAGTACGGCCTGCTGAATCCACTCAATTGGTGGCTCTTTGTCGTGGGCACCGGATCACGCTGGGCAATCCTCGCCCGGGGCGTGCTGCCGCTCGTTCTGGCCGGTTCCGGCGTCTATACCTACCTACGTCATTCGTCCCTGTGGCACCTGCGCACCAGCTCAGCCCTGGTGGGGGCCACTGCTTACATGCTCTCGGACCCCTTCATCACCCACCTCGGTCATCCGCAGATGAACGACGCGATGGCCTGGCTGCCGTGGGCGCTGCTGGCCATCGATACATTGGTGGATCAAGCCAGGCTCCGGCTGTGGCCGAGTTTGGTCTTCGCCTGCGTGATCCTCACCGGGCACTATCAGGCTGCGCTCTTCACCGCAGTCGCCACCGGTCTCTACGCCGCCTGGCGCCTCGCCTTTGCGCCGCTGCAGCGGTGGCCTCGGTTGATAGGCCGTATAGCCCTGGTCGTCACCTGCGCCGTGGCGCTCTCGCTGCCATCAGTGCTTCCTGGCTTGGAGCGCTATCCGTACACCGAACGCGCCATCCTGCAGCTTGAGCCGTGGCGCGGTTACCAATGGCCGCTGGCGATGGCCATCGACCTCGTGGCACCGGGTTTCCACGGGCGCGGGATCGGCGGGTTCTGGGCGCCCTGGGCCCGCGTCGAGGGGGGCTATATTGGTGCAGCAGCCCTCTTCTTGAGCCTGCTGGGTCTGCTCGCCGGTGCCAGACACCGCAGAACGTGGTTCCTGGCGATGCTGGGCACACTCAGCGTCCTCTTTGCTTTGGGCTATGACGGGCCGCTCTATCCGCTCCTGGCCCGTTTTGATCTGGTGGCCCGAATGGGCAAGACCGCCCGCGCCATCTTCTTGCTGGCATTTGTGCTGGCCATTGCAGCGGCTGCAGGCATCGAGGCTCTGCACACCATCCGACGAAAGCTGCACCTCAAGTGGTCCGCGCTCCTCGTCGTCGCAGCACTGGTGATTCTCATCAGGACGCCGGCCTGGGTCGCGACGATGCCGGCCAGCCGCCGGCCCAACGCGGTTCAGAGCCTGGCAATGGCAGGTGGCGCCGCCCTCTCGATCGTGGTCCTGAGCTGGGCCGGCGTCAGGCGCTCCCGCCTCGCTCGTACTGGACTGCTGCTGCTTCTGGCTGGGGAACTGATCCTCTCCGGGACTTGGGTGGAGCTTGAGCCGACCGGCGAGAACCCGACCCAGCCGGTCATCGATTACCTCAACGCGGACCCCAACTGGTACCGAGTCGATGTCGACAGCAAGGCCCGCGGGCTTCTCTCTCCACCAGTGCTAATCGCTAACGGCTTTGAGGTCCCTCAGGGAAGCGGCAATCCTATGGAACTCTTCTCCTACACGCAGTTCTACTGGGCCGTGCCCTACAAAGGAGCGCCCGTCTATCAGCTCCTGGGCAGCAAGTACATCGTCGTGCCCAAAGACGCGCCACCCGGCGGCGAGGGCATCTGGCCGGTCTTCACCGAGTCGCCGCTGGTCGATGTCCATCTCAACACCAACGCGCTCCCCAGAGTCTGGCTGGTCTACGACACCCTCCCTGTCAGCACCATCGAGGAGGCCAACGCCGTTATATTCGCCGCAGACTTCTCTCCCGCGCTGGTAGCGACGGTCGAGAACGGGCCGGACCTGAACGGGAGCGGCAGCGGCACACTGGAGGTGCTCGCCTACGGCGCCAACCGGGCCGAGTTCCTTGTGCGCACGTCGGAGCAGGCGCTGCTCGTGCTCTCCGACATACTCTACCCCGGATGGACTGCCACCATAGACGGACAGCCAACCGACCTCCTGAAGACAGACGGCATCTTCCGCGGCGTGGTCGTACCGCCTGGTGAGCACCGTGTAGCGATGAAGTACGCGCCAACCTCGATGCATCTGGGCCTCGGTCTCGCCGGTATGGCGCTCTTGATCCTTGGCTACGCTGTCTGGCAGCACAGGGGCCGCTGACCACGTCTGTGGTACAATGACGGGGACAACAGTTCGGCCCATAGTCCATAGCGGTCAGGCTGGAAAAGCGTTGAGAAAACAACCTTGTAGCGCCACATTACCAGGTTGCTATTGAGGAGCGTAAAGTGACGACAAGCCGCAAACCGGCCATCATCAAACTGGGTAGCACCATGCCGTCGCTATCCACCCAGCGCGGAGATTTCGAGGACTGGGTCTTGGCCAGCATGGCGATGCGGCGTGAGAACGTCATCATCGTGGATCCCCGCGGAGGTGAAGCCCTGCCCGCGCTTGATGGTATCTCCGGCGCCGTCCTGACAGGGTCACACGCCACGGTCACGGAGCACGCCGACTGGAGCGAGCAGACCGCGGACTGGCTGCGCCGCGCCGTCCTGCAGGGGCTCCCCATTCTGGGCATCTGCTACGGGCATCAGCTCCTGGCCTACGCATTGGGCGGCGAGGTAGGCAACAATCCGCTGGGCTCTGAGTTCGGCACGGTCACAGCGCACCTCAAGCGCACCGCGCGCACGGACTGGCTGCTGGGCGGATTCGGCGAGACCATCAAGGTCCAGACAAGCCACAGTCAGTCGGTGCTAAGGCTGCCTCCGGATGCGCGCGTCCTGGCCAGCAGCGATATGGATCCCCATCTCGCTTTCGTCGTCCGCGAAAACGTGTGGGGCGTGCAGTTCCATCCGGAGTTCGACGTCGAGGTCGTCAAGGCCTACATCCGAGTCCGCCGCGCGGAGCTCGTCGAAGAGGGCCAGGATCCCGACGCCCTGCTCGATACGTGCGAACCCTCCCCCGCCGGGCCCGAGATACTACGCCGGTTCATGCAGCTCATCGCAGAGCCCGAGCATAGCGCATGACCCTCCGTCGCAAGGCAGCTTGGATCCCGGTTTCCGCCGTCCTGCTCGCCTACGTGCTGAGAACCTCCACGCTGGACTTCCAGTCTTTCTGGATGGACGAGATTCAGGCCTTCTATTTCATCGACCACCCACTGAAAGAGACCATCAAGCTGCTGATCTCGCCGGACGAGAACGGCCCACTCTACTTCCTGCTGCTCTGGTTTTGGCGGCGATTCGGTGGCCCCAGTGATTTTGGCATCCGCTATCTGTCAGATCTCTTCTCCGTGCTGACCGTTGCCGTGATGTGGCGGTTGGCGCGAACGTGGTTCAACGGTCGAGTCGCCGGCCTGACGGCCGTTTTCCTGGCGATCTCACCCTTTGCCATTTGGCACGGCCAGGAAGCCAAGATGTATGGCCTCCATATGTTCCTCGCCGGCCTCTCCACGCTGCTGTTGGTCAAAGCGGCGAACCGAACCGCCCGACAGATTCTAGACGGACGTAACGTTCGCTTGAGCACACCAGACAGGCACAAGAATGCGACGCAAAGAAGGCCCCAAAGCCTGCAGAAAGCCTTTGGGCCCGGGAGCGGAAGC
>CAZEXX010000285.1:0-5348 GCA_964516885.1 uncultured Anaerolineales bacterium | reverse complement strand
ATCGACTTGAGATGTGCCATCGCACCCTGCATAAGGTCGGCGTCACTCGCCTTCCCCACGGCCCACTCCGGCTCGGGTTGCGCATCAAACTGAGATCGTCCGACGAGGATGAACTTCGACCGGAACCGGCGCGCCAGCGCAATCACGCACTGTGCGGTGATCCCCTTCGCTCCTCCACTGACCAGGAAGACGGTCTCGGCTGTGGGCCGGTCACTATGCACCATACCCTACTCCTCCAGGGCTGGGGCGAGCTGACGCGCACCGGCCTCAAGCGTCATCCGCCCGCGGTGCCCCCAACCCACTTCCGCCACCAGCCGGTTGGGATCGTGGATCTCCCCAAGCAGGAGCTCGGCGGCCCGATCCGGCTCCAATTCGGGCGCCAGGTCGACAGCGCGACAGGCCACCGTCGGCCATTCCAGACGCAGCGTCTTGGTCAGCCCAGCCAAGCCGCCCGCAGCCAGACCCCGCGTTCCGCCCGGAAGTTGCCCGGTCGTGCCTAACGCGCCGTCCATCCGCGTGACCGTGAAGAAGCCGGCCCAACCTGCACCGGCCGCAGCAGCCAAATCCGACCAGAGATACTTCGCCAGGATGAAGGGGCGTCGCACGGCATCCGCCACACCCGTGTAGGGCACGTCACCGACCTCGGGCTCGCCGGTCGACTGCCCATGCAAGTAGATGAAAGCCCCAACTGGGCCGTGCGCATCCCGCAGCGCAGAAAGTGCCGCCGTTATAGCAGATTCATCGCCGGAGTCCGATGTGACAACAGGAAGGTCCGGCGGCAAGGCCCGGTCACCATGCGCACACACCGTATCAGGGAAGCGCAGCAGCACCACTGGCCATCCGGCATCACGAAGCCGCAGTACTAGAGCGGGCGTCAGCTCGGACCCATCGTCGACAACAAGTGAGGTAAACGTGTCAGGCAGAGTGATGTCTAGGGCATCTGGAGTAGGCAGCCACCGAAAAGAGACTCCCGCGGCCTGAATTGCGGGAAGGCTGCGCCGCTCCTGCCCTATGCTTTTTTTGCCGCTGCCCCATCCTTCATATAGTCGAGGATCTGCGCCAACGTCCGCAGCTCAGCCAGTGCCTCCGTCTCCACCTCGGGTAGATCGGGATGCAGATCCTGCAGGGCGCCGAGGATCTCGACACGCTTGATGGAGTCGATCCCCAGATCGGCTTCCATGTCCATCTCCAGCTCCAGCATCTCGGCCGGATAGCCGGTCTTGTCGCTCACAATCGCCAGTAGCTCATCGCCCAGGTTCTCGAGTCCGGGGCTAACGAGCCCTGGGCTCGCGAGCTCAAAGGCCGCAAGATCAGCCGACGTCGCGTCCGCCACCTGCTCCGGCACGTCTGGGGTAGCCTCAGCAACCGCTGCCGCCAACTGTCCGTAGCCGGCACTCTGCGCAGTCATATACTCAAGGATACTCCCCAAGGTGCGCAGCTCCCCCAACGCATCGGTTTCGACATCCGGCAGGGTCGGATAGGCATCCTGTAGCGCCCCGAGGATCTCAACCCGCTTGATGGAGTCGATGCCCAGATCCGCTTCCATATCCATCTCCAGCTCCAGCATCTCGGCCGGGTAACCCGTCTTCTCGCTGACGATCTCCAGAAGCGCATTGCCCAATTCCTCCACGCCTATAGGCGCGTCCGCAACTGGGGCCGGGACCGGGACAGGCGTAGCGGTCTGTGTCACGGCTTCGACACGCACGGTTCCAGCGCGCGCGATCTCGACGGGCACCTCGGGTCGCGGCGCTGCGGCAACAGTGGGGCCGACCGCCGCCACCGGCTGCGGAAGTGTGCTCACCGGAGCCCGAATGGCCGGTATGGGGTGATGGCCATTGCCATTGCCATTGCCATTGCCATTGCCGTGTAAGTTGCCATTGCCGGCAACCGTCCCACCGCCGGTCAAGGCGGTACCGTAGTGCGTCTGCAGCAGGTCTACGAACGCCTGAGCATACGTTGACTGCTGGTCCAGAAAATGGCTGTGGACGGTCAGAGTCTCCGCCTGATGCTGGTGGAACTGCTCCACACTGCGTGACAGACTCTGCAGGATCTGCAGCAGCACGTCACTCTGCCCTGAGACAGGCGCATCGCCGCTGAAAAGCGTGCCCTGTTCCTGCATCAGCTGAGCAAAGATGCTGGCGTAAGCAGCCTGATTGCTCAGATACTGCTGGTGCACCCTCAACGTCTCACTCTGATGATCGTAAGACTTGGCCAGGCCACGCTCCAACCCATCCAGCACGCGATCATAATCTTGCACCACGACCACCGTGGGTGCCACAGAACTGTCGCCCGCGGCCGCCGCCGGCAGCGCCGGTGACACCGGCGGCTTGTCAGCCGCAGTCGGTGTGTGCCCATTCCCGCCCAGATGACTGGACTTGCTTCTATCCTCCGCTAGTGCAGCCTCGAAAGCCTGCTGCCGCCTCGCGTCCACGTAATTCGCCCCATTCAGGGTAATCTTAAATGCCATTTTCATTCCTCCCGTAGCTGCATCAGCTCTATGCTGTCTCACGCGCCGCGTCGGTCAAGACCACCCGCTCATACGGATCAACATTGCCCAAGTTCAAACCGGCGACGCGCAGTTGCACGACGGCTTCACGGAACTGGCGATCGCTTGATTTGCTCCGGCTCGGATTCAACGCCACTGCGACGTATGGTTTGTCCGCCAGGATGTCCTCCACGAGACCGGTTGTGATCCTGCGGGGCCCGAACTCAACAAAGACGCGCCCCCCAGCCTCATAGATAGCCTCGATCTGTCGTTTGAAGAGGACCGGATTGAGGATGTGGTTGGACAACAGTGTTCTCATGACCTCAGGGTCATCCGGGTAAGGTTCGCCCGTCGTATTGGAGTAGACCACTACATCCGAGGGGTGGAAGGTCGTGGGCGCCACAGCCTCGGCGAAGGGCGCTGACGCGTGGCTCACCAAGGGGGTGTGGAAAGCGGCCGAGACGGGCAGCATAGTGACCTTGAACCCTTTCGCGCTCAGCGCTTCGCCGGCACGCGCAAGCTCCACCGTCGGTCCGGCAAGCACCACCTGTGAGTTGGAGTTCAGGTTGGCGATGATCACGTTCTCGAATGCCGCGATCTCGCGTTCCACGTCGGCAGGTGCGCCCTGAACGGCAGCCATGCCACCGGCGTCGAAATCCGGATCATCCGGGGGGCTCATCGCCTTGCCGCGCGCCTTGACCAGTCGCAGGAAATCGTCGTCATCGAGCACGCCCCCGGCCCACAGTGCAGACAGCTCGCCAAAGCTGTGTCCGGCGGTGAAGTTCGGCTCGAATCCGGCCTGGCTGAGCAACTTGAACAGTCCGGCACTGCACACACCGATTGCGGCCTGGGCATAGTCCGTGGCCTGCAGCGCAACCGCCTGCGCTTTCTCGGTCTCTTCGTCAAAGGCCGGAGGCGGGTAGACGATCGATGATAGAGCCGGAGACCCCTCCTCGATGAAGCGAGCATCCATACGACTGAACATCTCGCGCAACGGAGGGAAGTTAACGACCAGATCGCGTCCCATATTGAGGTACTGGGCACCCTGCCCGGGGAAGAGGGCGACGAGCCCGCCATCGGCCTCTACGCCCTGCCGGCGGTAGACAATACCCTTGGGATGCGCCCAGCTCTCAACGTCCGGGCGCGCATGCATCATCGCGATTGCGCCAGATAGAAGATCCCGCGCCTCACCCAGGGAATCCGCTACAAACCCCAACCGGGCATCGCCCTGCGGGATGGCAGGCGCCTTGCTTGCCAAGGTGACCTCAGAATAGACCGTGGCGGCGCCATCGCCGCTCAATCCCGCCAACAGCGTCTCGGAGGAGTACAGAAGCGCCGCGGCATCGCCCGCGTGGAGCAGCACAGGTTGTGGCACACTGCCGAGGCGGTAGGCGCCATCGTGATCGGCGCTGTACTCCTCCAGCACCACGTGATAATTGGTGCCGCCAAACCCGAACGCGCTGACGCCTGCTCGGCGCGGCACGCCACCCTCAGGCCGGATCCAGGGGCGGGTCTCAGTGTTGATGTAGAAGGGCGTGGTCTCAAGTTCGAACTTGGGGTTGGGCTGGGTCACGTTCAACGTCGGCGGCAGCACCTTCTGGTCAAGGGCCAGCGCCGCTTTGATCATGCCGGCGGCACCTGCCGCCGCCTTGGTGTGGCCGATCTGTGACTTAACGCTGCCCAGGGCAATGTACTGACCCCGCCCGTTTGCCCGACCGAAGGCCTGCGTCAGCCCCTCGAACTCAGCCGGATCGCCGGCACGGGTGCCAGTCCCGTGGGCTTCGATCAGCCCCACGGAGAGCGGTGAGACACCGGCGTCCTCATAGGCCCTGCGGGTTGCCAGCGCCTGGCCCTCGGGCCGCGGCGCGTAGATGCTCTTGTAACGACCGTCGCTGGAGGCCCCGAGGCCGCGTATGACGGCATAGATATGATCGCCGTCCCGCTCAGCATCCGCCAGACGCTTAAGCATCACCATACCGATCCCCTCGCCGACCATCATCCCGTCAGCATCGGCATCAAAGGGGCGCGGCACGTCACCTTGTGAGAAAGCCGGCGTCTTGCTGAAACACATGAAGGTAAAGGGCGAGTTATCCGTGTCCACGCCGCCCGCGATCATCATATCGGCGCGGCCCTCAAGCAATTGGCTCACCGAGAGCGTGATCGCACTGAGGCTGCTGGCACACGCCGCATCCGTGGTGCAGTTCATGCCCCCGAGGTCGAAGCGGTTGGCAACGCGACCGGCGATGACGTTTCCCAGGAGACCGGGGAAGGCGTTCTCGTTCCACTCCGCATAGGCCAGCTTGATGTTGTCGACGATCTCGCTGACCTGCGCCTCCGGCAGCCCGTGGCTGCTCAGAACCTGCTCCCAGACCGGGTACTGCAGACGTGAGGTCAGGGGCGTGATCATCTTCAGGCCACCGGCAACGCCCAGGACCACGCCCACACGCGTCCGGTCGAAGTCCCGACCCTCAGGCTGAGCGCCGTACCCGGCGTCCACCAGCACATCTCGCGCGACCACCAAGGCCAGCAGTTGGGAGACATCGGTCACTTCCAGGATATTGGGAGGGATGCCGAACTCAATCGGGTTGAAGTCGATGTCGGGAAGAAAGCCACCGCGTTTGCAGTAGACCTTGTCACGGGCGGCAGGGTCGGGGTCGTAGTAGTCATCGACACGCCACCGTGAGGGAGGCACCTCGGTAATACAGTCGATCTTGTTGAGGATATTGTCCCAATACTCCACAACATCATGCGACTCAGCAAAAATACCGGCTGCGCCGATGATGGCAATAGGTGTGGTCCTCAGCCCATACACCTCAAGTGGCTCGCGACTGCTATTCACGTAACACTTCCTCCAAACTTACGA
>CAZEXX010000284.1:2490-5350 GCA_964516885.1 uncultured Anaerolineales bacterium | reverse complement strand
GCAGGCACACGCCCAAGCGAGTCCGGGATGGTGAAAGCCGGACGGCGAAAGTTGCGCTGAAAATCCCTCTGGAGCTGCCCGCTGAACGGCTGCTCAGAAGCAGCATTAAACTAAGCCGGGCCGGGAGTTGCACCCGTTATCCAAAGCACAATGGTGTCGGCCATTGACTGAGTGGCTCCGTGGAATGCGGGGCAACCAGGGTGGTACCGCGAGAGCAAGTTCAAAAGACACACGCTCCCGTCCCTGAAAGGGCGGAAGCGTGTTTGTGTTCTGAGATATGAGATCAGAAGGGAAGTTGCAGGGAGGTATCCATGGCATTCAAACCTGTGAGCACGCAGAGTGACTTCATCAAACTGGAGCGCCAGATCCTGGAGAGGTGGACACGCACCCAGGCGTTTGAAAAGCTCAACGAGCTGCGCAAAGGCGCGCCGCATTGGTCCTTTATCGACGGACCGATCACGGCCAACAACCCCATGGGCCTGCACCACGGATGGGGCCGGACCTACAAGGATCTTTGGCAGCGGTTCTGGGCCATGCGCGGCTACCAGGAGCGCTATCAGAATGGCTTTGACTGCCAGGGCCTGTGGGTTGAGGTCGAGGTCGAGAAGGAAATGGGCTTCAAATCCAAGCACGACATCGAGACCTATGGCCTCGCGCCGTTCGTTCTGGAGTGCAAGGCGCGCGTCTTGCGACAGGCAGCCCGGCAGACGGAGCAGTCCATCCGCCTCGGTTATTGGATGGACTGGAACGACCCCGACGTGCTGCGCTATCTGGCCGACAAGCTGCTGGAAGATGCTCAGCAGGAGGTCACCATCCAAGGGCCGTTGGGCCCCGTCACCGGTTCCGCCGAAACCATCGTCGGGCAGCTGGGCATGCCCGAACTGGGCGGCTCCTACTTCACCTTTGCCACCGAGAACAACTACACCATCTGGACGTTCCTGAAGCGCGTCTGGGAAAAAGGTTGGCTCTACAAAGGCCACGATGTGATGCCCTGGTGCCCGCGCTGTGAAACCGGGATCAGCCAGCATGAGATCGTCACCGACGGCTATCGGGATCTGACCCACGATGCGCCGGTGGTCCGCTTCCCGCTGCGGGGCCGCGAACAGGAAGCCCTGCTGGTCTGGACCACCACCCCGTGGACCCTGACCAGCAACGTCGCTGCGGCGGTCGGATTGGACCTGACCTACGTGAAGGTCAGAGCCAAGGATGGCTGGACATACTATCTGGCCGAGGGCACCTTGGCCAAAGTCGTCAAGGGCGAGCACAAGATCCTCGGTCGGCTCAAGGGCGCAGAGATGATCGGATGGACCTACGACGGGCCGTTCGACGAACTCGAGGCGGTCCGGGCGGAGGATATCCCGGCCTTCCATCGCGTGATCCCGTGGGAAGAGGTCGGCGAGGAGGAAGGTACCGGCATCGTGCACATCGCACCGGGCTGTGGCGCCGAGGACTTCGATCTGGGCGAGATCCACAATCTGCCGGCGCTGGCACCGCTGAAAGAAGACGGCATCTTCGAGGACGGCTTTGATTGGCTGACCGGGCGCGACGTCCACGATGTCGCCCACGATATTTTCCACAACCTGGAGGACAAGAACCTGCTCTACCGGGTCGACAAGTACACGCATCGCTATCCCGTCTGCTGGCGCTGTAGCACACCGCTGGTCTTCCGCCTGGTCGACGAATGGTTTATCAGCATGGGCGAGCTCTACGACAAGCCTCGCGAAGAGGTCACGGAAGAGGAAAAAGCCGCCAGCCTGCGCTATCAGATCATGGACGTGGTGGATGAGATCAAGTGGATCCCCGAGTTCGGCTATGCGCGAGAGATGGATTGGCTGCGCAATATGCAGGATTGGATGATCTCCAAGAAGCGCTATTGGGGATTGGCTCTGCCGATCTGGGTCTGCGACGACGAAGAGTGCGCCCATCACGAGGTCATCGGTGACGAGGACGAGCTCCGCGAACGTGCCGTCGAGGGCTGGGACGAGTTCAAAGGTCACACGCCGCACCGGCCCTACGTGGACGCCGTGAAGATCGCGTGTCCGAGTTGCGGCAGCACGATGACGCGCACCACCGATGTAGGCAACCCATGGCTGGACGCCGGCAGCGTTGCTTACTCCACCCTGCGCTACCGCACGGACCGGGACTTCTGGAACCAGTGGTTCCCGGCGGACTGGATCAGCGAATCGTTCCCGGGCCAGTTCCGGAACTGGTTCTACAGCCTCATCACGATGAGCACCGTCTTTGAGAACCGTCCGCCCACCCAGGTTGTCCACGGCTACTCCACGCTCTATGCGGAGGATGGACGTCAGATGCACAAATCCTGGGGAAACGCGATCTGGTTCGACGACGCTGCCGAGAAGATCGGCGTTGACACCATGCGCTGGCTCTACGTCAACCAGAAGTTGGATCAGAACCTACTATTCGGCTACCAGCGTGCCGACGAGACGCGCCGCCGGTTCATCATCCCGCTCTGGAATGTTTACTCGTTCCTCGTCACCTACGCGGGCATCGATGAATGGACGCCGCCCGCAGCGCTGCTGGACAATCCGTCCCGCATCACAGAGGGGCAACCCCATCTCCATGATCCGTGGTCCGACGATGTCGAGCCAACCGTTCTGGATCGCTGGATCATCGCACGACTGCGTGAGACGATCAATGCGATGGTCGAGGGCTACGAGAGCTTCATCCCGGTGAAGATCGGGCAGCCGGCAGAGGCCTTCCTGAGTGACCTGAGCAACTGGTACATTCGGCGGAGCCGCCGGCGCTTCTGGGCTGCCCGCGGCGAAAGCCCCACCGCGGACGCCGACAAGCAGGCCGCCTACCAGACGCTGTATACCGTTCTGGTGAACTTCATCAAGGC
>CAZEXX010000284.1:0-2390 GCA_964516885.1 uncultured Anaerolineales bacterium | reverse complement strand
TTCCCCAAGGTGCGCAAGGCGCTGGCCGAACTCAATGCCGGAGAGGCCGTAGCGACCCTCAACGCCGGGAAGCCGCTGGAGATGACGCTGGACGACGGCACCGTGGTCGTACTGGCCCCGGACGAGGTCTTGGTCCAGACACATGCCCGCGAGGGATTCGGTGTCGCCGATGAGGGTGGATTGGTCGTCGCTCTCGACACCGCGGTCACTCCCGAGCTGAAGCTGGAGGGCTTGGCGCGCGAGATCGTACGGCGCGTCCAGGAACTCCGCAAGCAGGCGGACTACGATCTGACCGACCGCATCACCGTAACGTACAAGGCGGAGGGTGAGCTGGCCGCGGCCCTGGAGACCTATGGCAGCGCTATCGCCGACGAAGTCCTCGCCGATGAGATTAAGGCCGTTGAGGTACCATCGGGTGATGGCGTCCTGGAGGACCAAGTTGACGGCTGTTCGCTGACGCTGGCGGTGACACGCAATCGTTGAGCCGATGACTCCTGATTGTAGCAGCCGACAAGAGGATCTGTGTATCGCTGGAGCGATCACAGATCCTCCTTTTTTCACCTGATGATCCTAAGATATAATGATTGGCAAGACGACCACGTGTTCCCGGCGCGGCCGGCAAGATCTACCACGCCCTAAGCAATCGTCACCTCAGAGAAAGGAATCCTATGACAGAGAAACTGGAAGCCCTGAAGAATCATCTCGCGAGAGTCATTGACCTCCAGCACGCGGCTGCAGTGTTGAGTTGGGATCAGGAAGTCAATATGCCGGACAACAGTGTTGGTCCTCGCTCAGACCAACTGGCCACATTGGCCTCGATGGCCCACGAGATCTTCACATCTAGCGAAACCGCCGGCCTGCTGGGCGCGGCGGAGGCAGAGGTCGCGGGTATGGACTATGATAGCGACGAAGCCAGCCTGGCGCGCGTCACCCGCCGGATGTTCGACCAGCAGACAAAGCTACCTGCAGACTTGGTCCTGCGAGAGAGCAAAGCCACCTCCCATGCCTTCGTCGCGTGGCGCAAGGCTCGCGAAACCAATGACTATCCTGTCTTTGAGCCTCATCTCGCCGAACTCGTCGACATCCAAGTGGAGAAGGCAGAATGCTTGGGGTACAAGGAGCATCCCTATGACGCACTGCTGGATCAGTTTGAGACCGGGATCACTACTGCGCAAGTTCAGACGCTCTTCGATGATCTGAAGGCAGGTCTCGTTCCCCTGGTTCGCGAGATCGCCGAGAAACCCGAGTCGGACAGCAGCTTCCTCGAGAACAATACCTTTGACCGGCAGAAGCAGTGGGACTTCACGCTCCTCCTACTGCGCGACATCGGCTACGACTTCACAAAGGGGCGGCAGGACCACGCACCGCACCCCTTCACGATCGAATTTGGCAACTCCGATGTGCGGGTGACAACGCGCATCCACGAGGACAACCCCCGATCAGCCATTTTCGGCAGTGTGCATGAGGGTGGGCACGCCCTCTACGAATTGGGCAGCCCGGATAGGTTTGAGCGCACCCTCCTCGCCGGCGGCGCCACACTGGGCGTTCATGAGTCGCAGTCCCGCCTGTGGGAAAATCAGGTCGCACGCAGCGTACCGTTCTGGCGCTACTACTACCCGATCCTGCGAGCCTTCTTCCCGGAGCAACTTGGGCCCGTCTCAATGGGCCAGTTCCACAGGGCCATCAACAAGGTGAAGCCGTCGCTGATCCGTGTGGAGGCCGACGAGGTCACCTACAACCTACACATCTTCGTACGCTTCGAATTGGAGCAGGCACTGGTCACCGGTGGGCTGAAGGTCGCCGACATTCCCGACGCGTGGAACGCCAAGTACGAGGAGTACCTCGGCCTCACACCGCCAAACGATGCGCTGGGGTGTCTGCAGGACATCCATTGGTCCCACGGCACCATCGGCTACTTCCCTACCTACAGCCTCGGTAACCTGATGTCCGCCCAGATCTACGCCCAGGCCAAGCAAGACCTGCCGGGTCTCGAGGACGGCTTCTCGCGCGGCGAATTCGCGCCGCTGCTCCGCTGGCTCCGCGAGCGTATTCACGGTCACGGACGCAAGTTCACGGCCCGCGAGCTGATGAAGCGGGAGTTCAATGTCGAGCTTAGCGCCCAGCCACTGCTGAAGTACCTGAGGGAAAAGTATACAGAACTGTATGAGCTATAGAGGAGTGTATCGCTGATCCGCTGATGAGAATGAGAATGAAACCGCTGACGGAACACCGCCATCGTAGCCAACCACTCGTGCGGCAAGTATCAGCGTGATCATCCGCTTCAGTGATTCAGCGATTCAACAACCGGACCAGATGTATCGCTGATCCGCTGACCAGAATGAAACCGCTGACGGAACACCGCCATCGTAGCCAACCACTCGTGCGGCAAG
>CAZEXX010000283.1:0-5369 GCA_964516885.1 uncultured Anaerolineales bacterium | reverse complement strand
GTCCGCTCAGGCTGTTGGCGCTGATGGCATATGGCCCAGAGTCAGGATAGAGGTCAGGCAGGAGTATGGGCGCCGGGTTACTGTGCACTGGTGGAAGGGCTGTGTACTGAACATCATATGTGCTGAGCCCGATGTATCCCTCCGGCCCAGAGTACCCAACGGTGCGACTGTCCTCATTGGCCAGCTGATATGAGCGCAGCGATCTGTATCCTTGTCCCCAGTCTGTGTTGGAGTCCGCGAGATAACGCCAACCTTGCTCCGAGCCGCCCACTATGGGAGAGAAGTATGAGAGATAGTATGGGGCGGTTATGAGAGATTCGGCCGTGAGCCAGACAACCAGGAGGCCGCACACCGTTTTCACACCCGGCTTCGTAAGGGGCAACTGCACGATCAGGAGATAGATGAAGGGGTGCAACGGCAGCATGTGCCGATAGCCGATATTGACGCCACTCGCGATGGCGGCCACGACATAGAGAACTGGGAAGATCCAGACAATGGGGCTGAGGGTTCGCTGCCGCTTTCGTCGCACGTAGCTCGTCAAGCCCCACATCCCCAGAACGATCAAGGGTATGGGGTTCTTGATCAACCCAGCGACAGGAAAATAGGTCCAGCTTCCACCCTGGCGTACGGTTCCCAGGAAGTAGGTCCAGCGTTCTTCGGCTCCCGTGGATTGTGTCAGAATGCCTTGCCAATGCGTGGGGGCGGGCACCTGAATTGTCAGAGCGCCGACCTCTAGCGCCCCCCATTCGAGACCGTAGCAGAGCCAGACGCACAGTAAGGCTACGCCGGACATCCCAACGCCCACCATGAGCCGACTCAGGACGTGCTGAAGATCTCTTCTCCCACCAACGAGGGATCCGACTATCATCAAGAGTGCGCCGGCAAGCCATATGATCCCTGATCCCTTCGCCAACATCGTCAAGCCCAGCGCAAGCCCAGCGAGCAGGATACGCGTTGCCGTAGTGTGTCTGATTGACCTGTAAGTGAGGAACAGCCCCAGAGTCCCCAATGCCACTACACCGACGTCGTTTGTCGCCAACATACCGTGGGCAAGGAAAGTGGGATCACTCATGAGCAGCAGAAGGCTGAGACTACTGGCCCGACGACCTACCAGACACTCTGCCCAGCGCGCCACGACAGCTGCCAGCAATACTGACAGCAGCAGCACGGGTGTCCGCGTGGCGACCTCAGCCTGGGCCACATTGTCCCTGAGGAATGGGACAAATGCCTTAACGTACGTTGTGTTGTCCTCCTGCCATCCCGGTAAGGCAGCAAGGGGTATGTTGGGGTTGCCAATGTAGAACGGTAGGGCGAGCCACGCATTCAGCAGAGGAGGGTGTCCGCGCAATGGCACGGTCCAGGTTGCGCCCTGCGCGAGATAGGCGTACCCAGTGGCTATGTGCGAGGGCTCATCCGAAGTAAATGATAGCTCGCGGGAGGCGATTGCCAGCCGCCCAAAGAGCACCAAGAGCAGCAAGACGGTGAGCGCCCGGCTGGGCTTCCTGCTACTTCTCATCGGGACCTTCGAAGCTGAGGGCAACAAGAGTGATACTATCCTGGTCTGGCAAGTCCTTGAGGTGCATACGTTCCATCGTATCCAGCCAGTATGCGCCAACCTGGATCTCGTACGGACCGGCTGGGGACGTCTCGGCAGGCGCCAAAGTGTGGCTCTGTATGATGGTGTCTCCAGGACGCCATTGATCAACCGAGAATCCCAGGCCGTCCCCAACCGCAACCGCAGAGTTGCCCGGAGAGATCAAGTGTGCCATCAGGGAGAGCGGTCGGGTTGGTGCTTCGGTAACGCGCCAGAATGTATCGAGAGCCACTGCCGCGTTCTGTTCCTGTAACGTGTATCCGATGAGCGTCACCGGTCCATTGAGCTCAATCTCTTCTGAGGATGTCTGAGGCTGCGGAGATTCCACGACCTGGTACAACATATGCGTTGGTGCTCCCTCTGCGCTCTTGAGCGTCAGCTCAATGGTGCTGCGTCCCCCTGGCTCAGGACCGGCCGGGGTCAGGTAGAGCCCCTGTCCAGCTGTATGGACTTGTGTTTGATCGCAATTGACATCGATGATGCGAATGGCGGCCATGCCCAGCTGCTTCTTGATGTATTCGTGACTGAGCTGTGTGCAGGATACGAGCCACTCCGGTGCCGGCTGTCCGGCAACTCGGTAGACGAAGAGCGCATCCCCAAGTACAGTGTCTGGCTCGCGCGCGCGGAACCAGGCGTAGGTGTTGATATCCGGTGCGTAGGGGCCCTGCAGCACCGTCGCGCCGATGGCGTAGAGCCCGGGTTCGGGCCGCCACGGAGTGAAGGCGACGGCTCGGGGATCGGGGGGCAGGAAGTCCGCGTCAATCCCGTAGACCTCGGGATTCGCCGGGCTGTAGTGTGCGTAGCGGACGTGCTCCTCGTCGTTCGCCGCCATCCACGATGCCAGTTCCCAGAGATTCTGCCCCCAATCGAGGTTGGAGTCCACGAGATAGCGATAGCCCCCGGACGGTCCGCCGGCAAGCTCGTTGAAGTACGTGAGTGGGGTGGGCAGCGTGCGTACGGTGCCCAGGGATAGCCATGCTATCAGGAGAGCGCCTGCGGCGCGACGGGTCCGTCTGATGGCCCCACGATTGTTGGGCAACCGCGTCAGGATCTGCGCGGTGCCCACATAGAGGAAGGGCAGCAAGGGCAGCAGATGGCGGTAGCCGATGTTGACGGAGCTGAGGAGGCTGACCGCGGCATAGATGACCGGGAAAAGGCCCAGCGTCAGGGCCACCGGCAGCGAGTTCAGCCAGGTCCATCTCAACGCTGCATTTCTCTGCGCCAGAAGACCGACGCCGGCTATTACACTTCCCATCAGGAGCAGCAGCACCGGCAGCGGCGTCTTGATGAGGAAGGCGGCCGGGAAGTACCACCACCAGCCCTCGTCGCTGACCTGCCCAAGGGCAAAGGTCGGGTGGCCGAGACCGTAGTGCTCGTTCAGAGACCGGTAGATGGTGAAATGGGTGCTCGCCGGTACCCTGAACGGTACACCCTCGACAGCGGAGAGTTCAAAACCGTATCCGGCCCAGATGACGACGCCCGCGATGGCGACCACGATGAGGAACTGGCCTATGCTCAAGCCGAGGGCCTGAGACAATCTTCTGTGGGTCCAGGCTTGCGCGAAGAGAATCAGCCCGACCACGGGGAAGAGCGAGAGGGTTGACACTTTGGCCAACTGGGCCAGGCCGAGCAGCACACCCGTGAGGACAAAGCATCGCCGGTGCGATCGGCTGCCGGCCGGCGATACCAGCCAGCGATAGAGTGTATAGAGCGTTGCGACGCTCAACGTGACCGCCGCGGCATCCGTGGTGATCAAGCCGCTGTGGGCGATGAGATTCGGGTCGAGCGCAAACAGGGTCAGCGCCAGGCTGGCTGCCGGCCACCCTCCCAGACCGCGGGCCCACCGGAAGACCAGCGCCCCCAAGAGTGTGCTCAACAACAGAATCGGCACGCGTCCCGCAGTGGCAATGCGCGCCGGGTGCGGATACCGCCATACAACAGCGTCCGTGATCGCCGAGAGGCTGGCGATCTCCCAGCCGTCGATGGTAGTGGGATCAGGCAGATCCGGCTGCAGCAGCAGCGGCAGCGCCGCCAGCACGTTGGCCAACGGGGGGTGGATGTGGACAGGCTGGAGTCGCAGGTCGCGGGTTCGTAAAGTAGTGTATCCCACAGCAAGGTGCGGGCCCTCGTCGAACGTGATCGAGGCGTAGCGCACCTGGGTCATGCCCAGCGCGAAGAAGACCAACAATAGCAGGAGGGGCAGCCATGGACGTGCCTTCTGCGCGATCATAGGACCGGTTACTCGACGATGCGGATCTGGGTTAGGTCGACTTCGTACCTGCCGGATGTCATCGGGATAGACTCCCCGTCCCCGTTGTGCAGGCCGACCACAAGACGATAGGACCCGGCGGGCGTCGCCGGGTTGAGATTGACGTCGTAGTGCGCTTCCACGATGGTGCCTCTGTCCCAACCGCTGGCCGGGTCGCGGTGGAAGACCGTGGGGACCCGCTGCAGCTCACCGCCCCAGACGCCGCTCTGTTTGTCTACCATATGAAGGTACGGGATGAAGTCATCGGAGGTCAGCTCTCCCGAGCGCTGCCAATAGGTGGTGACGTGTATCCAGTTGCTGGGCGGATGGAAGAGGTTATCGGTGGCTGCTAACTCGGTGGCGTCGACGGTATAGCCCACCAAGTCCAAGCCGTTCTCAAACGCGGCGTCAGCTGGCAGTGCGTAGCTGGGCAGTGCTTCGTGGTGCCAACGCACACTGTACCCCAGGATGGCGATGCGCCCGTTGTTGGGATAGACCCCTGTGATCTGCGGGTAGAGCAGCCCTGCGACTTCCCGAAGCCGGTTCTGCGGTGCCATCGCCTGGTCCTGATGCAGCACCAGCCACAGAGTGTGGTGGTCGTTGTTGTTCTGCAGCACGTCCCGGTAGAATTCCTCGGGGGCGTAGGCATCTCCCTTGAAGCGATAGACCGGCGCATCGCCGTGATAGTAGCGGTTGATGCCACGATGGATGTAGTCCGCGAAGCCGATAATGGCGTCGCCGGGCTCAATATGGGCCTCCAGGTACGCCGCCGCCGCCTTCCAGTTCCCACGCTGGTAGGCAGGGTCCGTCAGGATCCGCACGTTAGCCCATCCACTGAGGGCGACGACGCCGGCGAGCCCCACCCAGGCCAATGGCTTCCACCACCGGGCCAACTGGTCGACAGCCAAGCCCAGACAGAGCGTGAAGATCAGGAAGGTCGCGCTGAGATACTTGGGGGAGAAGACCGGGACCCTGAACGAGATAGGGTAGAAGATGGCGATGGGCAGGATGAGCAGGCTGGTGACCCACAGGCCTTTGCGCCAGTCCTGACGCCACGCGCGGAAGCTGCCGAGAGAGATCACCACGGCGCCGTAGGCCAACAGGCGCGGCATATGTTCCACGTAGAGGCGCGAGGCCCGCAGGATGTATTCTGAGCTGAGTTCGTGGAGCATAAGGCGCAACGGTACGAAGCCCTTGCTGATGTCCTGCATTTGAAAGTTCGGCAGGATGCGCAGGGCGAAGCTCACGACGGGAATGTAGGGCAGGGCGACGATGATGATCGTCAGCAGGTACGTACGCACCACGCGGAGCTGTTTGAGGTGGGTAACGACCAGGATAAAGCCCTGCGCGGCGATGGTAAACGCTCCAAAGAAGTGGCTATAACCCAGGAGATTGAGGACGATGCCGTAGCCGAGCCACAGCGGCCACGCTCGTGGGGTGCGCGTGCTGCGTGTTTCACTATTCTGAGAATCGCTTCCGCTCCCGGGCCCAAAGGCTTTCTGCAGGCTTTGGGGCCTTCTTTGCGTC
>CAZEXX010000282.1:0-5456 GCA_964516885.1 uncultured Anaerolineales bacterium | reverse complement strand
CGGCACAGATCAGAAGCTGGTGCCGCTCTTCGAGCTGACCCAGGAACGCCGCATTCGCCACCTCCTCGATGAACGGCAGGAAGCCATCGCTGAGCTCAGCCTGGATGAAGTCGACTGTTCGGACGGGGATTGGCGGCAGACCTTCACCGAGCTTGAGATCGAGTTGCTTGAGCCCGGCCACGAGGCGCAACTGGCGCAGATCGTTGCGGCTTTGGCTGAATTTCCCGGCCTGGTGCCACAGCCAACCTCCAAGTTCGAGCGCGGACTGGCAATGGCTCACCGCACCTCGGGGGTGGGCAGTGCCCTGGCACTGGGCAACGTTCGGGCCGATGACACGGTGGGTGAAGCAACCCGCAAGCTCCTTCGACCGCTCTTCCTGCGCATGCAACTGCACGAATCCGGCACCTACCTGGGCGACGACCCGGAGGAGTTGCACGATATGCGGGTGATGATCCGCAGAATGCGCACGGCGTTCCGTATGGCCAAGCCCTATCTGGATCTTGCGAACCTGGCGCCAATTCGCCAAGGGCTGCGCAAGACGGCACGCGTCCTGGGCGCAGTGCGGGATATGGATGTCTTCCGGCAGAAGACGGAGGCCTACCTCGCGAAGACGGGCGTCGACCGGGACAAGCTCGCGCCGCTGATCCGGGTCTGGGATGTCGAATACGCGCGGCGACGCAACGAGATGCTGGCGTATCTCAACAGCAAGCGGTACGGCCGGTTCAAACAGGCCTCGTGGTCATGCCTAGACACGCACCTGCCCGACAGGGAGGTCGCCGCGTCTGTACGAGAGACTGTACCCCTGATCGTCAACGAGCAACTGGAGGCCCTGCTCGCCCAGGGAGAGCTGATTGGGCTTCCGGACGCACCCTTGTCAGCGTACCATCAGCTGCGTATCAAGGTCAAGCATCTGCGATACACGCTCAGGTTCTTCAGGGACGTGCTTGGCCCCGAAGTGAAGGGCGCATTGAAGATGCTGGAAGCCCTGCAAGACACCCTTGGTGACCTGCAGGACGCCGCAGTCGCGGTCAACCATCTTCGGGCTGTGATGGAGCACGGCACATGGGAGAGACCACTTCAGGCAGAGACGCGATGGTACGCCTGGGTTGGCGCGATACGGCCCGTTGACACGCTGTCCAAGGGGCTTGCCAAGTATCTCAGCGCTCGCGAGGCCGAGATCACATTACATGCAACGGAGGCGCCTGAGGTCTGGGGCCGCTTCCACGAGGCAGAGACACCGCGGATGGTGAGGGAAGCGCTTGCGGCCTTACAGCCGTGATGGGCAGAGGCCCCACCACGCATTGATGACTACCCAAGAACTCAAAGGAGAAAGATAATGGCGCAATCACCCACATACGTGATCTTGATGGGGCCTCCGGCCTCCGGCAAAGGCACCCAGGCCGAACGGCTGCAGGAGGTCCTCGGGCTCTCGCACGTAGCCAGCGGCGATCTCTTCCGCTACAACCTGAAGAACGAGACCGAACTCGGTCTTAAGGCCAAAGTCTACATGGACAAGGGCGAGCTGGTCCCGGACGATGTGACCATTGCCATGGTGCTGGACCGTCTGTCTCGTGAGGACTGCGCCAAGGGCGCGCTGTTGGACGGCTTCCCGCGCACGTTGGCGCAGGCCGAAGCCCTGGACGTCGCCTTGGCCGAGAACGACAACAGCATCAACCTCGTGCTCAACATCCAGGTGCCCACCAAGGAACTTATCAGCCGCGTGACCGGCCGCCGCCTGTGCCGGGACTGCGGCACCTCGTATCACATCAAGTTCAAGCTCCCAAAGGAAGAAGGCGTGTGCGACAAATGTGGCGGCGAGCTCTACCAGCGCGACGACGACACGGAAGCGACCGCCCGCCGGCGCCTCGAGGTCTACGATGCGCAGACCAAACCCCTGATCGACTACTACCGTAACAAGGGATCCCTTGCCGACATCGACGGCAACAAGCCCATCGACGAGGTCACGGACGCACTCAAGGCCGCCATCACCGCAGCACTGTAGCTCAGCAGCCAACATCAACGCGCCGGACGTGACGTCCGGCGCCTCTTCCTGTCACCAAGCTCAAGCTTAACAAGCCTGTAACTCGGGCGTAATTTCACCCGGCGCGATGCAGGTTATACTGGAAGCATCTCACGGGTGGGCTGACCCACCACGGACAGGGGAGCTTGGATGACAACACTCACAATGCACCGTCTTGGATCTACGGCTTCTTCCCCCTCAGTGGCGGCAAGCCCCGCCCGCACGCTTGACCAGGTCTCATCTGAGCATCGGCTATCCTACGATCCGCGCTTCATCGACACAACTACCGACCTCAGACGCGGGTATGACCTGGCGGACCGCATTGGTGCACTGAATGAGCCCTGGCGCTCGCGATTCGTGGACCTCATCACCGTGCGTGCGGGGGTCACTCTGCCTGGCGCGTGCCCCCCACCACGGACGCAGCTTGCGGTGTGGCTCTCCGATCGGCAGCTCTCACGGATGATCCGGCTGATGCTGCGCACGTGGACGCATAGAGAAGACTAGTTGCAGCTAGGGGGTCTCACCCTCACGCATCCCCGTTCCAGATGCCGCGATGCTCGACCATCCACATCTGCGAGTTAAGCGGCGGGGTTTCAGGTGTGCTCGCACATCGTTCATAGCTACCGTCGGAGAGCAAGTGCCAGCACTGGACGTTGTCCTTCAGATGCACCCGCAGAATATTGTCGCGAATCGCGTGTAGCATCTTCTCATCCTCAATCGGGAAGAGCGTCTCGACGCGTCGGTCCAGATTGCGCGGCATCAGATCGGCACTGCCCAATAGCATCTCCTCCACGCCGTTGTTGTAGAAGTAGTAGATTCGCGGGTGCTCAAGGAAACGTCCCACAACTGATGTGACTTTGATATTGTCGCTGATGCCGGGGATCCCCGGCCGGATACAGCAGGTGCCCCTCACCTGCAGGTCGATCTTGACCCCGGCCTGTGAAGCGCGGTAGAGCGCCTTGATGCAGGCAGGATCCACCAACTGGTTCATCTTGAAGGCCAGATAGCCGTTCCCGTGTTGCCGCTGCATCTCAATCTCGCGGTCGATGCATTCGATTATCCCGTCGCGCATACCCTCTGGGGCGACCAGAAGCTTACGATACTCCACTTTGCGCGAATACCCGGTCAACGCGTTGAAGAGATCGGCCACGTCCGCGCCGATCTCGGGATCCATCGTAAAGAAACCAAGATCGGTGTAGACCCGGGCGGTGGCCGCATTGTAGTTGCCCGTGCTCATGTGCACATAGCGCACCATCCCATCCGGCTCGCGGCGCACCACCATGCAGAGCTTGGCGTGGGTCTTCAATCCGACGAGGCCGTAGATAACGTGCACCCCCGCGCGCTCCAGCGCCCTCGCCCAGACGATGTTGTTCTCCTCATCAAACCGCGCCTTGAGCTCCACCAGCACCGCCACCTGCTTGCCGTTCTCGCGGGCCTCCAGCAGCGCCGAAACCACGGGAGCGTTCGGGCCAACGCGGTAGAGCGTCTGCTTGATAGCCATCACCTGTGGGTCCCGCGCCGCCTCCAGTAGGAAGTCCACCACCGGCGTGAAACTATCGTATGGATGGTAGAGCAGGATGTTCTTCCTGCGCCGGATCGCGGCGAAGATACTCTTGCCGCCGGCCAGCAATCGGGACGTGTGTGGGATGAAGGGCACATCTTTCAGCTCCGGCGCGCGCACGTCAGTCAGCTGCATGATGTGCGCCAGCCCAACCGGACCATCAAATGTATAGAGGAGGTACGGGGCGATTCCGAGGTTCTCCGCCAGCATATCGCGGATATTGCGCGGCATGGCCTCGTGGACCTCTAGCCGCACTGCAGAGCCAAACTGCCGCATCCCCACACTCTCCTCGATAGTCGAGAGAAGATCGGACGCCTCATCTTCCTCAATCTCCAGGTCGGCGTCGCGGGTGATGCGGAAGGGATAGGCCGCCAACACCTTCAGATCAGGGAAGAGCATGTCGAGGTTCTCCATGATCACCTCTTCGATCCACACGAAGTTGGTGCCCACCACGGAGTCCAGCCCAAGCTCATTGTAGCTCTCCGCGCGATCTTCCTCGGGAATACGCAGCAGCCGCGGGAAGAAGCCAGGGATCTTGAGCCTGGCAAACCGCCGGCCCTTGCCCGGCCCCTCCACTACGACAGCAAGGTTCACACTCAGATTGGAGATGTGCGGGAAGGGATGGCCAGGATCAAACGCCAGCGGCGTCAGCACCGGGAAGATCTCATGCTCGAAGTAGCGCCGCATCACCCGGCGCTGGTTGCCCTTCAACTGCCTGTAGCTGAGGACACGGATGCCCTCCGCGGCCAGCTTGGGGCACAGATCATCGCGCCAACACGCCGTCCCCTTGGCCAACATCGGCCCCAGATCACGGCGGATCGCCGCCAGCTCCTCGGACGGTGTCATCCCATCCGGCGGCGTCTCGACGACGCCCGCGGCAAGCTGGCGACGGAGACCGGAGACGCGGACCATGAAGACCTCATCGATATTGTTGAAGAAGATCGACAAGAATTTCACCCGCTCCAGCAGCGGGTGGCGGCCTTCCTGCAAAGCCTCGTCCAGCACGCGGTAGTTGAACTGCAGCAGACTCAGCTCGCGGTTGAAATAGAGTGAGGGGTCATCCAGGTCGATCTCCGGTGGCACGACATCAACATCCACCGCTTCGCTGGGCGCCTCTACTTTCACATCCATCATCTCGAGCTGCTCGGTCGTCATATCTGGCTCCTTCGGCGTCTTGATCCTATTGTACAGAGGTCAGGTGCATAGCGCAAGGCCAAGCAGGATAATCTCATGCCAAAGTACCAGGAAAACAGCATTCCCTCCCGTAGGGGCGCCCCCTGTGGGTGCCCTCTTTGTGGACAAGCTCCTCACAATCGCCCCAAACTGGGCAGGGACAAGCCCTGCCCCTACGATCACCAGACCCATGTGCGTTGACAAAATCACCCCACATGGTATACTTCCAGCCGCTTGGTTGTTCGGAGGGATGGCCGAGCGGCCGATGGCGACGGTCTTGAAAACCGTTGTAGTCGAAAGGCTACCGTGGGTTCGAATCCCACTCCCTCCGCCTGACACATGGCGTGGGCGGATCTGGGTGCGCCCGGCTTAGACTTAACAGCTGAATACCTGGAGAGGTGCCAGAGTGGACGATTGGGGCTGCCTGCTAAGCAGTTGTGGGGGTAACTCCACCCAGGGTTCGAATCCCTGCCTCTCCGCCTAGACGATGAAGCAAGCGTGGATACTTGAGTTCAAGTATCCGCGCTTGCTTTGGGGATACGCTTCGTCGCCGCGTCCGAGACGCGTCGGGATCAACTGGGGGCGTAAGCCGACCGTAGGGACGGGCGCGTACGCCGGGCCAACCACCGGAGCCGTAATCACCGGGCTAACCACCGGCACCTCGGTCACGGGGCTAACCACCGGTGCCGCCGTCGCCGGACG
>CAZEXX010000281.1:1937-5469 GCA_964516885.1 uncultured Anaerolineales bacterium | reverse complement strand
TGCCCCTCCAGGTTGTCTCATCCAGCCGGCGTCTACTGGAACTTGGGGCCTTCCGGCAGTACTGTCTGACGGGTTGGTATCGGTTCCGCTACTTCCACCTTGGGGCAACACCGGAAGACATTGCCCGCATCTACCGCTCCAGTCGGGAGGACGCTCTCTCGGCCCGGGGAGAAGAGCCGCCGCAGCCACCACCAGATGGTGTCGGCAAAATGTCAGGGATGGCGATTCTGCTCTTGCTCATCAGCTTCCTTGCCCCGTTGATGTGGCCGCTCCTCTCAAAAATCATAACCATAGATACGCAGCAGGTGCGCGCTTTCATCGAAGCTACCGGACCGTGGGCGCCGCTGGTCTACAGCCTGGCCTATGCCGTCAGCTCACCGATTCCCGGCATAGCACCCCTGCTATCCCCCATGGCCGGCTACCTCTTTGGCCTCTTCAGAGGACTCGTCCTGGTGCTTGTCGTGGCAACCATTACAGCTCTCATACCTTTCACACTGGCGCGCAAACTCGGGCGTGGCTGGGTGGAGAAACGCGTTAAGGGAAAGAGGCTTGAGGCGGCTTATGCGCGGTCAGAAGACCAGATCGGCTTCATCTTTGTGCTCTTCCTCCGTCTGGTGCCGGTGCTGCCGTGGGAGTTACAGAACTACGTGGCCGGTCTGACCAAAATATCCGTCCGCTCCTTTCTGTTGGCCACCGCCCTGGGCATCCTGCCTGGCAGCACCGCCTTTGTTCTGCTGGGAGAGGCCGTTGCCGATGGCTCACCCTGGAAATCGACCTTGGCGATCGTCCTGGACACCTCGGTCATCCTTATCGCATCGGTCATAGCCGGGATCGTCTACAGGAAGAACGCAAGGCGCCACACCAGGTCCGAAACCGGTCCGGATGCTCCGGTGATATCCAATAACCAAGCGAGGTCATAGCATATGCAGGTCTCTGTCGTGATACCCACGCTCAACGAGGAGGCGAACATCCGAGCGTGCATTGATGCAGCTCGCCGGGACAATGACGCAGATCAGGTGGAGATCATAGTTGCGGATGGCGGTAGCCACGACCACACGCTGAGCCTGATTCCTCACGGCGTCAAAGTGGTCCGCGCGCCACTCGGCCGCGGTATTCAGATAAACCACGGCGCCCGGGAGGCCCATGGCGACATTCTCATCTTCTGCCACGCCGACACCCAGCTCCCTCAGGGCTGGCGCGAATCAGTGATTCAGACCCTAGGCACACCCGGCGTCAGCGGTGGGGCATTCCAGATCGCCTACCTGCCGGCCAAGGGCATCCTCCACCAGGTCAACCGCATGAGATTTCGAGGCAGTTGGATAACGACCCACGGCGATCGCGCTCAGTTTATGTCACGGGAGAGCTTCGATGACATCGGCGGCTTCCCCGAGATTCCACTGATGGAGGATGTTGAGATGTCCAGGGCGCTCCACCGGCGCGGCAAGATCGCCATGGTGCCCAAACGCGTCATAGCCTCGAGTCGCCGCTACCTTGAATGCGGGCCCTTGGCGCAATACGGACTCAGTATGTGGCTGGTATTCCGCTACGTCTTCCTGGGCGCCTCACCTGAGGCAATCGCCCGGGCTTACCGATCAAGCCGGGAACATAGCGTCGAATCACCCCGGCTTGCGAAACAGGGAGGGCTCTATGAACGAGCACGTCGCACCCAAAGAACGCAAGTGGCTTCAGGTTGCATTAGGGCTGCTGATCATCGCGGTCTTTGCCGCAACCGCCTGGTACTACTTCACACTCTATGACAGCTTCAACACCGAGAATCTGCAGGCCTTCATTCGCGGATTTGGGCCGTGGGCTCCCGTTGTCTTCGCCATCCTCTACACCATCAGCGCCCCCATTCCGTTCGTATCCATAGTGCTTTCGCCGGTTGGCGGGCTCCTCTTTGGAACCCTGGGCGGGACCCTCATCGTGATCAGCGTTGCCACCCTCTCCTCCCTCATCCCATTCACGATGTCCCGTAATCTGGGGCAGGAGTGGGTCGAATCCAAACTCAGAGGCAAGAAGCTGGGTGATATGTACAGCCAGTCCGGGGGAGAAGGGGGTTTCATCTTCATCCTGATGATGCGCCTGATACCCCTGTTGCCCTGGGAGGTGCAGAACTACGTCGCCGGGCTGACCAAGATCCGGCTGCCCGTCTACATCCTCGCCACCGTGATCGGCATCATCCCCGGAAGCCTGGGGTTGGTGCTGCTGGGCGATGCCGTGGCAGACCCCACCTCGTGGAAGTTTGCCGCTGCGATCGGCCTCAATGCGATCGTGATGGTTGGTGCGCCCGTGATCGCCACCATAGTACGTCGTCGGAAGTCAGCACAAGGAACCAGGAAGGAGCTTGAGTTATGAAGTGGGACGGAAGCGAGTATGAAGCAAGTCTCCAGCGCACCGTGGACTTCGGATTGGACAACTGCATCGGGGCCAATGACTGCATGCGAGTCTGCCCGGTCAACAGGCTCGACGTCAACCAGAACGAGTTGGACTCGGTGTTGGTGTCCGGCGTGTGGACAGACCGGGTGCAGACCTTCGTCACAGAATGTATTCAGTGCGGCGATTGCACCCTGGCGTGTCCCGCGGGCGTGCAGCGCGACCAGATGATGCTGATGATGAAGGCCCTGCTACCGACGATCCCGAAGCAGTGGAAGAAGTACTACAACCTCAAGGGGCGCCTGGACCAAAATCTCCTCATCGAGCTCTGGAACATCATCGGCAGGCTGCAAGTCGGGCCGCTCGGCAAACACGTCGACAAAGCTAACCTGGAGCACAAGTCACTGCTCTTCTACTTCGGATGTTATATCTTCTCGCCATCAAAAGCGCCGGCAGCCACCATCAAATTGGCCGACCGGCTGGGTCTGGACTACGAAGTCTTGGCCGGCGTCCGGTCCTGCTGCGGTTGGCCACAGTATCTGACCGGACGCATGGGCTACGGGCAGCAGATGATCAGCCACTTGGGAAGCCTGATTGAGCAAGTCGAGCCCGAAGTCATTGTCACAGGTTGTGCGGAGTGCTACGCCGCGCTGGTGCGCTTGAAGAAGAAGACCGGGGCAATGTGGCAACCATTGACCACGCCGGAATGGTTACTGCAACACGCCGACAGCCTCAGTTGGCGCAAGCTCGGCACTCCGATCGCCATTCACGATTCCTGCCACATTACCAAGAAGCTGGGCAAACCCGACCCGGCGCGGGAACTCCTGGCGAAAATCGCCGATGTTGTAGAAATCCATAAATCCCCCGAATCGTGCGTATGCTGCGGCTACTACAACATCCACGCAAACCACGATCTCAACCACCAACTACACCAGGACAAACTTGCTCTGATCGAAGAGAAAGGCGCCGAGGGTATGGCAGTCGAGTGCGTCACCTGTTGGGAGTCATTCGCCGAGCCTTTCAAAGAAGCTGATGTTCCGCTATGGGAGCTGATGGTCGCTGCGGAGTTGGCCACACGAGGAGGTGTGCTGTGACGGAGACTCGCTACCTCATCCTTGGTAACGGTGTCGCCGGCCTCTCGGCGGCGCAGGAAATCCGC
>CAZEXX010000281.1:0-1837 GCA_964516885.1 uncultured Anaerolineales bacterium | reverse complement strand
TGGCCTATCGGACCTGGCAGGATGCCCGGGACATCAAAGCCCGGATTGGGGCCGACAAACGGGTCCTGATTCTGGGGGGCGGGGTGTTGGGCTTGGAGTTGGCCGGCGCGCTGGTTGAGATCGGAATGACCAACATCGCGATCGTTCAACTGCTGGATTTCGTGGGGCCACCGCTGCTCGACCAGCCGGCCGGTAAGTGGCTACAGAAGCGCATCACGGACGATGGGGTGGAGCTTTTCCTGGGAGATACGGTAGAGCGCGTTGAGGGCAACGTCGCCCATCTCAAGAGCGGCAAGTCCTGGACTTTCGACCTCTTCGTCCAATCGGTCGGTGTGCGGGCACGCTACCCCGAGATCTCCGGTCTCGAGGTCGGTCGCGCGGTCAGAATCGACGACCACGGGGCGACCAATCTGCCGGACATCTTCGCTGCCGGCGATTGCACCGAGACCTATAAGCCTGCACTCGATCGCTGGATGGGCACACGCATCTGGCTGGACTGCGCACGCCAGGGCAAGGTGGCCGGGTGCACTATGACCGGCGTCGACGCCAGCCTCACCGAGCATCCCTTCTTCAACGCTTCGATCATCTACGATCTGTACTACGCCTACATCGGCGAGCCCAACGTCGACGGCGGCGAGATCCACCTATGGGAGAATGACACGGCGTACCGCAAGGTCCGTGTCGTGGACGGCAAACTTGCCGGGGCCGTGCTGATGGGCAACCGCGCGGGTATGATGGCCATCTACAAAGCTATCGGACTCCCCGTAGCTGAGTACGGAGATGCCATCATCCACCCGAACTTCCCCTGGAATGATCTGACCGGCGCGGACTGGGACTACTTCTTCTACTGATTCCTACGCGGAGATACAATGGCAGAGATTCAACTCGAAAGCGTAACGAAGCTGTACCGAGAGGGCTTCAGCGTGGGCAAGCTCTTCAGCAGGCGCCCGCTCTCGTCTGAGGACACTCTGGCCGACGGCGATCAAGTGGAGACGCAGACAGGCGATGTCCTTGCCCTTGACGCCCTCGACCTGACCGTCACCGACGGAGAGACCATGGTCATCGTCGGACCCTCGGGGTGCGGCAAGAGCACGCTCCTGCGTGTCGTCGCCGGTCTCACCGACTACGAGGGCCGTGTCTTCTACGATAGCCGGGACATGCGAGAGGTCCCGGTCAAAGAACGCCGCATCGGCATGGTCTTTCAAAGCTATGCGCTCTACCCCCACTTCTACGGCCAGGGCAACCTGAAGTTCTACTTCCGGGTCAACAAGGCCCCGGACGAAGAAGCTGAGGAGCGCATCCGTATCACCTCCGACATGATGGGATTCGGCTTCCGGGAGCTCCTGCGCCGGAAGCCGGGCACGCTCTCCGGCGGGCAGCAGCAGCGCCTGGCCATCGCCCGAGCGCTGGTCCGGCAACCCGAGCTCTTCCTCTTCGACGAACCCCTCTCCAACTTGGACGCCAAGCTTCGCAGCAGCACCCGGGTAGAGATCAAGCGCCTGCTGCACCGATTCCGCATCACCGCGTTGTATGTGACCCACGATCAGGTCGAGGCGATGGCATTGGGCGACCGCGTCGCCGTCATGCGCGATGGCCGCATCGAACAAGTCGGCATCTTTCGCGACATCCTGATCGACCCTGACAACGCCTTCGTCGCCGGGTTCCTGGGTCTGCCGCCGATGAACCTGATAAACGGCGTGATCTCCGATAGCCGCCTGAACCTGGGGAGTACAGACCGGTTTCGCCTGCCCCAAGCGCTTGCGCCCCACGTCAAGAACGACCAGAAGCTCATTGTGGGCATCCGACCGGAAGCCGCACGCATATGGACAGGCGATGG
>CAZEXX010000280.1:0-5521 GCA_964516885.1 uncultured Anaerolineales bacterium | reverse complement strand
ATCCGTGATGTCTGCCCGTTGTCCTTCTACGAGGAGGCCGAACTGGGGACTTCCTGCCGACCACCGACTATCCGGTCATCCGCGCGAGGGTCAGCCGACGGCGCCGCCCTGACTGGGCGGATACGATGCTCTATGATATCGAGCGGGATTACGGCCAGACGCAGAATCTGGCAGGCACCGACGCGGAGGCATCCTACGAAGCCCTTCTGATCGAGACGTTGCAGGCGATGGACGCCCCGCCATCTCAGCATGAGCGACTGGGATTGAAGCAGGATCTGGAAGCGTAGGGACGCGCTCTCAGCCCATACAAAGAGCCGGCTTGGTCATTGACCAGGCCGGCTCTCTTATTGGTGCCCGAGAGAGGACTTGAACCTCCACGTCCAGAAGGACACAGCTCCTCAAGCTGCTGCGTATGCCGATTCCGCCACTCGGGCTTAAGCGTTAAGAATTATACGCTCAATCCCCAACTTGTCAACACCAAAGCGACTCCAAACGGCTCCAAGAAGTCATACTTATGCCGACAAAAGAGGCCAGATGCGCGCACCTGGCCTCTGAGTTGTCCGACCTTTGCCTGCAGCCTGAGACTAGCGGATGGCCCTCTCGGTCTGCTTGTTGAAGACGTGGACCCGGCTCATATCGAACGCGGCGCTCTTTGTCATGCCGACCGAGACCTTGGTTCGTGGATCGAAGCGGCCCATGAACTCGATGTCCGCGATTGTGAAGAAAACGTTGACCTCGTTACCCATCAACTCGGTGATCTCGACCTTGGCCTCGACCACGGATGGGGTGATGCCGGGGGGCGGGTATTCCGGATCGTGGATGTGCTCGGGGCGCACCCCTATGACGACTTCCTGGCCCAGGTAGCTCTTGTAGGGCGCGGACCTGCTTTCAGGGACCTCAAGGCGGAAGGCCTTGCAGTCGGCGTACATCTTGCCATCTTCCTCGATAAGGGTGGTGTCGAAGAAGTTCATGGCCGGGCTGCCCATGAAGCCGGCGACGAAGATGTTGCCGGGGAGGTCATACAGATTCTGCGGCGAATCGACCTGCTGGAGGACGCCATCGCGGAGCACGGCGATGCGCGTGCCCATGGTCATCGCCTCGATCTGGTCGTGGGTCACGTAGATGAATGTGGTGCCCAGGCGCTGGTGCAGCTTCGAGATCTCGGCGCGAGCCTGAACACGCAGCTTGGCGTCCAGGTTCGAGAGCGGCTCATCCATCAGGAAGACGTTGGGCTCACGCACGATGGCGCGACCTACGGCCACGCGCTGGCGCTGGCCACCGGAGAGCTGCTTGGGTTTGCGGTCGAGCAGGTGCTCAATACCCAACATGCCGGCAGATTCCTTCACGCGGCGGTCGATCTCCTGCTTGGGGACCTTGCGCAGCTTGAGGCCGAAGGCCATGTTGTCGTAGACGCTCATGTGAGGGTAGAGGGCGTAGGATTGGAAGACCATGGCGATGTCGCGGTCCTTCGGGGGGACGTCGTTGACGAGGCGGTCACCGATGTAGATCTCGCCCTCATCGATCTCCTCCAGACCTGCGAGCATGCGCAAGCTCGTGCTCTTGCCGCACCCGGACGGGCCGACGAACACGAGGAATTCCTTGTCTTCGATGTCAATCGTGAGATCGGAGACGGCGACGACATCGCCGAAGGATTTCGACACGTGCCTGTATGATACGCTAGCCATAAGAAGCTCCTTTCAGAACTGTGTATTGAGAAAAGACCACTGCATACTGAATCGACCAAGTGGCTCTGGATAGAGCGAGCCGTATAAGGGCATCCGGCTCAGGTCAGGACGACCCGGATGCCAAGTTCACTGAGATCCCACAGTGGTGGGTTGTCGGCCTCGCGTCCGGTGATGAGGATGTCCACCTCGCCGGCCGGGGCGATGAAGAGCGCGCCGGCCTTCCCGAGGCGTTCCGGCGTGATCAACACGATGACCTGCGCGCTGAGCGAGAAGAGTTCCCGCATGAGTCCGGCGGTTTCCCGGTCATCGTGGGTGAGCCCGCGCTCGGCATCCAGCCCGTTGGCTTCGATCACAATCCGCTCGGCACGGACGCGTCGCAACCTGTCCGGATCGCTGTAGATGCCGTAGTCGTCGCCCACCTGTCCGCCGATGACGTGGAGCGTGTGCTGCCGTTGGCGGGCCAAGCTCCAGGCTGTGTTCAGCGCATTGGTGATGATGGTGAGATGGGCGTACGACTGCAGAAAGGGCACAATCTCAGCTGTCAAGGTGCCGGGTCCGAGAAAGACGACACTCTCGTCGGGAATGAACTTCGCAGCAGCTTCTGCGATGCGTCGACTGACTCCTGAGGATCGGCTTTGAGGTGGGGCGCCTTCACGACTGACTGCACCGCCGTGAACCCGTTGGAGCTTGCCCTCCTGTTCCAGCTGCCCCAAATCGCGCCGGATGGTGCCCGGGTTGACCCCCATCCGGTCGGCCAGGTCAGAGACCCGGACCACCCCATCCGTCCGCAGTTGCTCCAGAACAAGCATCTGTCGTTGTCGCTTAAGCATACGACCTGACTATAGCATTTCGTGCACGAAGCGTCAATAGAAAAGCGCTAAATCGTGCAGATACGAACATAAGTGGTCGTTATTGAACATTCGGATCACCTTCGAAGATAGCTCAATGTTTGCTCGGAACGGTGTCAGCCCCAACTGCGTCGACATGGCCAACAGCCTGAGCGGAGGCGAAGTCCCCTTGGCGGGGACAAGTTGTTACTTCGCCCCATTACGGCAGCACGGAAGGCTTGAAGCTCTCTGCGCGCACACGTGCGCCGATGAAGGGAAGTTCTAATTACCGGACACTTTTTGAAGTCGCTGCGCAGTCCGTCATTCCGAGCGTAGCCTGAAGCGCAGCGGAGGCGAAGTCGAGGAATCTTGCACGCCCAACGGCTTGAGATCTCTCGACTGCGAAGACTCCGCTCGAAGTGACAGTAGCGAAAGGCGCATCGAGGAAACTTGCCGCTCAAGAAAGTATCCGGTGGCTAGCACGACCTCTACTCCGCAGGGGCAGGAGGTGTGGGCAGCGGGGTGATCGGCAGGCCGTTGTACCCTTCGAGAATCTGGCGGAACATGGGCGCGGCCACCGTGGAGCCTTCGCCGGCGTTCTCGACGAGGACCACCATGGCGATCTCGGGATTGTCCGCCGGGAAGTAGCCGACGAACCAGGAATGTGGCACTGCATCCTTCTGAGCCGGCTCTGCGGTACCGGTCTTACCGGCAACGGGGATGTCCAATCCGACAAAACGGTGCCAAGCTGTGCCGATCTCCGTGTTAGTGGTCACGCCGAGCATCGCCTCCTGGATGATGGCAAGGTGAGCCGCCGACACCGGCAGGCTTCCCACGACCGTTGGACCGGCAATGATCTGTGGTGTGCCGTCAGGTCCTGCGACGCGGTCCACCAGATAGGGTTGGTAGAGCGTGCCGCCGTTGGCGACGGCGGCGACCATCCGCACGATCTGGAGCGGAGTGACGAGCAGGAATCCCTGGCCGATGGCCAGGTTGACGGTATCGCCGGTGGCCCAGTTCTCTCGATAGGTGGCCCACTTCCAGTCGGGATCAGGCACAAGCCCGGCGGCCTCCGGCAGCTCACTCAGGCCCGTCACCGCGCCCAATCCGAAGGCTTTGCCGTAGGTCGGCAGCGCCTCGTTGTCGACGGCGTCCAGGCGGTTGCCCACCTCGTAGAAGACCACGTTGCAGGAGGCTGTCAGGCCGTCCCTCAGTATGATGTCGCCGTGGCCGGTCTCCAGCCAGCAGAGTTTGCGATTGGCCACACCCAGCCCGTCCCAGTACCCGGGACACGAGAATGGCGTCTCCGCCTGCATCGTGCCCGGACCCAGACCGGCGGATATCGTGACGATCTTAAAGATGGATCCGGCGGGGTACTGCCCAAGCGTCGCGCGGTTGAGCAGCGGCCGGTTGGGATCGCTGAGGGTTGCCTGCAGACGCCAGTTCTCCGTTGGGCGGACAAAGACGTTGCTGTCGAACCCCGGGCCGCTGGCCAGAGCCCGAATGGCCCCGGTGGCAACGTCGATGGCCACGACGGCTCCACGCCGCTCGCCCAGCGCTTCTTCCGCCTGATGCTGCAGGTCGCGGTCGATCGTCGTGGTGATGGCGCGCCCGCGCTCCGCCTCTCGTTCGGCCATCCCACCGAGGTACGCGCCGTCAACCCCGACCAGATAGAGCCGGGCGCCGTTCTTGCCGGCGAGGATCTCCTCCCCCCAAGCCTCCAGGCCGGAGATGCCGACGTATTCGTCGCCACGGTACCCCAGGTTCCGATACTCGGTGTACTCCTCGGCCGGGATCGGCGAGATCCACCCGACAACGTGGGATGCGACCCCGTCCAGCGTATAGAGCCTGCCGGTGCGCTCCCGGCGCTCGATGCCGGGCAGCGTGAGCATCTCGTCATAGGCCAGGCTCTCCTCGCTGGTGATATCGCTGATGGGGATATACCAGTCGGTGGGTTGGCCCGCGTAGCGCTGCTGGATCTCGTCGTAGGTGAGCCCTAACACCTTGTAGAGCGTGTCCAGCAGGAGAGCCTCATCCTCGATCTGGCCCGGGATGACGCCGACGGTGACAATCGTGGCCGGCACAGCCAGGCCGGCGCCCGTGGTGTCGTAGATGTTGGCCCGCGGGGGAATCTGGTACTCGATCCCGAAGCGGCTGCCGTCGACCAGGTCGGGCCAGACCGTGCCCGTGTCCCACTCGATCCACCACTGTGCGCCGATCCGCACCATATTCAGACGATTGTGGGCCTGCAGGTCGCCGAAGAGCGCCGTGTGCCAGACCTCACGGAAGTCAATCCACGCCCTGTCGTTGTCGATGTTCAGCGTCTCCGCCAGTGTCGTCACGCTGATCGTGGTCGTTGTGTGCAGCGGCGTGCGGTAAGCTCCGGCGAAGGCCGCGGCCGTCAGCTGCTCGCGCTGGGCCGGCGCCAGCAGGCTGTACATCTCCACGAAGTTCTCCTCCTGCCAGGCCTCCAGGAAGTCCCGTCCCAGGTATTCGGGCGTGACCACATCCAGGGTCGGGGACGCCAGGGGCGGCAGGGTCGAGGCCTGTGTGGGATCCGATGATGACGCAGGCGTTGGCGAACCGCATCCGGCGATCAGCAGAGCACACAGCACGAGAATCAGCACAGCCTTCCTCATAGTGTCTTATACCTCAACGCCCGCATCAGGACCCGGGCACCGGTAGCCGAAATGAAGATAGCAAAGCACGGGGACGTCGATACTCAGCGTCCACCCGGCTTGTTGGAGCAACGTCACGACCGCGCACAGCGGCAAGCCAACCACATTCGCGTAGCATAGCTGGACCTTGTCTACGGGATGGAATCCCTGATGCTGGATCGCGTAAGCTCCGGCCTTGTCCATCGGATCTCCGGTGGCGATATAGGCCTCGATCTCCGCATCCGTGTAGGGACGCATCGCTACATCCGTCGTCACACGCCGCACGTGCGTCCGCCCACCAGAACAAGCCAGTGCGACGCCGGTGTGGACCTGGTGCCGGCCCTCGCGGAGT
>CAZEXX010000279.1:0-5536 GCA_964516885.1 uncultured Anaerolineales bacterium | reverse complement strand
ATTCGCTGCTAGAATACGCCCCACAAGGAGGAGTATTGAACACGAGATCATCCTGCAGCACCAGGTACCCCCATCTTCCCAATCTGCACGGACGCACGCGCAAGCTTGGGGCCCGACAACTCGTCTGGGTCTGGCTTGCGCTGGTGCTTGTCCTTGTGGCGTCGGCCTGCGGGCCGGCGACGCCGTCAAGCCCCCCTATGGCGCTGCCGGATTCCTATCTTGTCGCCGACGACTTCGCGCCCCCAGATCGCAGGTGGGCGCGGTTCGACACCGAAGAGAGCGCTGTCTACGCGCTGGCCGGCGAGCTCTACCTGGAGGACCGAGGACAGGGTACCTCCGTCTACACCCCGCTGATCGGCGAGAACTACATCGACATCGATATGAACGTCGATGTACGCCACGTCCAGGGCTCGGTCAACAATTGGATTGGCGTGCTGTGTCGCCAGCAAGATGAGCAGAATTACTATCTGCTGGCGTTCAGCGCCGATGGCTACTACCTGATCCTCAAAGTAGTGGACGGCGAAGCGACGCCCTTGGTTGGTCCGGAGTACGGTGAGGAGATCCGCAGCGGCAAGGCGGAGAACCACCTACGCGCAACGTGTAGGGGAACGTTGCTCTCGCTGTGGGTTAATGGCGAACGGCTGGCCATCACCTCTGACAGTGCGCTGCAGGAAGCGGGCAACGTGGCCCTCTTCGCGGACGCAGTCCAGCGCGGGGAGATCGTCGTGGTGGCCTTCGACAATCTCGTCTTGGCGGAGCCGTGAGAAAACAAGGGTTGAAACGTTTTAACGTTGGAACAGCCTGCCCTGAGCGTAGCGTAGGGTTGGAACGTTTCAACAGGCTCCAACTGGTATGGCTCCTACCTTGGCTGGTGGCGCTGGTCAGCTACTTCGCACCGTGGGTGGCACGGCGTCCAATGAGCGCAGCACTTGCATGGAACGGCTATGACCTCTTCGACCTGTTGCGCTTCCTGCCCGAGATCGAAAGCGGCACACTGACCGTGAACCTGCAGGCACTGAGACTGCCCCTGCTGGGACTCGCGGTGCTGCTGCCCAACTTATTCGCCGAGAGCGCCAAACGGGTGCGCATCGCCGGCGCCCTTTTCGGCTGCCTGCTGGCCATCCTGACGCTGCCGCCCTATCCGCAGATTCTCGACGCTTGGCGGACGCCGGGGTGGCGAGTGCCGTTCTGGTGGGGCATCGGCGCGATGGCATGCGCTTTGTTCAGCATCCGGCTTGCACCCAAAGCGGGGCGCTATCGATACTGGTGGATTCTGGCCGTGGCGGAGTTAGCCACGGTGCCCGCCATGGTGACGCTCACGCGGCTCCTTCCCGCGCTGCGCGCGCTACACGCAGCGCCGGTCAGGCCCGGATGGGGCTTCTGGGGCTGCACAACGGGACTCATCATGATCGGGCTCTCCTCATGGGCAATGGCCCTGCGCAGTGACAGACCGGATTGTGACAGCCAAGATCTGTACACAGCAACCGAGGCAGTCTAGCTTTCCCACCACCCTGCGTTGAGAAGTGCGATGACCAAGGGAGGAACTATGGCAGAAACAGACGAAGAACCGAATCAAGCAGCAAACAACCTGGAACGGATCCTTGACGTCAAAGTCAGGTACGAAGGCGAGCTGCTGAAAAAGGCCAACGTCGTCGCGGTCGGCATCGGGATACCAATTCGCAACGGTCGACCTGCGGGCGAGGTAGGCATCATCGTCAGCGTCACGCACAAGGTCGCAGCGGTGGAGCTGGCGGTGCAGGATCTTATACCCAGGGAGCTGGAAGAGGTCCGGGTATGGGTCGAGGAGGTCGGCCGGCCGCACGCAGGAAAAGATACGGAGCCTGGAAGAGATTGACAACCGGCTCCCAGTAAGGTCTGTCAGGAAAGGAAGTCGCCACCTATGGAGCCCCATATCGACTATGGCATTCTGGACGATGCACGGCAAATATACACGGATGTCGTCAACGAGCTCTTCCAACGTAGAAACGTCGTGGCCTGCGGCCTGGGGTTCAAGATAACATCGGGAAAAACCACAGGCAAGCTCAGTCTGGTGGTCTCCGTCACGCGCAAAATGCCGCCCTCGGAGCTGACATCTGAGGATCTGATTCCCCCATCCGTCTCGGGGCTCGAGACAGACGTTGTCGAGACCGGTCGGATCCGCGCGCTGACGGCGAAGGATCCCCGGGCGCGTTGGCGCCCTGCACAGCCCGGCATCTCGATCGGCCACCGGGATATTACCGCGGGTACCTTCGGACTTCTGGTACAGCGCGAAGGCCAAGCCTACATCCTCAGCAACAACCACGTCCTGGCCGACATCAATGCGGCCGGCATCGGCGATCCCATCTACCAACCGGGATCGGCCGACAGCGGCACCAGCAATGACCAGATCGCCACGCTCTCGGACTTCGAGCCCATCAGCTTCGGTGAGACGGAACCCACGTGCCGCATCGCCAAGACGCTGGCCGGGGGCCTCAACTGGATGGCTCGCATGACAGGCTCCACGCACCGGCTGCAGACAATCCAGGCAACACCCTCACTCAACCGGATGGACGCGGCGCTGGCGCTGCCGGACCAGCCGGATCTGGTCATACCGGAGGTCGCCGGCATCGGGATGCCCATGGGGGCCGCAGAAGCTATGCTGGGCCAGGAGGTCCAGAAGATGGGGCGCACCACGGGGCTGACGAGGGGGACCATCTGGCAGATCAGCGTCACGGTTGACATCAACTACGCTGACCGGACCGCGCGGTTCACCGACCAGATCTTCTCCACCCCGATGAGTAGCCCGGGAGACTCGGGCTCCAGCATTCTGAATATGGAACGCCAGGTCGTGGGCCTGCTCTTCGCAGGATCCGCGCGCATCAGCATCTTCACGCCCATCCAGCGGGTGCTGGATCGCTTCGAGGTCGACGTCATCACGGTGTAGAAAGAGAATCAAACTAACAGTTTGATCTACGACACAGCATCCAGCACCGAGAGCGCCCGAACCGTCACCCATGGATTGGGCTGGCCGATCTCGCCGGCAGCGCACCACAAGCGTCCCGGCACGTGCTCCAGAGGCCAGTCACCGGATGGCAGCCGCCGATTCGCCAACCAGTCAACGGCGGGGGGCGGAATCCGCGCCGGCACGCCGGCCTCAACACACGCCGCCATCAGCGTCAGCAGATCCGGTTCGAGTGCCACCGGAAAGGTCAACGCCGGCGGCGGCGGCGCAGGCGCCCGATCCGGCCACTCTATCTGTTCCCAGATCGCCGTGTGGCCCGGGCAAAGCTCGCGCTGCCAGGCAACAGCCGCGCGAATAGACCACACCGCGTCGGAGGTTGCCACCCGATCGGAGTCACCCTCCTCGCTTACCCACCGCCATGAAACTGACCAGTCCGCCGCGTCCTGAAGCCCCAATCTGGCGACGGACCACAGAAGAGCGCCGGTCAGCGCCAGCGACTGCCCGTGGGCGCCGCGGCGTAGACGGAAGGCGCCCGCATCATCGAGGTTATCCCTGCGCAGCACCTCAATGGCGCGCGCCACCTCAGGAATCGGCCCCACCCCGAACTGCGCCAGAAAGAGCACTTGCCACAGCGTAGCCCGGTAGTGGGGTGAGATGCCGAGGCCGGGATGCATCCAGTGACCGGCAGGATACTGCGCCGCCAGTATGTCGCACACCGGCGGTACCTTCGGAACCAGCGCCCGGATCTCTGCCACCTGTGGATCATCAGCGGGCCGCCCACCCAACGCCAACAACGCACACACCCGCACCGATGGGTGCGGGTGTGTCATCATCCTCTGCTTGACGTCCATCTTCAATCATCCATCAGCCAGCTTGAGCGTCACGATCTTCGCCGATCTGCCATTTGCTGACTTGTTGATTTGGCTTCTCCCTCAGACCTGGTCGATCTGACCACCGCCGTCGCTATCAGCGTCAGCGCTGGAGACCTCCTCCACCGGCACACTGTCGTCGTCAAGCACCTGGCGGCGAATCAGGACCTCGATCTTGTCAGCAAACTCAGGATTATCCTTCAGATACAGCTTGGCGTTTTCGCGGCCCTGAGCGAAGTTCTCCTCTTCGAAATAGTAGTAAGAACCGCGCTTGTCCACGATGTCCAGCCCCAGCCCTACATCCAATAGATCGCCCTCGTGGCTAATGCCCTCGCCGAACATAATATCAAACTCAGCGATGCGGAACGGCGGGGCGACCTTGTTCTTGGTCACCCGGATGCGGGTGGCCTGGCCGACGACCTCGCCCTGATACTTGATGGACTTGATCCTGCGGACATCCAGACGGACCGAAGCGTAGAACTTCAGTGCGCGGCCACCACTGGTGGTCTCCGGAGAACCGAAGAGCACACCGATCTTCATGCGCAGCTGGTTGGTGAAGATTATCACGGCGTTACTCTGCTTGATCGCGCCGGAGAGCTTGCGCAGCGCCTGGCTCATCAAGCGCGCCTGGAGACCGGGATGGGAGTCGCCCATCTCACCCTCGATTTCAGCCCGCGGGACCAGCGCCGCGACGGAATCGATCACGATCACGTCTACTGCGCCACTGCGAACCAGGGCTTCGGCGATCTCCAATGCCTGCTCCCCGGTGTCGGGCTGGGAGATGTAGAGGCTCTCGATATCCACACCGCACTTGGCCACATAGCGCGGGTCCAGTGCGTGCTCCATATCAATGAAGGCAGCCACACCGCCCATCTTCTGTGCCTGAGCGACAACGTGCTGGCAGACTGTCGTCTTACCGGAACCCTCGGGGCCGTAGACCTCCGTAATCCGGCCACGGGGCAGGCCGCCGACACCAAGCGCTATGTCCAGGGCCAAACACCCCGTGGGAATCACCGCCACATCCAGATGCGACGCATCACCCAGCCGCATCAAGGCGCCATCGCCAAAACGGCGCTTGATCTGTGCAACGGCCTGCTCTAGTGCCTTCTCACGCCCATTCGCCATTGTGTTCCTCCCTCGCTTACTCTGTCGGGTGAATCAAGGCGGCGATACGCGCGCCCTGAGGTTTTTGGGTAACAGGACTGACCAGTCTCATTATAGCACACATGTTCTACCAAGGCAATACCCTATGAAGACCTCACTTCCGCCCCCGCGACCTCTTGGAGCGGAGATCTGAGCGGCCGGCACCACCCAGATAGGGCCGCGACTGGATGTCCTGAATGGTGCACCGTGAGATATCCGAAAATCGAATCCGGATCTTAGGGTCCAAATCCTTCAATTTGCTGGCTGTGGTGACAACAGTGGGCAGGCGTGCCACGTACCTGTGGTTAACCAGTTGAAAGAGCTTCTCCCTGGCCCAAGGCGTGGCGCTCTCGGTGCCCAGATCATCGAGCACGAGCATCGGCGCCCGCCGGACCTCTTCAAAGCGCTTCCCCAAGGAGACACTGCTCCGCGGGCTGAACGCAGCCCGGAGGTAGTCCAAGAAATCCGGAACCACCACCAGGAGTGCCGGATGCCCTTGACGGAGGCGCTCGTTGGCGACCGCTGCGGCGAGATGGGTCTTGCCGACCCCGTAGGTTCCCGTGAAGACAATCCAGCCCTCCGG
>CAZEXX010000278.1:0-5537 GCA_964516885.1 uncultured Anaerolineales bacterium | reverse complement strand
TCTGCCGCATCCTGAATCGGTGTGAAGCGCCCGTGGACCAGGTCGCGGGCCTCGATCAAGAGATCGAGCTCCGCCTGGAGCCAGGCCTCCGGAAAGGCGTAACGCGCGAGGATGCCTCTTAGGGTGATTGGACCCGATTGGCGCAGGAAGCGTTCCAGGATCGTGCGGCGGGCAGCTGCTGCATCGGGCGGTGTCTCTCCCAAGACCTGGGGCGACAGGTTACGTGCCTCCAGTGCAAAGGCCGCGACGTAGTGCGCCACGTACTCGGCAGCCACCCAGCGGTGCGTCGTGCCGTGAGCAGTGGGGAGGTCGAGCCCGATCACGCGGTTCTCGCCGGTCAGGCGTGCGATCCAATTGGCCGGATCCACTGTTGCCCGCTGAGCGATCTCGCTGGAGGAAAGGTCCCCCATCTGCTGGAGAAGCACGGCCAATTCCTCGAGCGTGCGGGCGTGCGATGTCGGGGCGGTGTGCTGGAGATGATCCCGGACCGCCGCGATGGCTTCGGGCCGGAGAAGCTCATCCAGGGCCACGTCCTTGAGCAGGTCCTGCAACAGATCGCGATTTACCGCCAGCGTCTGGAGCTGCTTTTCGGCGCGTGGTGCGTCCAGGTCGTACATATGGATACTGATGAAGTGCCACAGCAGGCTCTGGGCCACGGGCGAGGGGGTGATCGACTCGATGATGGCGACCTCGATGCGACCCTCCTGGATACCGGTGAGGACCTCTTCCAGATGCGGCACATCCAGAATGTCCTGCAAGCAGTCGCGGTAGGTCTCGGCCACGATGGGGAAGTCATCGAAGTGCTTGACGACCTGCAGCAGGTCGCGAGCCCGCAGCCGCTGGAGCCAGAAGGGCGTGCGCTTGCCGGGCCCAGCGCCAGGCAGCAGCAGCGCTCGCGCGGCGTTCTGGCGGAAGTGCGCGCCGAAGACGGATGAATCGGGCAGTTCGCGCAGAATGCGCTCGCGCGCCTCTGCGGCGGTCATATCGGTGATGATGTCAAGTGGAAATTCAGCCTCAGTGTCCAGTAGGCGGAGTAATATGCCATCGTCGTTGGTCTGCACCTCGATCTCCACGCCGGTGCGTTCGCGCAGGGCGCCTGCCAGGGCCAGCGCCCAGGGGCCGTTGACCCGCCCGCCAAAGGGCGAGTGGATGACCATCCGCGGATCGCCCAGGGCATCCTCAAAGACCTCGACCACGATGGTGCGGTCGGATGAGATGGCGTCTGCGTGGTCAAGCTGGCCGGCCAGATAGTCCACCGTGTGCCAGGCTGACCGCGGGTCCAGGGCGTAGGTCTCACCCATCCAGGTTAGGAGTGCCTGCACCAGTGGTGTGTCGCGATGCTCGCGAATCTCCTTGAGACTGCTGAGGCCCATCTCACTCCGCAGGGTCCGCAGCCGTTCGGCCATCTCCCGGCGGAAGGCGCCTACTTTCACGCCCAGCTCGTAGGGCCGCCAGGGGAAGTCGCCGCGCCAGAAGGGCATCCGCGGCGCCGCGCCAGGCGCATCGGCGACGATGACGCGGTCGTCGGTTATGTCGATCACGCGCCAAACCTGGGAGCCCAGCATCAACGTGTCGCCGATCTTGGTCTCAAAGACGAATTCCTCATCGAGCTGCCCCAGCTTGGTCTTGCCGTCGACCAGATAGGCGCCGAACGAGCCGGTGTCGGGGATGGTGCCGCCGTTGGTCAAGGCGAGCATGCGCGACCCTGGTAGCGCGCTCAGTTTGTTGTTCACGCGATCCCACGATACGCGGGGGCGCAGTTCCCGGTAGGCCTGGCTGGGATAGCGTCCGGACAACATCTCCAGAGTGGCTTGCAGGGCGCGCCAAGTCAGATCGTTGTAGGCGTAGGCCCTGCGGACGACCTCGAAGAGCTCCCCGATATCCCAGCTCTCCACGGAGACCATGGCGACGATCTGTTGCGCCAGCACGTCGAGCGGGTGGCGCGGCGTGTGCGTTGGCTCAACCTCGCCGCGCAGCATCCCTCCGGCGATGGCCGCGGCCTCGATGGCGTCCTCACGGTGCGTCGGGAAGATCCGCCCCTTGCTGGTCTGGCCTACCAGGTGGCCCGATCGGCCGACCCGTTGCAGCCCTTGAGCCACCGATTTGGGGGACTGGAGCTGGATCACGAGATCAACGGCGCCGATATCGATGCCCAGTTCGAGTGAGGACGTGCCCACCAGTGCCGGCAGTTCTCCTCTCTTGAGCCGCCGCTCCAACTCCAGACGGGCCTCCTTGGCTATGCTGCCGTGGTGCACGCTGATGGGGCCCGAGCGCAGGCCCGTGCCGGCAGCCAGGATGCCGCCACCCTTAACGACGCCGCCCTCGATCAAGCCGGTGGCTTCACCGGCATCCTCAGCTGCCCACTGCTCGTTGAGACGGTCCGCGGTGCGCTCGGCCAGCCGCCGGCTGTTGGCAAAGACAAGCGTCGTCTGGTGTGACTGAATCAAGTGCAGCACGTTGGGGATGATCGAGGGCCAAATTGAATCTCCGGGGAGATTGCGGAAGTCGTCGATGACGCTGACGACCTGAAGGTCAAGCGCCTTCCGGTAGCCGGCGTCCACAAGGGTCACCGGCCGTGGCCGCAGGACACGCGCGTCACCGTCGCCGAGCCACCGGCTTCCACCCAGGAAGCGGGCGACCTCGTCCAGCGGCTGTATAGTTGCCGAAAGCCCCAGCCGCTGGAAGTCGTGAGCGGCCGCTCCTTGCGCGGCCATGTGCTGCAGGCGTTCCAGGCTGACCGACAGATGGACGCCACGCTTGTTCCCGGCCAGGGTATGGATCTCATCCAGAATCACCATGCGCGCCGTGCGCAGTATCTCGCGCGCTTTGGGGCTGGTGAGCAATAGGTAGAATGACTCGGGCGTGGTGATGAGGATGTGCGGCGGCTTGCGGATCATTGCCTGCCGATCGCGCCGTGGGGTGTCGCCGGACCGCACTGCGACCTGGATCTCCGGATAATCCAATCCCATCGCCTTGGCTTTCCGGCGTATGGACGCCAGGGGCACCCGTAGGTTGCGGTGGATGTCGTTGTTCAGGGCCTTCAACGGCGAGATGTAGATGATGCGGACGCCGTCCGATTCTTCTGCGTCGGTCTTCGAGCTCTCCTGCTGCGCGAGAAGTTCCCGGAAGAGCCGGTCGATCCCCCAGAGGAAGGCTGCCAGCGTCTTGCCGGACCCAGTCGGGGCCAGGATGAGCGTGTGCTCGCCACGCTGGATGGCGGGCCACCCCTTCGACTGTGGCGCTGTGGGCCGGCCGAAGGTCTCCTCGAACCACGCGCGGACGGGTGCCAGGAAGGAGGCCAGGCCGGACTCCGCGCTGGTGGGCACTGTGGTCGACATCACTGCGTCCTTTCGCTTCGATGGTGGTGTGAGTATACCCGAAGCGGGTGAAGAAAGCAGAGCGCCAGGCGTAGGGGGCGCGTTCCCGAGCGACGGGAAGTCACTGCGTCAGGAAGTGCCGCGCCAGGACCGATAGCCGGACGGTGGGGCATCGAAAAACGGGTCCGTTTCGTGATTCTGGGGATCTCAGGCTTGGTCATTGGGGAGCCCCCTCGTGACGTCGATATGGAGCGACCGTGCCGTGAGCACGCCGGGCACAAGCGGGCATGGTCGCCGCCGCACTGGGGTCGTGAGATGCTTGTCGGTTCCGGTTATGTGGGAGTCTCACTGAGATAGATCTTTTGTTCTATTATACTGCAAATGTGACAGGTATCAAGGCTGGAGGCGGGGCAAATCGCCGGCGTGTCTGGTTTCCCTCTTGCCCTCCAAACGAGGTTGCGTTTTGCCCGTTTTGCGGTACCCTAACCAGCAATGCTGCTCGCGGCGCGATCGCGGGGACATTGGTAAGTTGATGCTCGCTGTTTGGCTCCTGGTTTGGGCGCAGGCGCTCCCAAGCCAGGGGCCATCCCTGTGAGCCCCATATCCAACCGGATGCACATACCTAATGGGGAGAGGCAGACGCTATGACACTATCGTTTATGAAGAACCCACAGTACTTCTTTACGTCGGAGTCCGTGACGGAAGGTCATCCGGACAAGATGTGTGATCAGATGTCAGATGCCATATTGGATGCGATCCTCGCCGACGATCCGGCGGCTCGCGTTGCCTGTGACTGCGTTGTCACCACAGGATTGATCCTTGTGACCGGCGAGATCACCACCGATGCCTACGTCGATATTGCGTCTCTCGCGCGCAAGACTGTTGTCGATATTGGCTACAACCGCGCCAAGTACGGCTTCGATGGCGAGACCTGTGGCGTGATCGTCTCCATCAAGGAGCAGAGTGCGGATATCGCGTTGGGTGTCAACGAGGCCCTCGAGCACAAAGAAGGCACGATGACCGAGGATGATAAGGTCGAGGCTGTAGGGGCCGGTGACCAGGGCATGATGGTCGGGTTCGCCTGCACCGAGACGCCTGAGTACATGCCTCTGTCGATCTCACTGGCGCATAAACTGGCCCGCCGGCTGACTGAGGTCCGCAAGAATGGAACGCTTGACTACCTGCGCCCTGACGGCAAGAGCCAGGTCACGGTTGAGTACGCCTATGGGAAGCCCAAGCGCGTCGACACGATCGTGGTTTCTTCCCAGCACAGCCCTAAGGTGACGCGGGACCAGATCATTGCCGACGTCATTGAGCACGTGATCACGCCGATCATCCCCGCTGAGTTGATGGACGACAAGACCCGCCTCCTGATCAACCCCACAGGTCGGTTCGTGACCGGTGGCCCGCAGGGTGATGCCGGGTTGACCGGACGTAAGATTATCGTCGATACCTATGGCGGTGTGGCCCGCCACGGTGGCGGTGCTTTCTCCGGCAAGGACTGCACGAAGGTGGATCGCTCCGCGACCTATATGGTGCGCTACGTTGCCAAGAACCTGGTCGCCGCGGGTGTGGTCGACCGATTGGAGGTTCAGGTGAGCTATGCCATCGGCGTTGCCCATCCAACGAGTGTGGCCGTTGAGACCTTCGGTACCGGCCATATCCCCGATGAGAAGATTGTTGAGCTGATCGAGAGTAACTTCGATCTGCGCCCCGGCGCGATCATCCGCGACCTGGATCTGCGCCGCCCGATCTATCAGCAGACGGCGGCCTATGGTCACTTCGGACGCGATGATCTGAATCTCCCCTGGGAGCGCCTGGACAAGGTTGAGATCCTCAAGAAGCAGGCTGGGTTGGCGTAATCCATCGCCGCTGCCGTTCGGGCGCTGCGCCGTCCGGGATGTCATACGTCAAACAGCGGAGCTCCCTTCCCATCATTGGGAAGGGAGTTCCGCCTCATATCACAGGATGAATGAATCGTGAATCCTGAATGGTGCGAGTTCGAGCTGGCGGATCAAGAGTCAAGAGTCTTGGTCCATTCTATCTGATCCTGGGTGGCATCATGGCAGACGGCGACACTCCGATCACACCACGCAACCGCGTGGCACATCTTGGGTCCACGCTCAGTCTCGTCTCGGCTGTCCTGGCGGGGTGGCTGACTGTCAAGCCCAGGATTCGGGGGCTGACCTCCAATCTTGTGGGCTATGGGTTGAAGATCAT
>CAZEXX010000277.1:0-5554 GCA_964516885.1 uncultured Anaerolineales bacterium | reverse complement strand
CGAGATGGGTCTTGCCGACCCCGTAGGTTCCCGTGAAGACAATCCAGCCCTCCGGATTGTCGGCATAGGACTTGGCCAACTGCAGCGCGGTCGCCAAGCTGTGGGCCTCATCATCTTCGAGTTCACGCTGGCGCGGGTCGAAGGTACCGAACGTCATGTCCGCGTAATACGGCAGCATATCGAGGCTTGACGCAAAGCGCTCGTCAACCCCGATCATCCGGTGATCAGGGGCCAGGATCGTCAGGATCTCGACCAGATCGGGATCGACCAGCCGCGAGCGTAAGCGTGCGTCGATGTGCTCCAGATCCTGGTTGGTCGTGACGACGGTAGCCAACCGTGCCATATAGCGGTGATTGAGGAGCTGGAAGAGCTTCTCCAACGCCCACGACGTTGCGTTCTCGGTTCCCAGATCGTCCAGGATCAGCAATGGCGTGTTGCGAACCTGATCGAAGCGCTCGCTGTAGGGCTGTGGCGAGCCGGGCGCGAAGGTTGATCGGAGATGATCCAACAGATCGGGCACCGTGACAAAGAGTGGTGCCACCCCGCTTCTCAGAACGTGGTTGGCTATGGCTGCGGCAAGATGAGTCTTGCCGCAGCCATAGCCGCCTATCAGCACCAGCCAGCCTTCCGGCTTCCGGGCGTACGCCTGCGCCGTCTCGTATACGTGGCGCAGGTTCCGCTGCCGCTCCTGGGATATGCCCTGCCCATCCAGGCTGAAACTCTCGAAGGTATACTGCTTGACGGCCTCCAGGTTGTTCACCGAGCGCAGAGATCGATCGCGATGCAGGGCGATCTCCTCCATACGGCAGGTACAGGGAAACAGTTTGCCGAAGTTGGGATGCCCGAGCGGCACATCCAGGCGGATGTAGCCCATGCCATGGCAGATCTCGCAGTCAGGGTCACCTATGCCGTCCAACACCGGCTTAATGGCGGACGATCCGGTCGTAGGCTTCTTCGATATAGCGCCAGGACTGAGCGTTTCGGTCTTCGTCCGCTTCGCCAGGTCGGCCATCAGATCTTCTATCGGTTTCATCTCGCCCTTCAGCCTGCCACCGCTCGAGGATGGCAAGAATATACTTCCAGCTACGTTTGTTCAACCGGACGGCCTCGCGAAACGCGTCCTCAATCCAGGCGGCAGGATACGTCTCCTCGGCCTCCATCAGGTCCTCACTCAACAGGGCCGTGAGCGACCCGATATTCTGTTCGTAGAGCGTGAAGACGTTGGGACGTGCTTCGATCGCAGCACGCTCGGGACTCACGCCGCGCCGCACCGCAGCCACTGACGCACGTCCACGTGGGCTGTTGGCAAAATACCGGACCTCTGTGATGCCATCCGCGCGCCGCCAGTCCGCTGCCAGCAGGATCTCATGCTCGACAGCGGCTCGCAGCGCAGCAGTGAGCCGAGTCTCGGCGCGGCCTGCGGCCTCGGTACCGGCCAACGCCTCGCGCATCGCAGCATCCCCGAGCAGCTCACGGTCGGTGACCCACGGCGCTCCCTCGGCTCGCATCTTGGCCAGTCGCCAGAAGACCACCAGCACAACTTTCAAGAGATCGAGGTCATCGATGTGGGGCACCAGGTCGGCAAAGACCAGCTCGGGCAAGGCAACCTTCGGCACCGTGCCCTCGGGAAACCCCGGGAAGCGGTACCCTTTGTCGCGCATCATAGCATCCCCACAGGCGGAGCCACCACCCCGTAATCCTCGGGCGCAATCTGGGCATACACGTCGGTGAACTGGGCCAAACGCTTGCGGAAATAGAGCTGCACCGTCCCTGTCGGGCCGCTGCGATGCTTCGCAATCATCAGGTCAGCGATGTTGGGGCTCTCCGTGTCCTCATTGTACAGCTCATCGCGATAGATAAACATCACGATGTCGGCATCCTGCTCCAATGAGCCGGAGGCGCGAAGATCAGAGAGCACCGGGTGCTTGTCCTGCCGCTGCTCCACGGCCCGCGATAGCTGTGACGCTGTCATCAGCGGCACATCGATCTCCCGGGCCAATCCTTTCAAGGAACGGGAGATGTACGAGACCTCCTGAACGCGGTTCTCCGATCGGAAATCAGAATCCATCAGCTGCAGGTAGTCCAGAAAGATCATATCCAGCCCACGCTCCGAGGCCAGACGCCGGCACTTTGTCCGCAGCTGCAAGACCGTGATCGAGGGCGTGTCGTCGATATAGATGGGCAGCTCGGACAGGTGGCCGATCGCCTCCGCAAATGCCGGCCACTCCTCGTCCTTGAGCTGACCCAGCCGCAGTCGCTGTGCATCAATGCCGCTAACCTGCGCCACAAGACGCTGCACCAGCTGCTCGGCGGACATCTCCAAGCTGAATAGCGCCACCACCTTGCGCTTCTCGGCCGCCCGCAATGCGAAGGTCAGCATCAGCGACGTCTTGCCCACACCGGGCCGCGCAGCCAGGATCAGGAGATCGGAGCGTTGAAAGCCACCCAGGATGCGGTCGAGATCGCGGAACCCGGAGGGCACCCCCATCAGCTCCCCACGGTGCTCGTAGAGGTACTCGATGTGATCGTAGTAGCGGGGCACGATCTCCTGAATGGGCTGGAGATCCCGGGTCGATCGCTTCTGAGAGACGCCGAAGAGCGCCTTCTCGGCATGATCGACCACTTGGTCGACGGGCAGCTTCTCATTATAGGCGAACCGCGCAATATCGCCGGCTGCCCCCAACAGACGTCGACGCACGGACGTCTGCTCCACCAGCCGTCCGTACGACTCAACGCTGATGGCCGAGGGGACAGCACTGATTAGCTGAGAGATGTAGGCGCCACCGCCCACGGCCTCCAGGTGATCCAGCTGATCCAGCTCCGTGGTCAACGTGATGAAGTCCACGGGCTCCCGCCGCTCATGGACCCGGATCACGGCTTCGTAGATCCAGCGATGCTTCTGAAGGTAAAAATCGTCGGCTTTGAGGAACGCCAGCACCTTGTAGATCGCCTCGGGGTCGATCAAGAACGCGCCAAGTACCGCTTCCTCAGCTTCTACATTGCTTGGGACTGTCTTATCCGGTACGCTCATCTCTCTATGCTATCTCGCTTCCGTCCTCAACCTATACACCCAACGCCACCACACGTCCCGTCATCCCTCGCGACGATCAGTTGTCCTGCGCCTCCCCCATATCCAATGAGCTGAGGAAATCGCGGAACACGCCCAAGTTCTCCGAATCGGCAGAGGCTTGGTCCAGGATATTCTGTTCGGGAATCACCCCAGCCTCATCCATCACAGACTCGGCCACATAGATGGGCACGCCCAGACGCACCGCCGTTGCCACAGCATCGCTCGGGCGCGCGTCCACACGCACCTCGCCTTCCTGTGTGGACAGCACCAACGTGGCGTAGAACGTATTGTGCGCCAGATCGCTGATGAGGATATGGAGCAGCACGGCCCTCAATGCATCGATCACGTTGACAATGACATCGTGTGTCAGAGGCCGCCGCACCTCAACCCCTTTGACGCCGACTTTGATGGCCTCGGCCTCACAGGGTCCGATCCAGATCGGCAGACAACGATCCGTCTCAGCTTCTTTCAGGACAACGATGCGGTGTGATGAGACCAGGCTGACCTGTATTGTCTCCAGAGTGACCTCAATCATAGTGTCCTCCCCAACCGGTGGTGTCATGCAGAGGCGGCGCTTATTAACTGAACATATTATACCCGTCGCATTGCGATGTCAACGTATGCAAGGGCATTTGGTAGGAGGTGCAGTACAATCTGAGAGCCTGGTAGCATAATCGAGGTGTCGCTGCCAGATTGGGAAGATGCGCCCACGTGCGTGTGAGACTGGCGACACCGGAATATGTCCCTATAATACCTACCCATACTGACAATCGCTCGGTGTAGTAACAGCATCGAGGAAAACATTGGCCCAGGAGAACGCCACAATGGACAACATCGATCTCAATAGCGCCTCTGGCTTTGAGGAACCCAGCCGGCTCTCGGCACAGACACGCGCTCTGGCGCGCCGCGGTTTGAGTGGCGAGTTTGGCCGTGCTATGGTCGAGGCAGATCCAGCCTTGCGGGAGCGCCTACCCAAAGCATCTATCTCAGACGAAATACGCTATGCTTTGGCTGTCCGGCTTATCGCAGAAAACGCACCGCTGCGGATTCTGGATGAGGAGTTGATCGTCGGAGCTGCAACCCTCCGCGAAGCAGCCATGCATATGACGCCCATCCACGGTAGCCAAAGCACCAGCCACCTGACGCCAGGATTCGATGACGTTCTTAAGTTCGGCTACAGGGGCCTTCGCGAGAAGATTTCGGCACGGCTGGCTACGGCGGAACTCACCCCCAAGGCAGAAGACCTGCTCAAGGGTATGTTGGTATGCCTCGATGCCGCCGGAATCTGGCATGGACGCTATGTCACCGAGTTGGAGATCCGCATCGCCGGTAGTTCAGGATCGCGGCGCCTACACTATGAGCAGGTCCTTGGGCGCCTTCGGAACGTGCCCGAGTGCCCGCCTCAGACCTTCGAGGAGGCCGCGCAAGCTCTGTGGTTCGCATTCGCCTTCCAGAGACTTGTCGGCAACTGGCCCGGCATCGGGCGGATCGATCAGATGCTGGGGCCCTTTTTGGAGCGTGACCTGGCTGATGGGCGCACCACGATCGACGCGGCACGCGAGATCTTGGCGCACATCTGGATCAAGGGTACTGAGTGGATCGGATCGCGTGAATGGGACACGGGTGACGCGCAGCACTACCAAAATATCGTGCTCAGCGGCATCGATGCTGAAGGCGCTGACGTAACCAATGCGGTGACCTACCTGGTGCTCGATATCGTGGAGGAACTCCATATCAGCGACTATCCCGTGGCCGTCAGAGTTAGCAACAAGACGCCTGACAATCTATGGCGGCGCATTGCCGAGGTTCAGCGCATGAGCGGGGGCATCGTCTCGATCTACAACGACGATGTGATTATCCCGGCGCTTACCGGTATCGGCATCCCGCTGGCAGATGCCCGGGAATTCGCCAATGATGGGTGCTGGGAGGTTATCATCCCAGGCAAGACCTCATTCCTCTACCGGCCCTTCGACCTCCTATACGTCCTCCAGGAAACCTTGGGTCTCAATCACGCTGAAGACCCCGCCCCCAGCGATGCAAGCTTCGATGACCTGTATGCGCGGTTTTCCGCCGATCTTGAGGAACACCTGGACGGCATCCAGCGGGAGATCGACAGCTTCCGCGTTGATGGCCCGCCGGCAACCTGCATCTCAATGCTCGTCACAGGGTGTATCGAACAAGGGCGCGGCTACAACGACCGAGGCCCTCTCTACACCATCATGGCCCCCCACGCAGGCGGCATGGCTGACGTGGCGAACAGCCTGTTGGCTATCAAGAAAATCGTGTACGAAGAGAAGCATCTGTCACTGCGCTGTTTCCTTGAGATTCTGCGGGCGAATTGGGAAGGCAATGAGCGTCTGCGCCAGAGGGTGCGGCGTGAGTGCCCGGTCTATGGCAACGACGATGACAAAGCCGATCAAATGCTGGTGAGAGTCTTCAACACTTATACAGACCTGGCCCACCGTGACATCAACCGTGCCGGCA
>CAZEXX010000276.1:2170-5561 GCA_964516885.1 uncultured Anaerolineales bacterium | reverse complement strand
AGCAGTGGATCCCCGAGATCCAGCAGCAGGTTTACCCGCTGGCGCGCGAGAAGGGTATCGGCATCACGGCGATGAAGCCGTTGGCCGATGGTTTCCTCTATCGCTCGCCTGAACCGGCACTCCGCTATGCGCTGGGATCGGGTTCGGAGGTTCTGATCTGCGGCATGAATACTGTGGATCACGTCTATGAAGCCGCTGCAGCTCTGGCCAAGGGGCCGGCGGATGAGGCTGAACGCGCAGCGATACTGCGGGATGCGCCGGAGCTGGGAGCCTACGTATGCCGGCAGTGCGGTGGGTGTTCCCAGGCGCTGATGGATCTGTTCAGGCTGGAAGGACACGTGGACCGGCAGATGATCGACTATCTGCCGCACGATCCGGCGAACTATGCCCTGCGCCTGCGGCTGGCCCACTGGTTTGATCTCACCGACATCGCGCGGCAACGCTATGCCGAGGCTGGATGGGACGACCAGGCGCTGCAGGCTGAGGCCAATGGCGTGAGTTGTCCGTACGGCATTAACGTCGGGCGAAAGGCCAGATTTGCGCTGGCCAAGCTTAAGGACGAACCGCTGAACTTGCTCTAGGATCGCACGCGATGAGTCGCCCGCGCCCACCGCGGGCGACTCACTGCCTGAAACCACCATCTGCTGAGCAACACCTGGACAAGGCTATGGGCAAATCACGACGTCTGGAAGATCGACTGGCTGCGCTGAATGACCTGCGGACCGACCCAACTTCGGCGCAGAGCCTGGCGCTTGTGAAGAAGGCGTTGACGATGAAGACGAATATGGTTGCCGGCCGGGCGGCGGAGATCGCGGGCGATTATCAACTGCGTGCGCTGGAACCGAACATGGTTCAGGCGTTCGGACGGCTCATGATCAATCCTCAGAAGACTGACCCGGCCTGCATTGCCAAGACCGCGCTGGCTGAAGCGCTCTATCGGATGGAAGCGCACCAACCTGATCTCTTCTTGACCGGGATCGGCCACGTTCAGATGGAACCGGTCTGGGGCGGACGGGAGGACACGGCTGCCAAGCTGCGTGGAATCTGCGCGCTGGGCCTGGTGCGCATCAACTACGATAATGTCCTTCTGGAACTGGCTCAGCTGCTGGCCGACCCGGAGCCTGACGCGCGTATCTCTGCGGCACGAGCCATCGCCTATACCGGAATGGTGAATGAGGGGGAGCCTTTGCTGCGCTTCAAGACCCTGGTGGGCGATGAGAACCCTCAGGTGTTGAGCGAGTGCTTGAGCGCGCTCCTGCAGCTTGCGCCCGAGACCTCGTTGTCCTTCGTTGCCGGCTTTCTGCATCGCGACGATCCCGCTGTGCAGGGTGCGGCCGCGGTCGCGTTGGGGGAGTCACACCTTGTGCAGGCGTTCCCTTTCCTGGAGACCGCCTGGGAGGATGCGCTTGAGGCTGATCTGAAGAAGACGCTGCTCCTATCGATCGCGTTGCTTAGACACGAGCGTGCGCTGGAGTTCCTCGTGTCGCTCTTGGGTTCAGGGGGGCAGTCCGGAAAAGACGCTCTGGAAGCATTGGGCATGTATCGTGATGATGAGCGCATCTGGTCCCGTGTTGATGCGGCGATGCGCGACCTTGTACAGTCACGGCGAGACTGAGGGGGAAATGTGAAGCCTTGCGATATTGTCTTCTCCGAGCAGAATCTGGGTGCCCTTCTGGACGCTGTGGCGTTTGCAGCGGTCAAGCACCAGGATCAGCGTCGCAAGGGTCATCGCCATCTTCCCTACATCAACCATCCGGTGCGTGTGACCGAGATGCTCTGGTCTGTAGGGGGCGTGCGCGATGTGACCACGCTGGTGGCGGCTCTGCTCCACGATACACTGGAGGATACGGAGACGACACCTGCGGAGATCGAGTTGCACTTTGGCCCTGAGGTCTTGGGCGTGGTGCAGGAGGTGACCGATGATAAGTCGCTGCCCAAAGCGGTGCGCAAACAGCGCCAGATCGATCATGCAGCTCATACGTCGCCTCGGGCCAAGATCATCAAACTAGCGGACAAGATTCACAACGTCGTTGACCTGACCAATGAGACTCCGGCAGACTGGCCAAAGTCGCGGATTGTGGCGTATGTTGATTGGTCCGAGTTGGTTGTCGCCGGTCTGCGGGGCGTCAATCCGCCCTTGGAATCATTGTACGATGAGGTCGTCCGGGCTGCTCGCGTGATACTGGCTGCCTCTGACGCGTAACATAGATAAGGAGACAAGTGCGTGCTTTACCGTGAACTAGGGAATACCGGTGCGGTGGTATCAGAGGTCGGGATGGGCTGCAACCGGCTGGGTCAGTCCTACGAGTCCGATGACTTCTGGACCAAGCTGGTGCTGCGGGCTGCTGATCTGGGCGTGACGGTCTTCGATACGGCCGAGGCCTACGGCTGGGGACGCAGTGAAGAGGTGTTGGGAAAGGCTCTGGGCAACCGCGATGATGTGATGATCGCGACCAAGATGTGCCGCATTCGCGAGAGCGGCGAGCAGGAGTACTCCCCAGCCCGCATGATAGAGACGGTTGAGGGGAGCCTGCGGCATCTCCAGCGCGATGTCATCGATATATATCAACTGCACAGCCCCCGGCGCGAGGCCTTGGAGCGCTATGATTGGGCCGAGGGAATGCGGAAGCTCCGGGAACAGGGCAAGATCCGTTTCTCTGCGGTGGCGGTAAGCAATGAGGCCGATGCGCTGTGGCTGATGGCGCAGGATCTTGTGGACGTGCTGCAGATCACCTACAGTATCTTCCACACGGAACCGGAGAACGGCCTTTTCGCGATGGCTGAGGCCAAGGGTGTGGGCCTGCTGTGCCGGATGCCGCTGGCCAGGGGCGTGCTGACGGGGAAATTCCGTCCGGGTGAGGAGGTCGAACCCGGGCACCGCGCGCTACTGGATGGCGATCGAGTACAGGAGAATATCCGTCGCGCTGAGATGCTGCGGCCTATTGCGGCATCTGTTGATGGGGGGATGACCAGGATGGCGCTCAAGTTTAGCCTGGCTGCCAAGACGATTTCGGCGATCATCCCGGGAGCTCGGACGTGGGCGCAGGTGGAGGAGAACGTCGCTGCTTCGGACGGCAGTGGGCTATCGGAGCAGGCATTGGCCGACATCGCGGCAATACAGGCGGGTTGGGTGTTGTAGGCCGGCCCGCGATGGTCGCAGCCAAGCTCCCAGAACGTTAGCTGCCCTCGAAAGATTGAGATTCGAGGGCGGCGACTGACACAACTACATTCCGGCACTATTGCCGGTTGTCTTCTAGCGGAACAGCTTCGCAAGGGTGTTGATGATGTCGGACACCCTGATGCTGCGTGTCAGTTTGATCTGCTCGCGTCGGCTGCCGCGGATCTTCTCTTCAGCAACGACCGTAGCTACATATTGAAGGTCGGTTTCCAT
>CAZEXX010000276.1:0-2070 GCA_964516885.1 uncultured Anaerolineales bacterium | reverse complement strand
GGGTGTCCTTCCTTCACGCCTACGAGGTTAGCTGTCGGGCTAGGGTCAAAGAAGATAACCCCTCCGGAGAGACCTGGTTGCCCAGTTCTCACGGATTCGCCCCAGTTACGGGTTCCCCGTTGCAGATGCATTAGGCGGCAAACTGCTTGATATGTTCAAGGTACTTGTTCGGTGACGCTGTCACCTCAACACCGACGAGTTCGTACGACGTCAATGTCAATCACTATTAGACCAGAAGTTGACGTTTTGTCAAGGGACGACTTCTGGAATGGCGATGACCCGGATATGCGGAAGCGCTCTGGGGCATTGAGGGGAAGCCGTGGTACAATATTCTCGTTTCCGATGTGTCAGTCTGCCGAGTTGATTTGGTTCCACAATTCTAGTAGCCTTGGCGGCCCACGCCAAGCGCACCCGCGGGGAGGTCCAGCAGGAATGGTCGAAACACGTGTCGTCTATATCGAACCGGGAAAGATCACACTTGATACGATGGTGCTTCCGGATCTGGGGCCTAACGATGTGTTGATCAAGGTCCATCAGGCGTCCGTCTGCGGTTCGGAGCGCTACTACTATCGCGGTATCAGTGTGCGCGCGGAGGATGAGGCCAAGGGCGGCCACGAGGTGCAGTTGGGGGCCGGGCGGCTCGATGGTAGACCGAAGCATGCCTACCCGATGGGGCCGCTGGGCCACGAGGGTGGGGGAACTATCGTCGCGATGGGGGCAGGTGTGGAGATGTACGTAGGTGGCGGGCAGGTGAGCATCGGCGACCGTGTTGGAAGCCTGATTTACCCCACGTACACCGACGCCTGGGTCACGAACATCCAGCACGTCCAACCGATCCCGGACGGGGTTTCCTTTGAAGTTGGGTGTCTTTATGAGCCGCTGGGGTGCGCCGCGTGGGCCGCAATCCATATGGGTGTCAAGCTGGGGGACACCGTCGCGGTCAACGGTCTAGGCTTTGCCGGCAACATCATGCTGCAGGGCGCGATCAAGTCCGGTGCGTCGCTGGTGATTGCGGTGGATGTGGTGCCGGCCAAATTGGCGATCGCCAACGCGCTGGGCGCCGATATTGTGATCGATGCGACGAAGACCGATCCCGTGGCTGCGGTCGACGAGATCACCAAGGGTGAGGGCGTTGATGTCGCGGTCGAGGCGGTGGGCGGCACCGGTGTTGGCATCAAGCAAGCGGTGGCTATGGTGCGACACAACGGGATTGTCGCGCTCTATGGCGACAGCTATGCCCCGGTGCCTGAGTTCTGCTTCCACCGGTTCCACGAGGATGGCCTCGAGATTCGAAACCTCAACGGTGTGCACTACACCAAGCTGCAGTCTGTCGAGAACATGCGAGAAGCATATCGGGCCGTGCAGCGCGGTGTCTTTAACCTGGATATCATCCTCGAGAATTCGGTTCGCTATTCATTGGATGAGATCGACAGTGTATTTGCTCGCGAATCCGCGGCCCTGGACACGCAAGGTTCGCTGAAGACGTTGATTCTACCCTAGATTGGGAGGCTGTCTGATGACAATGACAACGGAGTGGTTGGATCGTTTTGGTCGCTGGCGAGACGAGCTGCCGCGCCATTTCTACCGTCCCCTGGGCGCAGTCGAGATGACGGGGTTTGTGACCGATTCGCAGTTGGCGCCCGAGGAGGCGCTGAGCCGGGATTTCGTGCCGATGCTCACCGGGACAGCTTGGGGCGCGAAGTGGGAGTATGGTTGGTTCAAGGGCGAGTTTGTCCTGCCGGCAGAGGCGGCTGGTGAGCGCGTTGTATTGGTTGTCGAGCCCGGTGGGGAGAGCATTATCTTTGTGAACGGCACGGCTGCAGGTGCCAGGGATCGCCGGCACAAGGAGATCACGTTGGCGCGGTCGGGCGTGCCCGGCACGCAGTACGAGTTCCTGCTTGAGTCGTATGCCGGTCACGGTGTGCGCCAGTCCCACGCCGGCCCCACGCCGGCCGATCGCGAGACAGTGCCCGAGCCGGGTCCGACACAGGTGGTGGTCGGTGAAACCACCTTCGGCATCTGGCAGGAGGATGTCTACCAGCTTTGGCTGGATGTCGAGACGCTCTTCCA
>CAZEXX010000275.1:0-5567 GCA_964516885.1 uncultured Anaerolineales bacterium | reverse complement strand
GTGCGATTCCGGGTGTCGGAGAAGGGCCAGCCGATGCCCCAGCAACTCGACCCGGTGGTGGATGGTCGGGGGCGCGTGGTCGGGCGCGTGACCAGCTGTGCCATCGATACCGATGGTTACTTGCTGGGTCAGGCCTTCGTCCGCGATCAGTTCCGTAGGTCTGGCACCAAGCTGAGCGTGTTGGTGACGCCGCGCCGGGCGCCCAAGGAACACGGGGATCTGAAGATGGGAGATCGCGTCGGGCTGCCGGTGGCGATTGAGGTACTCAGGCGCTTCCCGAGATAAACGCCAAGTGTCTGTGATGGAGCGGCGGCGCGAGATGTTTTCTGCGCCGCCGCTCCTCTGTCCGGGAGACATACAGTGACCCCTTGTCCCATTGGGGGATGCCGCTAGAATGTTCTGGTGCCAACGCCATTCGAACACTTAATCACTGCGGATCTCGTTCTGAACCATCCTGATCTGCCCGCACAGCTGCGTGAGTTCCTCCATCGGGAAATTGGGTCGTTTCTGCTTGGGACGACGGCGGCCGATGTCCAGTCCATCACCGGACAGGGCCGTGTGGAGACGCACTTCTACCGTCTTTCGGAAGGCAGAGATGGATCCCCCGGGGACAAGATGATCCGTCTGTATCAGGAGCTTGCGCATCCTGCGGAGCTGCCTCCGGCGCGTGCTGCGTTTATCACCGGCTACCTTGTGCATCTGGCCTGGGATGAGATCTGGGCTTGGGACATCTTTGTGCCGTTCTATCGCGATGGCGAGCAATGGCCTGATCGTAAGTCTTTTTTCGTCCATCACAACGCCCTGCGGGTCTGGTTGGATCGGACAGCCTATGCCGGCCTGGGGGAGAACGCGGCGATACCCGGCTTGTTGCGGGAGACGGTGTCTGATCACTGGTTGCCGTTTGCGCCCGATTGGGCGCTGGCACAGTGGCGGGATTGGCTGGCTGAGCAGCTGGAGGATCCATCGCTGATTCAGACCGCCGAGGTTTTCGCTAAGCGGTTGCACGTCCCGGTGTCGCGCCTGGAAGCCATCGTCTCCGAGATGACGGCCGGAACCTATGCTACCGTCCCCGGCATTGAGGCTGCGCTGGCAAGCTATGAGGCTGCAGCGCTGACCGAGAGTCTGCACACGGTGTTGCGCTACTGGGGGATTGAGCGTAGACTTGATCAAGTGTTGGCGACTGAGACGGTGGGGGCGGTCACATAGCGTGCAGCACTCTCGATCATCGGATATGAGTGGGGAGAGGCTATGAAGGTTTTCGTCGCGGGGGGCGCCGGGTACATCGGCAGTGTGGTCGCAAACCAACTTCTTGAGGTCGGTCACGACGTCACCGTCTACGACAGCTTGATCAAGGGACACATAGAGTCGGTGCCCGCGGGCTCAACCTTTGTCCAGGGCGATATCCTGGATCGTCCCAAGCTGGACGAGGTCTTGGGCGGGGATCACTATGATGCTGTTATCCACTTCGCGGCGTTTATCGCGCCCGGTGAGTCGATGCAGGATCCCGGGAAGTTCTTCCGCAATAACGTGATGGGCAGTATGACGCTGATTGAAGCGGCTGCCGCGCACGGGGTGCCGAAGTTTGTCTTCTCCTCTACCGCCGGCGTTTACGGCACCAAGGATACACCGATCACCGAGGACGATCCGGTGGGCCCTGTCAGCGTCTACGGTCACTCGAAGCGTATGGTCGAGGAGACCCTCGCCTGGTACAATCAGATCCACGGACTGCGCTATTGTGCGCTGCGCTACTTCAACGCAGCCGGCGCGACGCCGCCGGTGCGCGGTGAGGCGCACACACCGGAGACCCATCTTATTCCCTTGGTCCTGCAAGTGCCGTTGGGGCAGCGGGACCATGTCTACATCTTCGGCGATGATTACCCTACGCGCGATGGCACGTGTATCCGTGATTACATCCACGTCCTGGATCTCTCCGAGGCGCACATCCTGGCGTTGGGCGCGTTGGATGACCACCCGTCCTTGATCTGCAACCTGGGCAATGGGGAGGGCTATTCGGTCAAGGATGTCATCGAGATGGCGTGTGAGGTCACCGGTCACGATATTCCCGCGGTGGTTGGACCACGGCGACCGGGGGATGGTCCAACGTTGGTTGCCGATGCCTCGCGTGCACGCAATGTGCTGGGCTGGGAGCCCAAGATCCCGGATCTCCATGACATCGTCGCCAGTGCATGGGCCTGGCATCAGTCTCATCCCCACGGCTACGATTCAAGCTGATCTGGCGCCGCCACGCGGTTGCATTGAGTTAGCTCCCAGGGGCGGCGGCGAATGAAACCGCCGCCTTTCTGCTAGAGAGGAGTGTTGCCTGATGCGCATCAGGATCAGACGTATCTTCCTATCTCTGGTTGTAGCTGCAGGGGGCTTGTTGATGGCTACGCCTGCTGCGACTGCCGAGGCGCCGCCCGACGTGGCTTCCTATGAGATTGAGGTTGTATACGAGCCTTCAGACCACCTGATCACGGCTCGCGAAACGGCAACCTACACAAACCTTACCGATACCGCAATTCCCGATCTAGTGATGCATCTCTATCTGAATGCCTTCAGCAGCCCGGACACACTCTGGATGCAGGAGGCCGGTCCTGTCCACCGTGGGTACGCGTACAGCCCGGCGTATCCTGGATGGAGCCGGATCGACGAGGTCCTGCTGGAGGACGGGACCGTGTTGGATTGGGCCCCCATTGATGATGATGCGACGTTGGCCCGCGTCGATCTGCCCGAGCCGGTGCAGCCCGGCGACAGTGTGCGCGTGGAGATCGCGTTCCAGGCGCAACTGCCGCGCGTCTTCGCCCGCACGGGGTGGGCGGGTGCGCCCTCCGCGGGCGCGCCCGCGGAGGGCGGCGGGGACTTCGTGATGGCTGGGCAATGGTTCCCCAAGTTCGGCGTCTGGGAGGAGGGGGCGTGGAATGCCTATCCCTTCCACGCTAACAGTGAGTTCTACGCTGACTTTGGTTCGTATGACGTGGCCCTGACGCTGCCTGAAGGGTGGCGCGTCGGTGCGACGGGCGTGCCGGTTGAGGAGCTCATCGCCAACGACGACGGTACGGAGACGCACACGTTCCACGCCGATCACGTGATCGATTTCGCCTGGAGCGCCTCACCCCGGTTCCGTACCTTGACCGAGCCGGCCGGCGGCGTCGAGGTCACCGTCTTCTATCTACCCGGGCAGCGGTCTGAAGCCAAACGGGTGATGGCGGCTGCGCTTCAGGGGCTTGAGCTCTACGAACAATGGTACGGTGCGTACGGCCGAGGGCTGTATGATGCGCTGACCGTAATCGTTGTCCCCCCGGATGCGGGCGGCGCCGGCGGAATGGAGTACCCTACGCTCTTCACCGTTGGGGCAACTGTACCAGCGGGGCTGCCGCGCTGCGTGCGAATGCTCGAGGTCGAGACGGTCCACGAGCTGGGGCATCAGTGGTTCCAGTCGATGGTCGCGACCAACGAGGCGGAGGAACCGTGGTTGGATGAGGGCTTCACCGACTACGCCGCGGTGCGGGCGATGCGTGAGCTGGACGGCGGGGACGTCGTTGCCTGTGGGGGCTGGACGCTATCCTACCTTGCTATGCAACGGATGTCCTATGCGATCATGCCGGATACGCCGATGGCGGGGCATGCCTGGGAGTTCGGCATGGAGTATGCCATCGCGACCTATGCCAAACCGGTCGTCGCCTTCTCGACATTGGAGCGGTATGTGGGAGAGCCGGCGATGCTGGACTTCCTGGGTACCTATGTGGACCGCTACGCGTTCAGGCACCCGTCCGCTGACGATGTGCGGGAGGTGATGGCCGAGACGCTGGGAGCAGAGACGGCTGCGTGGTTCTTCGATGAGGTGGTGAACAGCGGTGCGACGTTGGATGCCCAGGCGGTGGCCCCCGATATAGGTGGCGATGCTGCGATTCGGCAGGGCGACCTTTGCCTGCCTGTCACGGTCAAGATCACCACAGCATCCGGCGTGGAAACGGTCGATTGGCCGTGTGACGGTGCACTCAAGATGGCTGCCGACGATTGGGTCGGCGTGGAGGTCGATCCGGAGCGGGTCATGCTGCTCGATCTGAACCTGGCCAACAACGTGGTGCAGGAGGGCACAGATTGGGAGACGCGCTTCTCAGCGCGCTGGGTAGGGGCTTTGGTGCGTGTCACCCAAGCCCTGCAGTCGCTCTTCGCCGGAGGCTGGCAACGATGAAGACGCGGCCAACGTACTGGGAAGCTGCCTCGTGTGTGTATCGCCGTCCCGGGCCTTGGGTGATCCGCTATGTGGGGGCCTTGATCCCCGCGTTACTGGTGGCTCTGACGCTCTTGATTCCTCTGCGATCCTGGTTGTCGCAGCCTTTGGTGACCGAGGCGCTAGAGACGCAGTCACTCGATTTCCTTGTCGATGCTCTGATGAGTCTCTCCACCGAGATGGAGGGCGGCCCTCTGTTGTTGGCCGGTGTGGCTCTCCTCCCCCTTGTCTGGATCGGTATGCGGATGCTCTGGCTACTCCTGGAGGGCGGCGTACTGATCACCTATGTGCAGCCCAAGCGTCCCACTGCGCGTGCGTTTCTGCGTGCATGCGTTGACTGGTTCCCCAGTTTCCTGCTGATCTCGATATTGGCGGTCCTTGCTACGGGCGCCGTCGTCGGGATCGCCGCTGGCTCCGTGGCTCTGATGCAAGCGCTGTCATTGTGGCCGTCGTTGGTGGCGGGGGTTTGTGGCGTGGGCGTGGTGGCCGCAGTTGGCATCAGCGTTGCTGCCGAACTCGCCCGTGCTGCTGCCGTGGTCGGGAAGGATCGCAACGTGTGGCGTGCATTCGGCGCCGCAGGACGCGTTGTCGCACGTCGGTTCGGGCCGCTCATAGCCCTGATTCTGGGCACGCTCTTGCTGCGGGTGCTACTCTTCCTGGTTCAGCGCGCGCTGTCCGGATGGATTCCTATGTCGTCGTGGCACCTCACGCTGCTGGTCCAGCAGCTGCTCCAGATCGCGATCTCTGGGGTGGGGTTGCTCCGTCGCGCGGGCGAGGTTGCTTTGGCGTTCCCCATGCCGGTGCGGCCTGCGCCGGAGGTCCCCACTGTCTAGGGTTCTCTTGCTGCCGCTGACCCTGGTCCAGCCCAGCCAGCTCTTTATCAGCAGTGCCAAGTTGGCCCAAGTCCAGGCCTGGTGGTGGCCCCGGCGTATCGAGAAACTGTCCCCGATCCCGGTGGTGCGGTTGGATGGCATCATTGTCGCTACCGACGGCCACACCCGGGCCTTTTAAGCGTTTCGTACCGGACTGCGCGCCATCCCGGTCGTTTGGGATGCGGACGAGTTGGATTGGGACGCCTACCGTATCTGCGTGGAATGGTGTCGGGCAGACGGCATCAGAACCATTACGGATCTGGAGGGTCAGGTGGTGTCGCCGCCGGCGTACGAGGAGCTCTGGCTGGACCGATGTCGGAGGATGCACGAAGAGCTGGCAAAGACGGTTATGCGGCGGAAGGCCCTAAAGCCTGGGCTGCCACGCTACGACAGCGGCTGCCACACTGCGACAGCGGCTGCCACACTACGGCATCATGAAAGCCTTTAGGCCCGAGATCTTT
>CAZEXX010000274.1:3825-5581 GCA_964516885.1 uncultured Anaerolineales bacterium | reverse complement strand
CCCTGGCCCCCTCTCCAATACTTGGAGAGGGGGAAGCGGAAGGGAGATGCTATGTCGAGTGAGCGTGAGGCCGGCACGCGACGGACGTCGCCGCAGCTATGGCAGAGGCTGCGGCTGCAGTGTGGCAGCGCTTACGGGATGTCAAGGTGCGGCGGGCGGGGCTGAAGGCACCTCACCCCCTGGCCCCCTCTCCAATACTTGGAGAGGGGGAAGCGGAAGGGAGATGCTATGTGGAGTGAGCGAGAGCCTGGTATGGGACGAGCGTCGCCGGAGCTATGGCAGAGACTGAAGCCCATTGCACGCCAGATGCGGCGTGAGCCGACGGAGGCTGAGTCTGCATTGTGGCAGCGCTTGCGCGGTCGCCGGCTGCGAGGTGTCAAGGTGCGTCGGCAATATGCCATCGAGCGCTTCATCGTTGACTTCTATGCTGCTCAGGTGGGGGTTGTCATTGAGGTCGATGGCCCGGTGCACGACTTCTCTCAAGAGCATGACGCGGTGCGACAGGAGTTTCTGGAGAGTCTGGGGCTGAAGGTACTGCGCTTCCGCAATGAACAAGTGCTGCGTGACATTGACTCAGTGCTCGCTGAGATAGGGGTATGGTTTGATCGTGTGGCTCCCCCTTCTCCTCTCCAGCCTGGTGGAGAGGGGAAGGGGGCCGGGGGGATGGGGTGAGGTTACCTATACGCACGACGTGATGGTGGAGGAGGGTGTCTTCGATCTGCTGCAGGCGACGGAGGCGCACCGGGGCCGGCGTCTGCGCGGCGTCGCATCTGGACGATCACGCTGCCGTGGGGCGCGTACCGTTCTTGTGCTACGGCTCGTACAGGGCCGGGTTCTGCGGGACACCGTTGAGGCGGATCTCGTAGTGCAGGTGTGGACCGCTCGATGCACCTGTGGTGCCGCAGTAGCCGACAACTTGACCCTGCGCCACGGCCTGCCCAGTCACGGCGGCAAAACTGCTGAAATGGGCGTAGTAGGTCACGAAGCCGTTGCCGTGGTCAACGCGCACCAGATTGCCGTAGCCACCACCCCAGCCGGCGAAGACCACCGTGCCGCCGTCAGCGGCGTAGATGGGATCACCCAACCGGCACCGGTAGTCGAGGCCGATGTGTGTGGGGTTGCGGTAGTCGCCGAAGACATAGCCCGATACGCCGTAGGATCCTGTCGGCAGGATGAACCAACCGCTGGCTGCGGCTGAGGCCGCAGGCGCAACCGGCGCCTGAACCGCTGCTGCTGCAATGCCATCATTGGGCCGCACCGGCGCCGGCACCGCAGTAGGCGGTGGGGGCGGCTCCCAATCGAAGTCGGGCCCAATGCCGCTGGGGATCACCAGCAACGTGCCTTCGGCCAGTGGCTCGCCTGGTTGGATAGGGTTCCAGGTGTTGTACAACGCGGTCGTGTCGACCCCATAGGCAGCCGCGATATCGCTCGTGGACTCTCCGGCTTTGACGGTGTGGTACGCGCCATCGGTCGGTGGAATGTACAGAGGCAGACCGGGCTGGAGCAGCCAAGGCGCGCCCTGCAGGATTTCCATGTTTGACCAGACGATGGTGTGGGGAGAGAGACCAAAGACCTCAGCGATGAGGAAGATGTTATCCCCCTCTTGTACGGTGTACGCGATGACGTCGAGACGGACCCGTTCCGGGATGACTGTGAGCGGGTAAGCTTCTCGGGTGATGCCCTGACGCGTTGGTGGCTCATAGGCGATCGTCTCAATCGGCGCGGCGGTGGCCGTCGCGATCGGTTCTGCGGCCGC
>CAZEXX010000274.1:0-3725 GCA_964516885.1 uncultured Anaerolineales bacterium | reverse complement strand
CCTACGTGTTCTCTGTCCATAACGCCCAGTATGCTAGCAGAAACGCGAAACCGGGTCAATGGGCCACGCTGACGACTTCCTGACGATAACACACCGGGCGATCACTTGCTCGGCAGCTCGTTGAGGTGGCTGTGACAGGCCTACTGCTCCAGCTCTTCGAGGGCGGTGAGCGCCGGCTGCCAGCCCTCGTGATAGGTCAGGGCTGCTCTGAAATCGGATTCGGCACCGGCCGTGTCGCCGAGGGCCAGACGAGATCTGCCGCGCCAGAGATAGGATTCCTCCAGGTTGCCGGCTGTGGCCAGTGTGGCGCTTGCCAATGCAATGACATCATCGTGCCGCCCGACCGCGTAGTAGCTCTCGTAGGGACCAAACTGGTACCAGAGCATTCTGTAGTGCAGGCCCAGCCGGCGTGCCTGATCATAGGCCTCGACTGCCTCTGCGTGGCGCCCCAGCGCTGTCAGGTTGGAGCCAATGGTGAACCACGACATAGTGACCCAGTCGCTGCAGTCCGCATACGCCGCGCAGGACTCGGGTTGCCGGGCTGCTTCGTCATGGGCCTGCGCCAAGGCGCGCTCATACATCGCTGCGTCCTGCATGTCCGGTCCGATGAGCGCCGCGACCTCCTCGTAGAGCTCAGGTGGGGCGATGACCATATATGTCCAGTTGAAGACGCGCCAGAGCTCGTAGAGCTCCTGATAGGCCATCGTGGTCGGTGGGTCGTAGAGCGAGTCAAACAGATCGAAGTGCTGCGTCGCGTCATTGTAGCCCACGACGAGGCGGTAGTGCCCCAGTTGGTCTTGGGCATCGCGCACATACCAACTCTCGATGAGGACCGGATAGCCGGCAGCCAACAGCGCTTTGAGCCCGGCGAGCGTGCCTCCGGACCGGATGATCGCGTTGAGTCCCAATCCGGTGGCGTAGTCGGCCATCTGATGGATGCCGACGTGTTTGTCCTCGGGGTCGGGTTTCACGATCGGTGCGATGTCGACCTGACTGTGGTCGAAGCCCCAGTAGGAGAGCGCCATCGCCAGCGTGGTGGGTCCACAGTTGTTCCATCCCTGACGTTCGTGGCGGAGCCCCTCAAGGAGCACGGCAGGCGGGAGCGTACTTGTTGGCTGCGGCAGCGCAGTGGGCGGCTGTGTGGCTTCCGGGGGTTCGGGCGTTGGTGTGTCAGCCGGCTCTGCGCTGGGTGAGGGGAGGGGGGATGGTGTGGCGGGTGATGTCTGGCCGGCGGCTGGACTCGTGGTCTCGGTGGCGATGGGAGTCGGCAGTGAGATGGGATGATCTGAATGTCTCAACACCAGAAGCGGCTCAGGCAGGCGGCTGGCATAGCGTCCAGGAAGCCGGCGGATGATCGAGGGTAGGGAGAGCAGCGCGATGCCCAGCACGAAGAGCCCTACGGCAGCCATCAGATAGCGCGGCTTACTCATGGCCGGTACTATAGCAGAGAAGCGAGGTCGGGGGAGGGCGACTGTGGGCTCGGGTTCTCAGCCCTGGACAAGCTCCAATACGGCGATTTCCGGGTAGCAATTGAAGCGCACCGGAACGACCGCCCATCCAATACCCTTGGAGATGAAGACCTGTGTGCCACGGGGACTGAGCTTCAATCCGCTGGTATAGGTCTTGTTCCTGACCGGCACGACGGGTGCACCGACGAAAGGCAGATTGACCTGGCCACCGTGCGTGTGACCGGAGAGCATCAGATCGATCCGCGATGTGTAGTCGGTATCCGCTGTGTCAGGATTGTGCGCCAACACGATACGGCACGCTTCGTCAGGGATGTTGCTCAGGAGCAGGTCGAGAACGCGGTGGTCCTCCCAGGGGTCGCCGGTCCCGGCGAGCCAGAGCTGCTGTCCGTGGCGCTCCAGGGCAATGGTGCGATGACGCAGATCCTGGCCACTTGCTTGCAGCATGTGAATTGACCGCTCCGTGTCGGCCCAGTGGTCGTGGTTACCCAAAACAGAGAAGACGCCCATCGGTGCAGTGAGACGTGAGATCACAGGCCAGACGGTGTTGATCTGCTCTGTGGTGTCGCGCCCGCGAACGTAGTCGCCTGTGCAAACGATGAGATCGCCTGCGAGCCTGTTCGCCCTGGTGACCACCTTCTCGATGGTCTGGATGGGCATCAGGGGCCCGTGGTGCAGGTCTGTGAGCTGGATGACGCGCAACCCGGCGAATGGTTCCGGCAGGTAGGGTACGCTGATCCTGTATCTGTTGGTGACGATGAGGTTGCGCTCGATAAACGTCGGGTAGAGGGCGCCCATTCCGGCCGCCGCCAAGGCCGCCAACCTGAGGAATTGGCGTCGTGTCATTGTGCCCCGTGTGGTCTCGTTGCTTCTGTTCATAGCGATGGGTATTATGACCATTTCCCGCACCGGCGACAACTGTGGTTTCCTACAGGTTTTCGGAGAGCGTGCGCTCCCTGGCTAGCAGGAGTCAGTGCCAGATGTGTGTCTGGACCACGTCGTGCGCAGCGCCGCCGCCTTCATCGGTATGCAAAGGTGAAGCGATCCAGCCGTCTCAGGCTGTTGACCACCTCGGTTGAGTCAGTCCACTGGTCCAGACCACCGAGGTGGGGCGGCAAGGCGAGGACGTCAGGATCGGTGATCAGGGCCCGAAGAGCGTCGACGAATCGCCCGGCCTGGATGACCTGAAAGGGGCGATCATGGAAGGGCGTCACTTCAGTGGGCAGAGGGGGTGTTATGCTCAGTGCGTTGTGTTGGACCGCGAGCCGTTCATAGGCGGCGGACAGGTGCCGCTCTCTTGCCGGCCACGTCTCGGCTCGCAGGACTTCGATCAGGTTTGGCTGGAGGACCTCGGCAGACGCCAACGCCGCAAATGCGGACCCAAACCATTTGATGTAGGGTGCGTACTGCCGCTCCATCAGGAAGCACAGCCCCACGATGTCGTGAACCAACCGGCCTGCGATCAGCCGCGATCCGAGGTCATCGCCTACCTGGCCACAGCGCCCCATGAAGTGCTCTTCCTCGGAGATGCGCTGCCATTGGGCTGCCATCAGATAGAGCCACACGTCGTGCGGGTAGGTGTCAAGGGTCTTGCGGAGCGGTGTCAGTGACCCCAGCCCGTCGTGGAAGAGGGCGCCGCTGCGGATGCTCCGAAGGTGCTGCTGTGGGAAAGTAACCCAGTCCACGGCGTTCGGCGGGCTCGTACAGTCCCATACCAGCACGTGTTGTGCAAAGCGCCGCACAGTGGTGATCATCACGGCGTGGCCCGTATCTTGTCCCATCGTCACCCGCGCTTCCTCACCACACGCCATGTTGATCGGGTATCCGTGGATCTCGCCTGGCAGGTCGCGGCGCAGCAGCGCGTCGATCTCGCTGCGGAGGGTGTCAGTGGCGTTCTCAGCCAGGAATAGCTGGAGCCGCGGTCCCCAGTCGTGGTCTCTCGACTGGGGGGTGTCGAAGCCCAGAACCTCGGAGCCGTGGAAGAGCAGGCCCGCGCTGTGGGGTAGTTCGGGAAAATGCGCTGCCAACAACGGCGCGACCGCCTCTTCGTAGAGGAGTCGACTGAGCTCAAGGCCCTTGATGAACGGTGTCTCCATCAGTATTCCAGGAGCCCCGTGTGGGCGATCAATTTCCACGCGTCGCCAACCCGTGTGTAGGTCTTGCCGGCGCGACCCTTCCAGTGCTGCTCGCGCCCCGTGTTGTCCTGCCAGAGCGTGTCCACATCAACGACGGCGAATGCGCCATCGCCCTGCTCGGAGA
>CAZEXX010000273.1:2874-5592 GCA_964516885.1 uncultured Anaerolineales bacterium | reverse complement strand
CACCTCCGGTCCCCTCTCCCACCTCCGGCTGCGGAGGCGCAGTCCCCGCTTCAGGGGGCGCCGTCCGCGGAGGATGGGAGAGGGTTAGGGTGAGGGCTCTGCTGGCTCATTCTCGAAGTAGGAAAAGCAGCAACCGTGTGTATTTGCCCTTGCCAAACAACCGATTCTCTGGATACTTAGAATCACTCATGTCGTAGGATGGGAGCAAGTGCTATGTCCGTGACCAACCGTGTTGCACGCCTGCGAACGCAAAGCCTCGAAGCCGTGCCGTCCATCTCCACGGAGCGCGCGGAGTTGATGACCGCTTTCTACAAACAGGCCGGCAACCCGGTCTCCGCGCCGATGCGCCGCGCTCGAGCGTTCCAGTATATGATGGAACATCGTACCATCTGCCTAAACGAGGGTGAGCTGATCGTTGGGGAAAAGGGCCACGCGCCCAAGGCTGCCCCGACCTATCCGGAGCTATGCTGCCACACACAAGGCGATCTAGAGATCCTCGACACGCGGGAGAAGATTCCCTTCAGAGTGAGCGAGGATGCGCGACGTATCTACACCGACGAGATCATCCCCTTCTGGCAGGGGAAGACGATGCGCGAGCTGATCTTCCAGGAGATGACCGACGCCTGGAAGGACGCCTACGCCGCCGGCATCTTCACCGAGTTTATGGAACAGCGCGGCCCGGGTCACACAACGCTGGATGACAAGATCTACGACCGGGGAATGCTCGATTTCAAGCGCGACGTCGCCCAACAGCTCGAAGTCCTGGACTATCTGAACGATCCCGAGGCCTATGCCAAGCAGGAGCAGCTCAAGGCGATGGCGATTGCCGCCGACAGCATCATCCGCTTGGCAGAACGCCACGCAGCGAAGGCCTTGGCGCTGACCGAGACGGAGGCCGATCCGGAGCGCCGGCAGGAGCTACTCCAGATTGCCGAAGTCTGCTCCTGGGTCCCGGCGCACGCCCCCCGCAACTTCTGGGAAGCGCTGCAGGCCTATTGGTTCGTCCACCTCGGTGTCACGTCGGAGCTGAATCCCTGGGATGCCTTCAATCCCGGCAAGCTGGATCAACACCTTGATCCGTTCTACCGGCGCGGCTTGGCCGAAGGGACACTCACGCGAGACAAGGCTCAGGAGCTGCTCCAATGCTTCTGGATCAAGTTCAACAACCAGCCGGCCCCGCCCAAAGTAGGCGTTACCGCGGCGGAAAGCGGTACTTACACCGATTTCGCGCAGATCAACTTGGGCGGCGTCACACCCGACGGCACCGACGGCGTCAACGACGTGACCTACTTGATCTTGGACGTGATCCAGGAAATGCGGCTGCTACAGCCCAGCGCCTCCATTCAAGTCAGCAAGAAGAACCCCGACCGCTTCATCAGGCGGGCCGGCGAGATCATCCGCACCGGCTTTGGCCAGCCATCGGTCTTCAACACCGACGTGATCATCAAGGAACTGATGCGGCAGGGCAAGTCACTCGTGGATGCGCGCTGCGGCGGCACCAGTGGCTGCGTCGAGACCGGGGCATTCGGCAAGGAGAACTACAACCTCACCGGCTACTTCAATATGCCCAAGGTGCTGGAGATCACGCTCCATAACGGCGTAGATCCACGGACCGGCAGACAGATCGGGATAGAAACCGGCGATGCGAGGAGCTTCGAGACGTTCGATCAGCTCTTCGATGCCTTCCAGCGACAGGTGCGCCACTTCATCGATATCAAGATCCGCGGAAACAACGTGATCGAACGGCTCTATGCCCTCTATATGCCGGTGCCCTTCCTCTCGCTGCTGGTCAGCGATTGCATCGACAACGGGCGCGACTACCACGATGGCGGTGCGCGCTACAACACCAGCTACATTCAGGGGGTAGGCCTCGGCACCATGGCCGACATGTTCACAGCCCTGAAATACCACATCTATGACGAGCGAACGCTGACGATGGAGGAACTGCTTACCACACTGGGAGACAACTTCGAGGGCCAGGAGCGGACACGCCAACTGTTGCTCAACCGCACGCCCAAGTACGGCAATGACGACGACTACGCCGACGCGCTGATGCTCCGCACCTTCGAGGCCTATTTCAACGCCATCGACGGCCGGCCAAACACCAAGGGAGGCACCTACCACATCAATCTCCTGCCGACCACGTGCCACGTCTACTTCGGCTCGGTGATCGGCGCGACGCCGGATGGCCGGATGGCCGGCAAGCCGGTATCAGAGGGCATCTCGCCCGTCCAGGGCGCAGATCGCCATGGCCCGACAGCGGTGGTGAAGTCCGTCGCCAAGATGGACCACGCACGCACGGGCGGCACGCTGCTCAACCAGAAGTTCACGCCCCGGCTGCTGGCAGATGATGCCGGATTGGATGGCCTCGTCCAGCTCGTGCGGACCTACTTCACTATGGACGGACACCACATCCAATTCAACGTCGTCGACGCCGGGACACTGCGCGAGGCGCAGGCCAACCCAGAGCAGCACCGCAACCTGATCGTGCGCGTCGCCGGCTACAGCGACTACTTCTGCGATCTCAGCACTGAACTTCAGGACGAGATCATCGCCCGCACGGCACACGAATCGTTCTAAATCAACACAGGCCTACGACGCGTTCCCGCGTGGTAGGCCTGTTGCATTACTGCTTCGAAAATACCTCGCGCCGGATTGCAGCTTATGCGGACCGCGGGCGTCTCGCCCGCATCTTCGCGCCAGTGGGAACTGCGATAT
>CAZEXX010000273.1:0-2864 GCA_964516885.1 uncultured Anaerolineales bacterium | reverse complement strand
TAGCAGCAGCTGCGCACTTCGGGCCTTTGGAAGCAGAGCGGGCGAGACGTGGGCATGCTGATACACGCGGTCCAAGATGGCACGTCGCACCGCTGTTCCGAAAATAGCCTTCTATGCCCGCCGCTGGGGCCGGCCCGATCAGGACGCGGTGTCGATTTTCATGCTTGCGCGGTGTGCGCACACACGTGCGCCGGCGAACATCACGTCGACTCAGAGAACCAGCCTAGAACCCTCTGAGCTTTGTGCTGGAACGCTGGATCAGCCCCTCTCTAGGCTTCCGCCTGAGCACGATGTACTCCAGGTTGTGCTCCTCACAGAAGGCCCGCTTCTCCGGTCTGTCCCCGTCCTCGTTCACCGCATAGGCATCCAGGTGCATCTCCTCCACGTTCGGCGCGGCATCCATCCAGCCCATCCCTTTGGTGATCACCGCCTGGCTGACAAAGCGGATCGACTGCACCATGTAACGCCGCAGCTCCTGGGAGAACATCGGATGCCCCTCACCCTTGAGGTGGCGGACGTTGGCATCGTTGCCGACCGCCACATAGAGATCACCGTGCTCCGAGACCTCTTCGAAGAAGCGGATGTGGCCCGAGTGCAGCCAATCGTAGCATCCGGTCACGATCACCTTCTTGCGATCCGTCGGTCGCTCGTAGACGTTCTCCGCGGGAACGGGAAACCCCGCCAGATCGGTCTCGGTGAATACACGGCATTCGATCCCGTGTCCGGCGCAGTACCGGCGCCGGGCCGCCGTGTCGCCCTGCGTATTAACCGCCCAGATGTCGGGGATCACGGAGCCGGCATCCGGCAGCACACTTGCTGAGGACAGATGCTCCACCAACACCAGGTTGGACACGTACCGGACCGCCTGCATGAAGTAGTGACGCTCCGCTTCTGGAAACTTGGGCGGGGCTCCCTGCAAGGCCTCCGCTACAGCATCAGACCACAGCATGACGTGCAGATCCCCCAACCTAGAGGCCTCGTGAAGAAACCGCATATGCGGAACACGAAGATCATCGAAACTGCCTGTCACGACGACGTTAGTCATCCCGGTACCCCACAGTACTCCCTGCACGCCCACTGCCTGTCGACAAGCTCCCTGGCGTGCACCCAATCCATGTGCATGGGTTATCGCTACGCCGCCAAGACGCATCCCGCTATGCCGCTGCCCCCCTCGTTCGCACCCGCACGTGGAATCCGCCGGGCACCGGTTCATCCGAGACCACATAGATATAGCCACCGCCGCACCCGGAGTACATAGCCCCCGCGTAGCGATCCTGGTAGTGCCTAAGGAGCGCCACAAGGTCCATCTTGATCGTGGAATGGCGCACCGTATGCGGAAGTATCGTCTCCCAGCAGAGCATGCACTCGTTCATCGAGGCGCCCAGCGCCGCCGCATCCTTGTGGATGATGGCATCGTAGCAATCCTTGCCGCTCTGGCCGAGCCGGCGGATCCACTCCTGGTCGAGGTTCTTGATACCCAGGGGATTGTAGCCCGCAGGACGCTGCGCCACGGGGACCATCGTGATCACCCTCTCCAGCCAATCCGCCACATCGCGGTCATTGTTCGAATCAACGTGCACCGGAAAATAACCACCCTCATGGCTATAGTCGTAATCAAGGCGATTAACACCCGGATAGATCAGGCCGATCATATCCTGCGATCCGGATGGCTCCGGCTGTCCCCGGTTCTCCTCTTCATACAACTCACGAGTCAGTGCCAGCGGATCACGATCCGGCAACGTCTCTCCCCAGAGCTGAGCGGCGATTCTGCGGGTGCTCGTGCCCATACCACAGCGATCCATGAAGCGGGTGTCAGGGTGTATCGCGACCACGACCATCGATCCGACGCCGTCGGGGTTGAGTCTGGAGACGAAGGGCTGGTCGATCCACCCACCGGCGAAGGCCATACGATAAGGAAGTGCGCCGATAACATCCGTGATAATCGATGTCCTCTCCACTTGTGTCATTGTCTTTCCTTGAAGGGGGTGCAAGCCCACTGCCCTGACCCTCTCGGACCAGGGACGCTGGGGCTGTGTAAACCGACTAGTGAGCAGCTTTGAGATCAGCCTTACCTGCCGGCGTGGGCTTGCCGGCGCGGCGATCCTCGAACTGCTGTGCGATCCAATTGTACGTCCGCGCCATACCCTCGCGCAGCGGCGTATTGGGCTCCCACCCCAATACCTCCTGGATGAAGGTGTTGTCGCTGTTGCGACCGGCGACGCCGCGCGGGGCCTCCAAGTCATAATGGCGCGCCAGCTTGATGCCGGCGATATCCTCGATCATGCTCACCAGGTCATTGATGGAGACCAGGTAGCTCGATCCCAGGTTGATCGGGGTCGCAACAAGATCATCACAGTGGGTGATCATATCGATACCCTTGACGCAGTCATCGATGTACATGAAGCTGCGGGTCTGGTGGCCATCACCCCAGATGGTGATGTTCAGGTCGCCGGTCTCCTTCGCCTCGATGACCTTGCGGCTCAGCGCGGCGGGGGCCTTCTCACGGCCGCCGTCCCAGGTCCCGTTGGGTCCGTAGACGTTGTGGAAGCGGGCGATGGCGGTCTTCATCTTGCGCTCTGCCCAATACTCCTCGCAGAACATCTCGGAGAGCAGCTTCTCCCAACCGTAGCCGCGCTCGGCCATCGCGGGATAAGCATCCGACTCCTTGAGCGCCCGCACGTTCGGGTCCTGCTGCAGTGTCGTGTTGTAGGCGCAGGCGGAGGAGGAGAAGAAGAAGCGCTCCGCGCCGGCATTGTAAGCAGACTCGATCATATGCGTGTTGATCAGGATGCTGCGCAGGCACTCGACGCGGAAGCGCTCGATGAAACCCATACCGCCCATATCTGCAGCCAGGTTGTAGACCT
>CAZEXX010000272.1:0-5596 GCA_964516885.1 uncultured Anaerolineales bacterium | reverse complement strand
TCGCACTGCCACCGTAACCTCCGGGGCATCCCCGCTTACGCAGCCCTGCTAGTGGAGATGCTGGGGAAGCTGGTGTGACACCACAGGAGGCTGTCTACAATACTGGGCTAGATAACCGGCCCGTACTCACGGGGAGACGAACGGAATGAACCAAACAGGTGACGACCGAAACATCAAGAGCGGCTGGGAGATCCCGACAGAGTCCTACAGCGATCAGCCGTACATCGTGAAGACCGATGATGGCGCGTGGCTGTGCGCCGTGACCACCGGCAGTGGACACGAGGGCGCGGGCGGGCAGCATATCGTTTCGATGCGCAGCACCGACACAGGCCGCACCTGGGCGGCGCCGGTGGATGTCGAACCCGCCGACGGACCCGAGGCGTCCTATGCTGTGATCCTGGAGGTCCCCGAAAGCTATGCCAATGCAGGTCGCGTCTACATCTTCTACAACCACAACACCGACAACGTCCGGAAGGTGATCGCCGATAAGGATGCCTACCCCGATGGCACCTGCCGGCGCGTCGATTCTATGGGACACTACGTCTTCAAGTACTCCGACGACTGCGGCAAGAGCTGGTCCGAAAGGCGGTACGACATTCCACTGCGGACGATGGAGATCGACCGCCGCAACCCCTACGGCGGTGAGCTCAAGTTCTTCTGGAACGTGGGCAAGCCCTTCATCCACGAGGGCGCTGCTTTTTGCTCCCTCCACAAAGTGGGCGGTTTCGGTGAGGGCTTCTTCACCAGCAACGAGGGCGTGCTCCTGAAGAGCGCCAATCTGCTCACTGAACCGGACCCGGGGAAGATTGTATGGGAGACGCTGCCTGACGGCGAGATCGGGCTGCGCACACCGCCCGGCGGCGGGCCCGTCTCTGCAGAGCACAGCTACGTGGTTCTCAGCGACGGCTCATTCTGTGCAGTCTACCGGTCGATCGACGGCTATCCTGTGGAGGCATACAGCCGCGACGGCGGTCACACGTGGGCGGTACCGCAGTACCGGCGCTACGCCGATGGGCGGCTGATGAAGCACCCCCGTGCGGCCAACTTCCACTGGAAGTGCGCGAACGGCAAATACCTGTACTGGTTCCACAACCACGGTGGACGCTTCATCCGCCAACACCCCCGACGCCGATCCAATGGCTATGAGGACCGGAACCCCGTCTGGTTCAGCGGTGGCATTGAGGTCGATACACCTGAGGGTAAGGCGATCCGATGGTCCCAGCCCGAGATTGGGCTCTACGACGACGATCCCTACATCCGGATGAGTTACCCGGATATGGTGCAGGAGGGGGATCGCATCTTCCTGACCGAAACGCAGAAGGACAAGGCACGGGTCCACGAGATCGCGCCCGACCTGCTGGAGGCGATGTGGCATCAGTTTGAGGTGGCGGAGATCGCCACGGATGGCCTGGTCCTGGCCCTGCCCGAGTCCGGTGAGGCGATGCCGGCCTCCGCGCCTATGCCCCATCTGCCCCCCTTCCTGGAGCGCGACCACAGCCGTGCCGACTACGGCACCAAGGACCTGCGCCAGGGCTTCAGTGTTGATCTCTGGTTCCGTCTCGATTCGCTGGACCCGGGCCACGTGCTGCTCGACAACCGCACCGCGAATGGTCAGGGCTTCTGTCTGCAGAGCACCAATCGGGGCACTATCGAGATCGCGCTCAACGACGGGCGGACCGAGAGCCGTTGGGACTGTGATCCCGGCATCATTGAGGCCGGCAAGGTGCACCATCTCGTCGCCATCGTCGACGGTGGCCCCAAGATCATCAGCTTTGTCGTCGACGGCAAGTTCAACGACGGCGGGGAGGTTCGGCAGTTCGGATGGGGCCGTTATAGTCCCAATCTGCGAGGTGTGAACGCATCGGTGGTGCCGGCGTTGGACCCGAGCGATGTGCAGAAGCCCGCAGCCCGCGAGTCACAACAGGGCGTGACACAGACACTCCGTATCGGTCCGGATCTGGACGGGGACATACTCTCCGTCCGCATCTACGATCGTCACCTGCTGACGTCGGAAGCGATTGGCAATTTCAGGGCCGGTGTGGCTTCCTGAGAGGTGCACAAGAACCGGTGCGCCGAAGAGAAGCGAATCTGATCACTACTCAACAAGGTGAGGGCACCATGACCAAGATGAGAGGTTTGTTTCAACACGAACCCACTGCCGCCCCGGGCAAGGCCCGGCTGACCGTCAACGCCGGTGCCCGTGCGGCACACGTGGTGAACCCGTGGCTCTATGGGAAGTTCTGCGAGCATCTTGGTGCGAATATCTATCACGGTATGGATGCCCAGATCCTGCTCAATTGTACGTTCTCGAGGTGGCGCTTCAGCGCGGGGGATAATCACCCTGACGGTGGCGTGCAAGAGCAGAGTGATCGCGACAAGATCACGCAACGCATAGCGGCCTATGCTCGCAGGCAGGATTGGCCCGATCCAGATATGGTGATCGAGGCCTACTTCCATGCAGGCGCCTATGGCTGGTTCCGAGTTGAGGGTGCCGATGGGTCTGAGGACAACGTGTGCCTCAGCTCCGAAGTCGGACCCTACAGCGAACGCGCGCAGCGGGTTGAGGTGCTCCGGACAGCGCCCGGCGATCAGGCCGGTATCGGACAGTGGACCTATCTCCCGCTACACCGCATCAGAAGCTTCCAGTTCCGCATTGTGGTTCGGGCTGTTGCGCCGTGTGCGTTGAAGCTAAGCCTCAGAGCTGTCGGCGTATCCGGTGCGGTGACCTCCACAGAGATCGCTCCGGACGGCGACTGGCAGACTTTCACGGGCTCGCTCGCACTGCCTGATGATGCTCCGGCAGCAGCACTCTATCAGTTCTCCCTTACCGCCGCTGCACCGGCCCACTTTGTACTCGACCGTGTGCAACTCTATCCCGAGGATCACATCAACGGCGCTGATCCGGACGTGATCCGGATGCTGAAAGACTCGCACTTGCCGCTGCTGCGCTGGCCTGGAGGCAACTTCGTCTCCGGCTATCACTGGCGCGACGGTGTGGGTCCGGTTGACGCCCGCCCCACGCGCCCCAATCCCGCGTGGGAGGGCCTCGAGTTCAATCTATTCGGGACCGATGAGTTCATCGCCTTCTGTCGCGAGGTGGGCTGCGAGCCGCTGATCTGCGTAAACGCCGGCAACGGCACACCGGAGGAAGCAGCAGCCTGGGTCGAGTACTGCAACGGCGGGCCGGAGACACCGATGGGACGGTTGCGGGCTGAGAATGGGCACCCGGTGCCTTACGATGTTCGATTGTGGGAAATCGGCAATGAGATCTATGGCCGTTGGCAGGTCGGTTGGACCACCCCGGCGGGCAATGTGGATCGTTACCAACGGTTTCGGGAGTCGCTGTTGGCCACCGATCCCTCAGTGCAGCTCCTCGGCTGCGGATATGGAAATGAGCCTGATTCTGAGTGGAATCGCACGCTCATCGACAGCGCGGGGGAGACATTGCGCTGTATCACCGATCATATCCTCACCGGCGGCGACGTGACCGCCGATACAGACGCCGTCGAGCTCTACCATGCCTTTTTGGGATATTCCACCGTGCTTGAGGGACGCTACCGCGCCCTCGAGACGGCCATGGTCCAGGCTGGTAGCGCGGAGCCGCACTTGGCCATCACTGAACTGCAGCTCTTTGCCCACTTTCAGGGGGAAACCAGACCGGATGGCAGCCTGACGCCTGCCGTGGTACCGCGCCCCGACACGATCGCTGAGGCACTCTCCCTTACGGCGATTGTCAACAGTTGTATCCGGCTGGGGGATTTCGTGGAACTGCTGACGCACTCTGCCACGGTCAATCACGGCGGCGGCTTGCGAAAAGAGCGCGAGCGCGTCTATGCCAACCCGGTCCACTATGCCCATGCGTTAGGGCACGCTGTGTCCGGCGGAACACCGGTCGCTGTGCGGCTGGCCTGCGCGACCTTCTCAACCGCGCACGCGTTTGGGCACATTCCACCCCTGCACGAGGTGCCGGTCATCGATGCTATGGCCGTGATCTCAGTAACCGGTAACCTGGTGCTGACCCTGGTCCATCGCAGTGGCGACTGCGGCTCCCTCGATCTGACCATCGATCTGGACAGCTTCCGCGCGCAGAGAAGGGCGGAGATCGTCACGCTAGCGGGTGAGACCTGGTTTGACCGGAATACACGAGAGGCGCCTGAGAAGATCACCCCGCGACGCATGCAGATTACGCTTGGGGCAGAGACTCAGCTTGTCTTGACGCTCCCCCCGTTCTCCATCACTCAGATCACACTCAAAGAAGCAATGGGTACACGGTGAGCGCGATAACGTCTGTCGGACGTCCTGCCAGGGAAGCCAGGACCCGCTGCTGATCTATTATCCGAACACGCGCGCAGCCTGAGTGGTGAAGCGCTCGATCAGATCGCGGATCGAGAAGCTGGGGTGCCCGATCAGGTACGAGTGCACGGTATCACCGAAGTTGCGATACCAGTGCTCGGGGATGCCCTGCTTTCCCACAATCGCTCCCACGATGCTGCCGGCGGTCGCTGCGGTACAATCGTTGTCCATCCCCATAGCCACGGTCTCCGCAATCACGCGGGTGAAGTCCGTACCGCCGATGGTGATGCCCCAGATCGTCAGGCAGGCGTTGTTGATCGTATGTACGCGGCCCATGCCGTAGAAGCGCTCGTCCATTGCATCGCGTGCCTGGCGGTAATCGCCGATCTGCGGTGCGATATCCAGCGCCCAGCGCGCGGCCTGCGCCAGAGCACATTGTGCGGGGATCTCGGTCAAGCCGATCTCCAGAGCCTCCACCGGGTCATTCACAGCAAAGGCCGCCGCGATCGCGGCCGTGAAGTACATCTCGCCATAGATGCCTTGGCGGCGGTGGCTGATATAGGCGTCACGATAAGCCATCTCCGCGGCCCGTTCCGGTAGCCCCGGTGCCAGGTAGCCCCATGGGTCGGAGCGGATGTCGGCCCCGATCCACTCATTGTATGGATTATCCGTGGCTCCTGCCTGCAGCGCGGGAACGCCGGCGCGCAGATTGCGCAACGCCACATCCTCGGCGGTACAGGCAAACGGCAGGTACTTGACCCATGCCTTGCCGATGGCCTCGATGTCAAAGTCCGGCCCGTAGTCCTCCAGCACCAGCAGCCCCAACAGCGTGTACGCCAGGTCGTCGTCCACCGGTACGCCATCTAGCTTGTCGCGGGTATAGGCCTCAACCGGCGTCGTCTGATAGCGCAGGGCAAAGGGATTGGGGACGTAGCTCCAGTAATCGGTTGGGGGGAAGGCCTCGCCATTCTCCTTGGCCAGCGATGCCATACGCTCGACGGTCCAGAACTCCACCGGGGCGCCCAACACATTGCCGGCCATCCGGCCCAAAAGAGCACCTGAGAGGCGCTCCCGGTACGCTGGTTCATCGAAGCTATCCCAGAGTCTGCGCGGCCCGTCAGGGCGCAGCGCCTGGATGCCGGCCAAATTGTCGGGCTCACGGCGGGCCATCTCCGCGTCGCCCGGCAGCGCTCGCAGTGCGTCGACAGCTTGCTGGAGTGCGGATTCCGTCTGCGCCAAGATCGGCGCGATGCCCTCGGCGCCGTGCTCGTGCTTCAGCTGCGTGTAGAGTGTGATCTGCTCA
>CAZEXX010000271.1:0-5637 GCA_964516885.1 uncultured Anaerolineales bacterium | reverse complement strand
ATATGGTGTTCCGGTTCTGGGCCGATGTTATCAAAGAAGCAGCGCTTGGGTCCGCAGGGCGTGCCCTGCATACGCACCTGAAGACGTGCTACGAACTGGGCAAGACGGCGACGATGGCCCCGGGCTCGCTGGCAGATTGGCCGATTCGCGAACAGCGCCCCCTGTTCAAGATTATCGGCGATCCGGAAGCCGCGATCGGCATCCATCTGACCGACAGCTACTTGATGGTCCCCAACAAATCCATATCGGGGATCCGGTTCACGACCGAAGAACGTTTCGAAAGCTGTCTACTCTGTCCCCGGGAGGAGTGTTCGGGCAGACGCGCAGCCTATCAACCCGCTCTGTACAAGGAAAAATACCAGGTGTAGGAGGTCAATGACATGAAAGACTGGCTCAAACGCTTGCTGACTTTTAGACCTGCAGAGCCCGCAGCCCCCATCGCACCCGGACTCTATCACGCTATGCACGAAACCGACCAGGCCTTCGCGCGGTTCCACCTCCGTGTGGAGACCGATGGCAGCGGGATGCTCATTGCCAACGCCATGGCGACAGCACGATTGTCCCCGACCGGTGTGGTGATTGCCAAGGGACTGCTGGAGGGCAAGTCGGAGACCGAGATCAGCACGAAGCTAAAGAAGCACTTCTCCGGCGCCCGTGATGATATGATACGCGCGGATATCGCTCAGGTGAACAAGATCATCGAGCAGGTCAAGGCGCCGGGCGATTCCTATCCCGTCTTCAATCTGGAGGATGCTGCCACATCGCCCTACAGCACCCAGCTCATTGCCCCGTTCCAGGCCTCCGTGCCCTTAGCACCACCGGATGTCTTGGTGCCGATCCTGGATCGCCTATGGGAGGTCGGGATTCCACACGTCACCGTGTTGTTCCCGGACAACGGAGATCCAGCGCACCTGATCCGCGCGGTGGAACGCGCCGAGGATCTGGGAATGATCGCAGGTGTGCGGAGCCGCTCCGGGAATCTTGACGACGCGGGTTTCCTGGCCGACCTGCGCCAGGCCGGTGTCGACTACGTGACCTTCCCGTACGCATCCCCTGATGCGGCCATCCACGACGCTGTCTGCGGCGCCGGAGATCTGGCCGCCGCAGAGCGATTGTTGGCCTGTCTTGAGGAGTACCAGATCAGCGCGGTGGCCGAGATTCCCCTCATCCAGGCGACCCTGGATGCGCTGGAGGAGACGGTCGAGACGCTGATCGGAAAAGGTGCGGACAATCTCTCCTTCGTGGCTTACCCCACGCTGGATGCAGCCTTGGCGGAAGAGGACGGCATATTCACCGGCGAGGGCATGGCCCAGGTCGCGACGACGGTCGAGGAGATCGCTGACCTGGCGCAGGCGCGCTTTATGTGGAATCCCCCGGTGGAGCGTGACCCGGCCAAAACGTTGGCCGACCAAATTACCGCCGGCCCTCGCTGTTCAGGCGATGTGGCCGTCCGCGTCGAGCCCAACGGCGACGTCATTCCCCCACGGGGACGCTATGAGAGCGCCGGAAATCTGAACGGCGACACTTGGGACAAGATATGGAATGCGCCGGTCTTCCGGGAATATCGCGAGCGTGTGGAAGCCCCCACCCGCTGCGATGTCTGCCCCGGACTGACCATCTGTGCGGCGGGTTGTCCACGGGACCCTGAGAGCTGGGCACGCAACGCCTGACCACAGCACGCGTATCTATAGTAATGCACTCCATCAGGCTGGATATGCAGAAGGATAACAGCTATGGCTAAGAGACGACGATTTGCTGCACTCCTGGTAACGATGACAGCGATGCTCTCGCTCGTTGCCACGCCCGTGTCTGCACGGGCCGTCGTGCCCGCACAGGCAGCCCTACCGGCGGGTGGCTCAGCGGCGGCACCCGCACCGGTCCCCAACCTGCAAACCTATAGCTTCACGGTGCCGGAGTTGTTGATGGAGGTCACCGTGCTGCCCGATGGCTCCATACGCATCGTCTACGACATCACCTTCCAGAACCAGGGCAGCCCCATCGACATCGTGGACATCGGCACGCCCAACGACAACTACGATCTCTCACGGATGGTCGCCTCCATCGACGGTCACCCCCTGGATGATATCCGCACATCGACCTACATCGACACTGGCGTCGAGGTCCATCTGGAGGACTACGTTATTTTCGCAGGCGATAGCGGCACGCTGCATATGGAGTTTGTCTCGCCTGAGATGGTCTATGCCGACACGACTAACGAAGAGAACGCCTCCTTGCAGATCACGCCAACGTGGTTCGACAGTGACCTGATCCAGGACGCCGGGAACATCGAGATCCGGGTCCGCATGTTGCCCGGTATCGAGCCCGACGAGGTACTCTACCAGGATGAGCCTTTCACAGGCAAGTACAAAGACGATCGGGGGAACACCGTCGTCGTTTGGCGCTACGAGAATGTCAGACCGACAGAAGCCTACCGCGTGGGCGTCTCGTTTCCCCGGCGCGGGATCACCCAGGTTATCGAGGTCACCTTCTGGGACATCCTGGGCCGCTGGCTCGGCGGTGTCCTCCCCTTCGTGTTCGGCTGCATCCCCATACTCCTCCCGATCGTTATCGTCTTCTTGGTCGTACGCGGTATCATCCGCGCGATGAAACCGAACTACCTCCCCCCCATCGCGCAGGTCGAGGGGGGCGGGATCAAGCGCGGCCTCACGGCCCCGGAAGCCGCGGCACTGCTTGAAATCCCGCTGACCAAGGTGGTCACGCTCGTGATCTTCGGGATGCTGCAAAAAGGCCTGATCCGCCAGACCGACGATGACCCACTCACAGTGGAGGTCGTGGAGGCCTTCCGGGTTGCAGAGAAAGCAGACCTCAAGGACCAGGGCGCCCGCCGACGGTATCGCCGCCAGATGGCGCAGCAAGCCGGGTCCGTCATCCACACCTATGAGCACCCCTTCCTGGATTTGATCGAGATTCATCCGGATACCCCGCTGGAGAAAATGGCCGTGGTCAAGCCGACGCAGGAGCTGGTCGACGAGGTCGCGAAAAAGATGCAGGGATTTGACCTCTCGGACACGCAGGATTACTACCGCCGCGTCATTGATCGCGCGATGGAACAGGCTGCCGCCCTGGGTGACCTCGAACAGCGCGAAACCTACCTCGACAAGTACTTGCCGTGGGTGATGATGCGGAGGGATTACCGCCCAGTGATGACTATGGGGAGCTACAACTACTGGCCGTTGTGGGCACGTCAAGTGCGTGCCGCAGGCGCAGGCGCCGCCGTGGGCGCTGGCAGAAGCAGGTCCGCCTCGCGCGCGGGACGTGCCTCAACCAGCACATTCGGAGACGTCTCGGCCTCCTTTTCCGGATGGGCTGAGACCACGATGGGCGGGATGGCCGCCGTCATCCTACCGACCCGCCTGAGCAAACCCGTCCCCGTCAGTAGCTCATCGAGCAGCGGCGGCAGCAGCTGTGCGTGTGCGTGCGCCGGATGCGCCTGTGCGTGTGCCTGTGCCGGAGGGGGCCGTTAGGGCCGATCTACGGAGGATCCTACCACTATGTTGAAACGCCTATCCCTGTTCATCGTCGTGTGCGCCTGCCTCATCATCACAGGCAGCGCAGCCGGCCCAGCCTACACGCAGAGCTACTGGTTCGCGGTGCCGGAACTGAAGATGGACGTCACCGTGCTGCCGGACGCCTCAGTGAGGATCGTCTACGACATCACCTTCGATAACTACGGCTCCGATATCGACATTGTCGATATTGGGCTGCCGCACAAAGACTACGACATCAATACGATGTCGGCCTCCATCAACGGCGTCTCACTGAGCGATATCCGGACTTCCGAATACATCGATATCGGAGTAGAAATCCACCTCCACGATCAGGAGATCCCTTCCGGAGAGACCGGCATCTTGCATTTCGAAACCACCATGCCGGATATGGTGTACCAGGACACGACGGACAAAGAGCTCGCCTCGATGCGACTCACGCCCACCTGGTTCGACAGCGGGGTGGTGAAGGGAGAGAGCACCATCGGTGTGGCCATCCATCTGCCGGAGGGCATCGAACCCGACGAGGTGCTGTACCAGCAGGAACCCTTCACGACCAAAGCCCTATACCAGGGGCTCGCCGTCGCAGTATGGGAATGGCACGAGGTTCCGGCGACACAGGCTTATATGGTCGGGGTCTCTTTCCCGAGTCGCGTGATGACCCGCGTCGTCAAGCTGACGTGGATCGACCTGGCAAAGCAGTGGCTTGACGACAACCCGACTACAAAGGGGCTGCTGATCACAGCCTCGCTGGGCCTGCTGACGCTCCTCTTCTTCCGCTTCACCGGCGGTACCGGGTGCACCGTCTTTGTTCTGTTGGCCGGGGGCATGATCGTCCTCTTCATCTTCAGCCCGATCCTCGTGCTGCCGGCACTCCCCATCCTCATCGCGCTGGTGATCCTCAATGAAATACGCCTCAAGCGCAAGCCCTCGAAGTACCTGCCACCGATCGTGCAGACAGAAGGGGGTGGCATCAAGCGCGGCCTGACCGCGCCGGAATCCGCCGTTCTGCTGGAACTACCCTTGAGCAAAGTGCTCACCTTGGTGATCTTTGGGCTGCTGGAGAAAGGCATCCTGGAGCTGGTTACCCAGGCCCCAGTCACAGTAAGCGTACGTGAGCCCTTCCGCACATGGGGGAGCTCCCAAAACCGTCGTTCCTCCACGAGACGACGTGGGGCCCGCCGTAAGGCTGCGCACAAGGAGGGCACCATCGTCCACAGATACGAGGACGACTTTCTCGACCAACTGGAGCGCAACCCCAAGAAGCCTGTGGGCAAAATCGACTTCACCAAGGCGATGGAACGTCTGATCAAGGCCACCGCGGAGAAGATGCGGGCGTTCGATCTCTCGGACACGCAGGAGTACTATCGGCGGGTGATAGAGCGGGCGATGGAACAAGCGGCGAGCCTCGGTGAGATCGAGGCACGGGAGAAGTATCTCGATAAGTATCTGCCCTGGTTGATGATGGACGAGAGCTACCCCACAGTCCTGACACATCGTGGGGGCCACTATTGGCCGATGTGGGCCCAGCCGATCAGGGGCGCAGGGCGTGCGGTTAGGCGCCCCACGAGTAGCAGCGGGCCGGCGCGTGGCGGAAGGACGTCGTTCGGTGATGTCGCCGGCTCCTTCTCTGGATGGGCAGAGACGACGATGGGAGGGATGGCTGCCGCCATTCTGCCCGGTTCAATGAGCATTCCGGCCGCCAAGGGCGGATTTCTCGATCTCAGCGGCGTCGATCGGGTGACCAGCAACGTCTTCGAGGCGATAGGCAAGGCGTCCAGCAGCGGCGGCGGAAGCGGGGGGAGCAGCAGTTGCGCCTGTGCCGGCTGCGCGTGCGCATGTGCCTGCGCCGGCGGCGGCAGGTGATGGGTGTATTTCGGAATAGACCTCGTGTTCGCCGGCGCACGTGTGCGCGCACACCACGCAAGTATGAAAACGACGTGCGCAGAGCAGAGCGCGGACTGGGGTCCGCGCGAGCGTGATGAAGTGGGTGGGTATGGTGCCGCAGGTGGTTATTCTCGGAATAGTTCCCATGGTCTGTCGCCCACCACGCAGGACGAAAATGCAACGCGAAGAAGGCCCTTAGGCCCGGAGAGCAGATCGTAGAAGGTTATTTTCGGAATAGTAGTAG
>CAZEXX010000270.1:0-5684 GCA_964516885.1 uncultured Anaerolineales bacterium | reverse complement strand
TGACCGCCGACTGGAACATACAGTTGAACATAAGGAGACGTTACCCATGACCACCGATAACTTCAAGACGTACCAGCGTGCTGAAGTCACGCTGCCGGAAAAGAACCGCATCTGGCCGCTCTATGGCGCAGGGATGGAGAATCTGGGCGTCGACCGCAAGCCGATCGAGGTCCCTATGCCCAAGTACGGCCCGGATGAGTTGATGATTCGGCACGATGCCTGCGGGCACTGCTTCTCGGACATCAAAGTCATCCGCGCCGGCCAGGACCATCCTCGCATCTACCGCGATATGCACGAGGACCCGATTGTGCTGGGTCACGAGGTCAGCATCACCGTTGTAGCTGTTGGCGAAAATCTTGCGGACGACTACAAAGTGGGCGATCGCTTCATCGTACAGGCCGACATCTTTGTCGACGGCGTCGGCTATGCCTACGGCTATGAGATCCAGGGCGGCCTATCGGACTATGCCGTGATCGACCAACGCGTGCTGAACGGCGACCACGGGAACTACCTGATCCCGGTGCAGCCTGACACGGGCTACGCAGAAGCCGCACTGACGGAGCCCTGGGCGTGTGTCATCGCTGCCTACGAGCTACGCTACCGCACAATGCTGCGCCCGAAGGGGACACTATGGGTGATCGGGACCGATCGCGCCAAGGACACCTACACCATTGGCAAAGGCTTCGATAAGCAGTCCCACCCCGCCAAGCTCATGCTCACCAACGTGCCGGAGGCCTTCGAAAAGTGGCTGTGCGCCCAGGCCGAAGAGCTCGGCGTCGAGATCGAGGTCGTGGCGCAGCTGCCTGACCCCGAGACGGTGGAGACCGACGATTCCCCAGCCTCCCCCGCGGAGGTCACCGGCTCGGGCAAGGGCGTGGACGACATCATCATCCTGGGTGCCGACCCCGACGTGATCGAGAGGGCCAGCCCGAACCTGGCCAGCTATGGCATCTTGGCCATCATCGATGATGCCCCGATGGCCCGCACCGTCAACGTCGACGTTGGCCGGGTGCACTACAACCGCTGGCTCTACGTTGGCGGCACGGACACGGACATTGCCAAGGCCTACAGCGACCTACCAGCCCGGTCAACGCTGAAGGGCGGCGGCGCATCCTGGTTTGTGGGCGCCGGCGGCCCGATGGGGCGCATGCACGTCCAACGGGCCATCGAGTCCAAGGATCACCCCGGTACCATCGTCTGCACCGACATCAGCAATGAGCGTCTGACCGACCTCCACACCAGCTTCGAAGCCGAAGCCGTGGAAAAGGGTATTGACTTTATCTGCCTCAATCCGATGGAGAAGGATGCCTACCAGGCCGGTATGGCTCGCTTCAAGGAGAGCGGCCTCGACGACATCATCATCCTGGCGCCCGTGCCGCCGGTGATCGCCGATGCAGCCACCTATCTGGGCCAGGAAGGTGTGATGAACATCTTCGCTGGTGTCGCGCGCGGCAAGGTCGCCCCCATCGACGTCAGCAACGTCTATCTCAAGCAGACCCGGATCATCGGTCACTCTGCCTCGACCATTGAGAATATGCGCTCGATGCTCTTCCAGGCCGAGGGTGGCCAACTCTCCCCCAATCGCTCCGTCGCAGCCATTGGCTCGCTGGAAGCGGCGTGGGATGGCCTCGCCGCCGTCCAAAACACCGTCTACCCCGGCAAGATCGTGATCTACCCGCACATCAAGCCACTGCCGCTCACCGCGATCACGGATCTCAACGATAAGCTCCCCTCCGTCTACGCCAAGCTGCGCAACGGCAACGAGTGGACCAACGAGGCCGAGGTCGAACTGCTGCGCCTGATGGCCCAGTAGACAGCGGACTCCGGTGGTCCGCGGCCATCTTGGCCGCTCATCGCTTCCGCAATGCGCACGGGTGGGCGTCGGTTCTAGACGTCCCCCCGTGCGCTCAGTCCAGATGACTGCGGCCCACAGATACGAACTCCACCTATAGAGCGTCTCGCCGACCGGCGCGACAGGAACTGACTATGCCAACACCAACCCAGAATTCGGGCAAGCTGCCGCCTTACCTGATGACGTCAGATCCGGCCTCCTTCGCACGCAAAACCATCGTCGAACGCAAGGCGCAGATCATTGCCCGCGTGATCGCCGACCACGACTATCCAGGCGAGATCGTGGCCAGGCTGACTGCCTTCCGCGACGAGATCCTGCACCCGGATCACGGCTCTTCTGTAATCCTAGCACTCTCCGAGACCGGCGGTGATGCCGCGTTCTGGAACGCGGCGCTGGCGGTGTATGCGGGACACAGCTGGCTTGAGCTCCCCTGGTACTTCGCTGAGACGTACTTCTACCGCCGGCTGCTGGAAGCCACCGGCTACTTCAGGCAACCCGCGGGTTGCCGGGACCCCTTCGCCCCACAGAAGCGGGCGCAGGAGACCTCGGCGGTGAGACAACTGGCGGCCGTCTGGCCGGGCATCGCGGAAATCGCCGGCGATGCCCGGTTCTTAACACTACTGCACGCGTGTCTCTGGGGAAACCGTGCCGATCTGAGCAACTTCACGATCGAGCAACAGGCCGTCGGGGACACGATCGCAGATCGAGCCAACATCATCATCGACCACACCGACGCAGTCCGCAGCCTGTTGGCGCGCGGCGTGAACGAGGTGGCCTTTGTCAATGATAACGTCGGCGCGGACAGCCTCTTCGATCTGGTGCTGGCGGACTATCTGTTGACACAGGGATGGGCACAGCGTGTGACCTTCCACCTCAAGAATCAGCCCTTCTTCGTCTCGGATGCGATGCCGCAGGACATTGCGCGGGTGGTCGATCTGCTGCAGGCCCCGGCTGCGGATGCTGGAGCATCCGTGGCCGAGTTGGGGCACAGGCTCAGCGTGGCACTGGCCGAGCAGCGACTGACCCTGGCAACGCACCCCTTCTGGACGCAGTGCCTGGGTTTCCGCGATATGCCTGACGCTGTGCGGGCCCCGCTGCAGCGGGCCGACCTGGTCATCCTGAAAGGAGACGTGAACTACAGGCGGCTGCTGGACGATCGCCACTGGCCGCCCAGCACCCCGCTGGCCATTGCCGCGGCCGACTTCCCGCGGCCCTTCCTCGTGCTGCGCACCCTCAAGGGCGAGATCATCGCCGGCCTCGAACCGGGTCAGGCCGAGCGCCTCGCCGCCGAGGACCCCACCTGGCTCATCAACGGCCTCCGCGGCCTCATCCATCTGGAGATGTGAGACAAGAGGAACCACGAATCTTCACGAATCTCACGAATCTTTGCCGGCGCAAAGCGAGGTGGCTGTGAATACAACCCATACAGCTGATGACAAGCTACTGTACAAAGAAGAAACCTATGCTGTCGTCGGGGCCGCGATGGAGGTGTACAATCACCTCGGCAAAGGATTCCTGGAAGCGATCTATCAGGAAGCCTTCGCTCTAGAGATGGCCGCCCGTGGCATACCTTTTCGTGAACAAGAAGTGGTTCCCATCTACTACAAGGACCGGAAACTGGGCCATACGTACAAACCCGACTAATTGGTCTATGGTAAGATCATAGTGGAAATCAAGGCCATCACTACCACGACACCCGTGGAGGAGGCTCAACTCATCAACTATCTCAAGGCTACACATCTACGGCTGGGATTGCTCATCAACTTCGGGCACCCCGGTCGTCTTCAATGGAGCAGAAGAGTGCTCTAGACTGGATGATCAGTCAGATATCTATCTGCTCTGGATTGGTGAAGATTCGTGTTATTCGTGGTTTCAGAAAGGACTGATCATGACACTACAAGACAAAATCGCAGTTGTGACCGGCGGGGCACAGGGACTGGGCGAGGCGATCTGCCGGCGCCTGGCTAACGAGGGTGCCCACGTTGTCATAGCCGACATCAACCTGGCCGGCGCCACGAAGACGGCCGAGGCAATCGCCGCCGATTCGGGGCGTCGCATACTCGCCGTCAAGGCCGACGTCACCGACGAGGAGCAGGTCGCTGCCATGATGGACGCAGCGGTTGAGGCGTTCGGTCGCGTAGACATCGTCGTCTCAAACGCAGGCGTCTTGGTCGCCGATGCCATCGACGAGTTCCCGGCCGAGAAGTGGCGCTTCGTCATGAACGTCGACCTCTTCGGCTATTTCCTCGTCGCCAAGCACGCCGCCCGGGTGATGAAGCCCCAGCGGAGTGGCAGCATCATCCAGATCAACTCCAAGTCCGGCAAGAAGGGGAGCTACAAGAACTCGGCCTATGCAGCCGCCAAGTTCGGCGGCATAGGCCTCACCCAGAGCATCGCGCTCGAATTGGCCGAGTTCAACATCCGCGCCAACGCAATCTGCCCCGGCAACCTGCTCGACTCCCCCCTGTGGGTCAACTCGCTCTACGCCCAGTATGCCGTGAAGTGGTCCATCACCGAGGAAGAGGTCCGGCAGAAGTACATCGACCAGGTCCCTATGAAGCGTGGCTGCACGTATGAGGACATCAGCAACATGGTTGTCTTCCTGGCCTCGGATCAGTCCAGCTATATGACCGGGCAGGCGCTGAATGTCACCGGCGGGCAGCAGATGCACTGAGAAGTGTCGAAGATCCCTGTTAGGAAAGGAAGCGTAAACGATGAAGACTGACCATCTTGCCGTGATCTGGAGCAGCGGAGATCCTGATGTTGCTCACAAAGTGTGCTTCATGTACACACATAATGCGAAGCGTCAGGGCTGGTTTGAGAACGTCACCCTGATCGTCTGGGGCCCATCGGCCGAGTTGCTCTCGCGCGATGCCGCGCTGCAGGCGCGCATTCGCGAGATGCTCAACGATGGCGTCGTAATCGAGGCCTGCAAATCGTGCGCCGATTCCTACGGCGTCAGTGACGCCCTCAGCGCCCTGGGCATCGACGTCAAGTACATGGGCACGCCGCTCACCACAATGTTGAAAGACGGCTCGAGCATCCTGACATTCTAGCTCCCCGTCACGTCTGACTGCAGCGCCCGACGGAGTTCCGTCGGGCGCTCTTCTCTTGTGGGATTCAGCCGAATTGGGTCTTGACAAATCGTGTTAAGGCATCTATAATACTTATAGATAATGATTATTGATAAGTATTGGGACGCGGAGATATCGTGGATAGCAAAGTGCGTTATCAGGAGATGGTTGAGAAGCTCAAGGGGTCGGGCTGCCGCCTGACGCCGCAGCGGCTCGCACTGGTACGGCTGCTGAGCGAAACAGAGAACCATCCGAGTGCACGGCAGCTTCATGAGGAACTGAAGCAGAACCTTCCCACGACCAGCTTGGCTACCGTGTACAAGACGCTGAACGTGCTCAAGGACCTCGGCGAAGTCACCGAGATGGGCTTCAGCGACGACGACAATCGCTACGATGCCGTCAGCCCCCATCCCCACCCCCATCTCATCTGCGTCCAGTGCAGAAAGATTATCGATGCGGACGCAGAACCTGCCTCAGATCTGGCGCGGCAGCTGGCAGCGACATCCGGCTGGCGGATTCTGAGCCACCGTATGGAGTTCTACGGCCTCTGCCCGGATTGCCAGGGAAAAGGTGGATCCAATCTGTTGTCTCAGGAAGATCAGCCCGACACAGAAACAGAACCGCACGGCTGATCTGTCCTAGCAAGAATCTCGACATATCTGTAGACACATAGGGAGGTTACAACGATGGACAACCAGAGCATTCCGCTTATCGGCGACAAGTTTCCTAATATGACCGTTACCACGACCCACGGCAAG
>CAZEXX010000269.1:0-5715 GCA_964516885.1 uncultured Anaerolineales bacterium | reverse complement strand
GCGCCGTGGAGATAGAGGCAGACGCCCTCCACGTCGTGGGCCTGCTCCAGGATCTTGCCCTTCAGCGTCTCGAAGGTCTCGCGTTCGACGACGCCGCCGGGCATGGCGTGGGCAGTGATGGTGGGCACGAGTTCGATGTCGTCGTGGGCCTCCAGCGTGCTGACGATGCCGGCAAACGAGCCGCGTCGACTGGATTCCCTGAGGGTCTCCTCTCCGAAGAGGGGACGAAAATCCTGCATCCGTGTCAGGAAGGGCGTGAAGGTGTTCGACTCGTGGCCAAATCCTCCGACCAAGATCTTCATAGATTACACCACCTGATCCACAAACCGAACTTTGGTCCATCGTTCGGGAACGTGCATATTGATGGTGCCGTGCCGGTTCCAGGACCAATCGACGGAGGTGTTGTTGCCTTCCTTGTCGTGGAAGTGTTGGCACCGGGACGCGCCAATCCGCCAGACATCGCCGGACCTGGGGGGGGTGTTCGGCTTCTGAAGCGCTTTGAGACTCTCCCAGGGGAGGGCGAATTCAACGGTCCAACCATTGTCAACCATATCCGGGCAATTCAGAGTGCCGTCAACCTGCACGGCGTATTTGAGCCCCGGCAGTTCCCACTCCTTCTCGCCGATGCGTCCCAGACGTTCGTTCATCCGCGGCAGGAAATAGAGAAAATCCTCAGTAGAGAAGAAATGATTCAAGCGTTCGATGTCGCGGCGTTCTACGACCGGTTCGAGCCACGTCCAGAAGACCTCATAGATGGTGTTGATGGGGTTGATGCCCAACTCATAGTAGACGCCGTTGCCTTCGATGAAGATCTCGGCGTCGCTGTCGTTGTGATAGACGTGGTCGTGGTGCTCGACGTGCGTCCCCCAGATCTCGTGGTCCTCGAACCTGTAGGCGGCATAGAGATACGTGTCATCCCACACCATGGCGACGCGCGAGTCCAGGGCGACTGGTGCCCCGGTGTCCATCTTGACAAAGGGTGTGGACCACGTCACCCGCTGCCACACCTGCTCGTCCAGCCTGCCGTCGATGCGAATGGGCGTGCTGGTGCGGAGGCAGTCGTAGGTCGTCGCGGGGGGGATGTCGTCCAGGGGGCCCTGGGGCAGATTCAACGTTCTGGGCATTTTGATCACAGTGCAACTCCTTAAGGACGCGTATCCGCCAGGTACGGGTACCTGGCGGATACGTCCAACCAAATCCGAGACTGAACTACTGGTTACAGGGGTACAGTGTACCTTCCATAACCATGATGACGACGAAGGAGTCAGCGTAGGGGCTGTTCTTGTAGATGGGGTCGTCGTCGGGCAGCCAACCACAGGTGTGCAGACCATCCATCGCCGGGTTGTTGCCGTAGCGCTCCCACAGCGGGACGATGGGCAGCAGCTCGTTGAAGGCCTGCGCCGTTTCCTGGACCATCGCTTTCTGAGCGGCGGTGTCCAGGCCCTTGGTCTGCTCCTCGATGAGGGTCTCCAGATCCAGGTCACCACAGCAATCGGTGGTCACGTTCAGGTCATAGCTCATACCAGGACCCTCGGGGGCGTCGATGTTGTGTCTGAAGAGATCTTCCACGAAGGAGAAGTGGGGGTGCGGGTTACCGGAGCCCCAGCCACGGATCGCCAGTTCGAAGTTGCCCTGGTTGACGTCGATGGGGTGCTGGTTATGCTGGACGCCGCGGTAGGTCGTCTTGATGCCGAACGCGGTCAGCTGCTCGGCGGCGTTCTCGGCGGCAGCGGACCAGTCGGCGTACTCTGCCGGCGCGGTCAGCTCGTATTCCATCGTCTGGCCCTGATCGGTGACCCAGATGCCGTCACTGTTTTTGGTGAAGCCCAGATCCTCGAACATCTGCGTGGCCTTGTCGACGTTGTAATCGTAGGTCTCGAAGACGCCGGTATCGGTCCACAGGGGAACCATATTGTCGCTGAAGCCGGCCATATACACGCTGGCTACGCCGGAGTCACCCAGGGAGACCACACCGTTCTCGTGGCGGTCCATGGCGTAGGCGATAGCCTGGCGTACTTCCTTCACATTGAAGGGGTAGATGGTGTGGTTGAAGAAGATCGCGGGGCCCGAGTAGATGGGCGGGCGGATGATGCGCACGCCGGAGGCGATGTAGGCCTTCTCGGTGGCGGGCGGGAAGCCGTGGGTGGCGTAGTCAACCTGCTGTGCCAGGACCAACGGGGTCACCGTGGGGGTCTCACCGTTGTACATGTAGACCATGTCGAACTTGACGGTGTCGGCCCACGCCGAGGCTTCGTTCTTGACAAGGGTGAGTCGTGCCTCGTTGACGGTGTCCATATCGATGACGTACGGGCCGGTGGCGTTGATTTCCTCGGGGCGGAACGCGTTGAACTCCTGCAGCAGGGCGTTCCACTCGTCGGACTCATTGTCCAGTCCCTCATCGACCAGGGCTTGGACTTTGTCGGACCACTCACCGAAGGTGGCGCGGTCGACGATGGCCTCGTTGCGGATGACGTAGCGCTCGACCACAGTCGAGGGCTCGGACATGTGGAAGACCACGGTGTAGTTGTCCTTGGCGGTCACCTCATCCAGGAAACGCCACACGGTACCCTTGGCCAGGCGGCGGCAGTTGAAGGTGGTAACGACGTCCTCAGCATTGAAGTCGTCGCCGTTGCTCCACTGGATGCCCTTCTTGAGGTAGACGGTGAGCGTTGCCTCGTCGGCGTCGATTTCCCAGCTTTCGGCCAGCATGTTGCGCCAGCTGCCGTCGGCCCAGTTGTACATGGCCAGCGGGGGCTGGAAGAAGGTGCGGTAGATGCCGATGCCCATACTGTTGGTGGCGAAGAAGTTCAGGTGGCCGACCGGGGGCACGGGATAGGGGTAGGCGCCGGCGAAGACGCCGGAGGTGGAGGGCACCGCTGTGACCTCGACCTCAACGACCTTCTCAACCTCGACCTCGACGACCTTCTCGACCTCAACCTCGACCTCGACGGTCTTCTCAACCTCGACGATCTTCTCGACCTCAACAACCTCAGGGGTGGGGGTCGCACAACTTGTCAGGGACGAAAGCATCAACAGAACGCTTAGCGCGCCTAGTATCCAACTTCGCTTACGCATGAGTCTTACTCCTCCTAATAGTTACTGAGAGATACTTGGTTATTGTCTTCTGCCGCTATCGAAGCTCTGAACTGTAGTTAGTTTTGGGACACCTCCTATAGCACTATACTTTCCGAAACGGAAAGCGATACCTAACGTGACTGTCTCCTGGCAATCACGACCACCAATGCACCAAAGACGATACCGATCACCAGCGTCAGAATCGTGACTACAAACTCGGCGCTGTTGGCATCCAGGATAAAAAGCAGCCCGACCGAGACAACGACCAGAAAACTTGCGATCTTGAAGGCTGCCCCGCCCAACTGTGGTGACACTATCGCGCCCCGTTGGCTTCCCTGACAGCAATATGGCAGGCTACTTGCCGGCCCTCTCCTATCGGCGTCAGCTCGGGACGTTTGACGTCACAGAGCCCCTTCTCAAAGAACGGGCAGCGTGGATGGAAGAGACACCCTGTGGGCAGATCGAGCAGACTGGGAATGTCCTGACTGCGGAGCTCAAAGCGTTGCTTGCGCCGCGTGAGTTCCGGATCCGCCTCAGGAATGGCAGACAGCAAGGCTTTGGTATAGGGGTGTCGTGGGTCGCTGATCAGCTGCGGTGTGGTGGCAAACTCGACGATGCTGCCGATATACATCACGGCGATGCGACCTTCCCACGCGAAGAACTTGGCGATGGCAAGGTCGTGCGTGATGAAGAGGTAGGTGACCCCGAATTCCCTTTTCAGATCGGTCAGGATGTTGAGCAGGCTGACGCGGATCGACACATCGACCATCGAGACGGCCTCGTCGGCCACGATGACCTTGGGATTGACGGTCAGTGCGCGCGCGACCGACACACGCTGTCGCTGTCCACCGCTCAGCTGGTGTGGGTACTTGGGGATGAACTCCTCCACCGGCCCCAGGCCGACTGTATCAAGAAGGGAGACGACCCGGTCCATCGCCTCGGCGCGGCTGTTGACCAGCTTGTGGTGCAGCAGCGGCGTGCTGAGGATCTTGAAGACTGTGTGCGACGGATTCAGCGAGGCGTAGGGGTCCTGATGGATGATCTGTACTTTCAGGCGGTACGACTTGAAGTCAGCGCCCTTCCTCCCCCCCTCTCCCCAAATCTCCTGGCCCGCGTAGTCTACCTGCCCCTCCGTCGGCTTGAGCAGGCCGGCGACCATCTTGCCGGCTGTGGTCTTGCCACAACCGCTCTCGCCCACCAGGCAGACGACTTCACCTTCCCGGATGCCGAAGGAGACGCCATCTACAGCCGTAATGCGTTCTTTTCGGGACCCAAACCTGCGTACCAGGTTCTTCGCTTCGATCAGGTATTCGCTCATAGCGTCTTCTCTCTGGTGGTGTGTGAGTGGTTCTTCGCCAGCCCCGCAGTGTCCCGCTCTACGAGATCGTGGTGGAAACAGGCCACGGAGTGACCGGTCTCAAGCACGGGCTCCAGCTTCGGCTCCTCGACCCTGCAGCGCTCTGTCGCGTAGGTGCAGCGCGGGTGGAATTTGCAGCCGGACGGCGGATCGATCAGGTCGGGCGGTGACCCAGGGATCGAGACCAGCTCCTGAAAGTCGCCCGTGACGGTGGGAACGGCGCGGATCAATCCCAGCGTATAGGGGTGGGTGGGGTGGTAGAAGATGTCGGCTACTGAGCCCAGTTCCACGATATTGCCGGCGTACATCGTCGCGACGCGGTCCGCAAGCTCTGCCGCGGTCGCCAGGTCATGGGAGATGAACAGCATTGAGAATCCCAGTTTGGCCTTGAGCCGGCGCAGGAGGTCAATGATGGTGCGCTGCGTGAGGATGTCCAATGCTGTGGTCGGCTCATCCAGGATGAGTACCGGGGGATCGAGCAGCAAGCTCATGGCCAGCAGCACGCGCTGGCGCATGCCGCCGCTCAGTTCGTGGGGATAGGCGTTGATGACGCGCTGGGGATCGAGCTGGACCTGCTCCAGCAGTTCCAGCGCGCGTTGGTAGGTTTCCTCTCTTGAGGTCACGCCGTGGGCTTTTGCCGTATCGTAGATCTGGTCCCAGATGCGCAGGACAGGGTTGAAGGCGTTGAGAGCGGACTGGAAAACCATCGCACACTCACGCCAGCGGAAGCGGCGCAGTTCACGGCTGTTGAGGGAGAGGATATCAAACTCCTGCCCATCACGCCGGTAGGTGATAGTGCCCTGGCTGATGTTGGCGGCCTTGACCAACAGGCGAATCAATGACAGCGCGAGCGTGGTCTTGCCGCAGCCGCTCTCACCGATCAGCGCGAGGCTTTCCTCCGGGTAGAGGTCAAGGTCTATGCCACGGACAGCTTTGACCAACCCCCGATCGACTTTGTATTCCACCCAGAGATCTCGTACCGAGAGCGGTGGGGTTTGGTTCTGTTGGCTTGCTGAATTCACAGTCTGCATTGCCTTTACCCCGTGCGAAGTCGAGGATTGAAGATCTCTTCCAACGAGCGGCTCATCCACACCACCGAAAGTTGGAACAACGCGATGGCAGTCACGGGTGCCATGATGAAGTAGACGCTGTCTTTGAAGAAGATGGCGCCCTGCGTCCAGGCCAAGCTGATCATGACACCCCAGTTGCGGGTCAGCGGCACCAGGCCCAGGAAGACCAGGCCTACTTGCGCATAGATCGCGGAGGTCATGCCGAATGTGAAG
>CAZEXX010000268.1:0-5736 GCA_964516885.1 uncultured Anaerolineales bacterium | reverse complement strand
CCGGTCCCCCGATACCGTGCTCCCGGATCACATCCCAACGGATGGTGGCGCACTTACCGTGCAGGTGGAAGATCTTGGGCACCCAGGTGCGCAATTGGGGGATAGGCTCGATGAGCTGGGTCATCTGGTGGCAGGGCTCCCATTCCAACCCGACGTTGTCGGCGGGGAGGGCGTCAAACATGAGCTCCCAGGTCGCCGGATTGTGGGCGATGTTCCAATCGCCCGACTGCCAATTCCCGTCCATAGTGCAGTTCTCAAAGGCAAGCCTGACGCCCTTGTCGGCTGCCCGCTTGGCGAGTTCGCCGAACACCTCGACGTAGCGAGGGATGGACGCGTCAATGGGCTCACCGCGCAACCGTCCCGTAAAGCCGCAAACCATTTCCGCGCCAAAGAGATGAGCGTAGTCAATGGCGTCCTTCCACGCCTGGTGAGTCTCCAGGTCGATGGATGTTTGCTCGAGCGGGTTACCAAAGACGCCGATCGAACTGATGATAGCGCCCGAATCGGCCAACGCCTCATTCACCGCCGGAGCCAGCTCGCGCAGATCGACGCCCCCGAGCGTCTGCCAATAGAAAAGCTGAAAGCTCTCGAATCCATACGGTAGGATCTGCTTGATGTATCCGGCAACGTCAGGCTCGGTTCCCTTAACCAATGTACCAATGCGAATGTCAGTGTTCAATGCCTTCTCCTAGTTGTAGGGTTGCGTCTTCGAACATCTCCATACTCACAAGTTACTCATCCCAGCATAGCGATGATCCTCAACATTGGATCCCCCGAATCTGGGACACCCGTCCTGAACGGTCTCGCGGGCAAAGCAAAGCTAGTTTAGTGCGCTCACCCGGATTGTGTCAAGTTGTCGCTTTCTATCACGTGAAATGTCACCGAAGGTGGTACGGTTCATCCAAATGACAGTGTTACCGAGGAGAACCACTACCCCTTCGGTAGCATTATCTTTTGGTTTGACACGCACTCCGGTGAATGCGACACTTCCTCGCACCCGGAACCTTGAGTTGCCCTTCAACAGGTCATCGACCATCTCAGCTTGCGCTACATCAGGGGGGCGGCGATAATGTTCATCAGGTTCCCAGCCAGTTTTGTGGAGAGTGAAATGTCAGACAGACCCAATGTGCTTGTTCTCCTTGCCGATCAGCTTCGGGCCGGCTCTCTGCCGGTATACGGCGAAACGCAGATTCAGACACCCCACATCGATCGACTGGCTCAAGAGGGTGTCAGGTTCACCAATGCCATCTCATCGTGTCCCGTCTGCACGCCGTTCCGCTCGATGTTGGTAACCGGACGGCATCCACAGACAACGGGACACCTGATCAACTTTGTGCGGACGAGACACGATGAGATCGGGCTTGGGGATGCCTTTGCGCACGCCGGCTACCGCACTGCCTGGATCGGCAAGTGGCACCTGCACACGGGATCATTTCCCCAGACGACGGGGGTGAGTGACTACGTGCCCGAGGGACGCGACCGGCTGGGGTTCCAGCACTGGCGTGGGTACAACTTCCATGCGGATTACTTCAACGGCTCTGTCAACCTCGACGACTGGCACGTTGAGCGATGGGAGGGATACGAGACGCGGGCCCTGAATCGGTACGCCTTCGAGTTCCTGGACACCATCGGCGACCAACCCTTCTGCCTCTTCCTTTCGCCGCATCAGCCCCACCACACACCCTTCCAATTTGCTCCCGATGAATACTACGCTCGATTGCCCGACTACCTGGTGCTGCCCGACAACGTCCCCTCCTCTCGGCGCGAGCAGTCGCTGGAGATGTACCGGCATTACCTGGCGATGACCCTGGCACTCGACGACATGCTCGGGGAGGTACTCGACTATCTTGATAGGACTGGTCTGGCCGATGACACGATTGTCGTATTCGCGTCTGACCACGGCACCCAGGTTGGCGCACACAACATCAACCCGTGGATGAAGAAGAAACCCTATGAGGAATCCCTCAATATCCCGTGGATTATGCGCTGGCCCGGCGTCTTTGAAGGGGGCACCACCTCTGACGTTCTGATGGCCCCGGTGGACATATTCCCGTCCCTGTGTGGGCTGTGCGACATTCCCGTGCCCCGTACAGTCGAAGGCCACGACCTCTCTCAGGCCTGGCAAGGTGTGCCTGGGGCCTTCGAACAAGATGGGATACTGACCATGAATTTCACCGCCAGTTACGACTATCTTGAGGATGGTCAGGAGTGGCGGGGCGTGCGTACGAAGCAGCATACCTACGCTCGCTGGCTGAACGGCCCGGTGGAGCTGTTCGACCTGGAGAGCGATCCTCTGCAGATGACAAACCTGGCTGAGTTGCCAAGTGCTGTGGGGTTGCGTCAACAGATGGAGGACAAGCTGCAGGAACTGATGAGTGCCAGAAACGATGAGTTAGTGCCCTGTACGAGCTACCGGGACTGGTTCGACTACCAGCGCAGAATTGTCCGCAACGTGTATGGCCCACTCCGCGACCCGGAGGCTGAGCCAGACTGGTCGATGATGGCGTAGGTGTGAATCTCACCAGTGATGAGTATGCTCTGTGCACCGACCGGCACCGGTGTGCCCCCTTCATCTTCCAGGAGCTATCACGACGACCCTGCAGGGCGGGCAACTCGTCGAGGTGGACGGTGGTTCCGGGATGACCAGAGTCCTAGCGGAGCTCTACACGCGCGTCACCCTGAGCGAAGCATAGCGAAGTCGACGGGTCTCTGAGAGCTTCCCAATCCCTCCGTATCTCTTCGCGCGTGCGCTGTCCTCGCTTCCCGCTATCGGTGGCAGACTGCCCCTCATTGGGAGACTTGACAGCCTGACCTGCGTGCTCCGTGACCGCCACCGACCTGTGGCGGTCAACTCGGGCAGACTGGCTTCGCGGGATCGCTACGATTGCAGGTGAAACCGCTTGGACCATGTAGGGCTGCTCCGACGCTGCGGTCGCGTACCCGGCCCTATCGGGTCACGGTGTCGTAGACCAGGACGCGCTCCCACTTCGACTGATGGCCCGCCAGGAACTCCTGGTGGACTTCGCCGACTTGGTAGGCATCGTGCCCGGCTTCGTCGTCGAAGGCTATGTGCAGCCCATAGCCAAAGCTGCCATCCACCACGTCCCTGTGTGCCCCGGCAGGTTTGCCGTAGTAGCCGAGCTTCGCAGGAGGATTCTGACACAGAGATTGCAGTCCCTGCTCAAACGCCTCCAGTGCACCATCGTCCAGATCGCTCTTCAGCCAGAAATAGACATTGTGTATGAACATTACCGTTCCTTTCCTAACCTGCTTGCCATCCCAGTGGTTGTGCTGCCGCCAAAGACCTTGATGCCCATCTGCCGGTAGACCTGCGCGACCGCTCCACCCTCCATAGCAGCCACATCCGCCCGCAAGCGTTCCTGCAACTCCAGGGGTATCGCTCTCCTCGGTGAAGGCTTCCACTCTTTGGACCATGCATGGAGCAAGCTCAGCGAGAGCCAGTCTCACTATAGGTCTTGATGCTGAAACGTCAACGCAGGGAATGGACCAGGGCGCACGCACCCGGGCAGCACTGCAGCTGCTTGGACCTCGCAGAACGCCTGACAGCGTCAGGCCCCATCCTACAGACGTGGCGAACCCAAGAGGTACATGGTTGGCACGTCCTCCGAAGCGGCGACATCTGGCCATTGCGGTCAGCGTCCGGAGGCAGAAGACGACCCGGTGGGTCGTCTGTACAAGATGCAATCAGATATGGTACAGACGAGGCGAACCCAAGGGGTCCATGGTGGCACATCTTCCCGTGCGCGCCGATGGGTGCTCACCAGCACCCGTCACCACGGAATATGCCCACAACGCCTCTTGCGGCACGCAGTCTGCGGCGCAGCGTCACCGCGAGCTCATCGCCTGAGATGCGTACGCCCCGTGCCCCGCCCCTGACTGGCGCCCCCCGAGCATTCGCATACAGTATTTGAAGCGTAAGGCATCGTCATCAAGTTCCAGCAATATCGACTCGTGTGAGATTCTCGCGAGCCGGCCAGCAAGAATGCCCTCAAGGAGCAACACCCATACATGTCCGATCTTGCGGAGCCAAAGCTCAAACGAATCCTCAACATCGCCCTGCCGATTGTTATCTCCAGAGCCTCCTACACAGTGATGCTCTTTGTCAACAGGTTGTTTCTCTCACGGGTGGGCAAGTACGAACTGGCCGCCGTGATGAGCGGGGGCCTGACGAGTCTTGTGCTCTCTTCATTCTTCGAGGGACTGGTAGGCTATGTCACGGCGCTTGTAGCCCAGTACTACGGTGCCGGCCGGCGCAAAATGTGTACACGGGCCACCACCCAGGCGGTCTACCTCGCCCTCGCCAGCTATCCGATCATGCTCTGCTTCATGCCGCTCATCAAGTACGTCTTTGTGCTGACCGGGCAGGACCCTGCGCTGGCAGCCCTGGCCACCGCCTATGCCAGGATGCTGCTTGCAGGATCGATCCTTGTGATCCTCCGCACCGCACTGGGTAGTTTCTTCGTAGGCATCGGCAAGACCCGGATCATCCTGATCGCTAACGTATCCAGCGTATTCATAAGTGTCCCCCTCAACTACCTATTCATCTTCGGAAAACTCGGGATGCCGGAGATGGGAATCCAAGGCGCCGCCCTCGGCACGATCTGCGGCAGTCTCTTCGCCCTTGGTGTGTTGATCGGTTGCTACCTTCGAGAGATCTCACGAGACCCGTACAAGGTGCCGGACGCGTGGCGCTTGATGCCCGACATTATGAAGCGACTGCTGCGATTCGGGCTCCCCGCAGGCATCGAACCATTTCTCAACTGGTTTGCCTTCAACGTATTCGTGCAGATTATGCACTCCTATGGTCCCGATACGGCAGCGGCGGCAACGATAGCCTTTAACTGGGATGCGGTCGCATTCGTTCCCATGCTCGGGCTGGGCGTAGCGACGACCACAATCATCGGCCAGCACATCGGCGCCAAAGACTACGATGGCGCGCAGCGCTCCGTGTATCTCATCCTGCGCATTGCCCTGATCTACTCGGCTCTCATGATCGCGCTCTTTGTCGGCTTCGCCGGCTCGCTGACGCTGATATTCTCCTCAGGCTTTGAGGATGCCGATGGCCAGATCGGGAGAATGGCCGCGACGATGCTGCGGCTCTTGGCTCTCTATACGATCGCCAACTCCTCGAAACTGGTGCTGTCCGGAGCGTTGCGGGCGGCAGGTGATACGGCGTGGGTGATGCGGGTCGCTATCGCCCTCCACTGGGCGATGGCCGTGGCCACCATTGTCCTCGTGCGCGTGGCCCACGCGCACCAATACGTGGCGTGGTCGACACTGATCATCATGAACAATGCTGTTGGGATAGTTACATTCCACCGCTTCCGCTCCGGCGAGTGGAGAAAGATGGCACTCATCGGGTAGTCACGATACTCAGAGGCGATCACGCCTGATGTAGACGCCTCATGCATCAGCCCACCACGCAGGACGAAAATGCAGCGCGAATAAGGCCCCAGAAGCCTCGCCAAAGCAGACTCGGGTCGAGTTTGGGCGAAAGGCCCTGGGCCCGCAGAGCTGATCGCAGTGGGTCTTTTTCGGAACGGCAGTGTGACGTGTCGTCTTGGACCGTGGGCATGCCGATGCACGCATTCTGATGCACGTGGTCCGCAGAAGCTGCGATCTGGCGCGAGCTATTATCAAGGTAGACGCCATATCCCTCAGCACACCACGCAAGCATGAGAATACTTGTGCGGGCAGTGGGCCTAAAGGCTTTCG
>CAZEXX010000267.1:0-5749 GCA_964516885.1 uncultured Anaerolineales bacterium | reverse complement strand
CGCGATCGCCATTTCGTTTTTCCGGAGGGAAGGTGTGGCGGTGCCGTGAGCGTTTACAGTCTGTCGCACGCTGCGAGTTGACCTGTAACGCGGGACGTGTTTCAGTATGGGGGCAAACACCCAGAAAGGGCCCAGCGAAAGACTGTTGGAGTGCCCGCGCCTTCGGCAGTCTTGGCGCTGACGATGGGCGGCATAGTGAGCGAATATGAGCCAAAACTGCTCCGCCGTTGCCAGGGTGCACACATATACATCGGGTTGTTGTTTCTGAAATGATACACGGCTCAAGCCTCGCCACAAGGGGTGGGCTTTGACCAGGGATTGAGTTGCATGATCCACGATAGAATGTACACTGGGTGCGTGAAGCATGCTCACCTGGTGATCTCACATAGTGTTGACAACGGGGGGAGACGATGATTGTTGGAGAGCGTGTGCCGGATGAGCGGAAGAGGACGAAATCGGAGGCCACGGGGGGCAGAATTCTGGATCGTCGCGCATTTCTGAAGCTGGCCGCAGCCACAGCGTTGCCGCTGGTGATGCCTGTGGGGCGCTTGGAGCGTGCTGTGAGAGCCGCAGTGCTGTCGCAGTGCCAAGGAGAAGAAGAAGCCCCGCCGCCGACGCCACTGGGACGTATCGCGACCTGGTGGCAGCAGGCGGTGCGGGCTACGCCTACCCTCGATGGGGAATGGCTCGCGACTAAGCGACGAGATGACGTGATCCCGCTATACGCCGCAGTAGAGGGCGAGGCGCCGTGGCCCACCAACGCCGTGTGGTACCGGACGGATGAGGGCTACATTCACAGCGGGTACGTCCAACCGGTGCGGGATGAACCCCAGGCTGTGGTGCGAACTGTGGCCGAGCCTGGGTTCTGGGCGCAGGTCGCGCAACCCTGGGCTGAGGCACGCTGGTCGATCACCAGCCCCTATGTGGCTGCAAAACTCTACTATGGCACTGTCTACCGCGTCGTCGCAATGGTCCTGGATGCGTCCAGCGTGGCCTGGTACCAGCTGAAAGAGGGATACACGCCTTGGCGCCCCAGTGTCTTTGTGCCGGCGACTTCGCTGCGTCCGCTGCCGCGGCGGGAATTGGCCCCGCTGTCGCCCGGGGTTCCGGATAAGGTCATCGAGATCGATCGTACTGCGCAGACGGTGACGTGTGTCGAGGGCAGCCAGGTTGTGTTTAGCACACCCACTGCAACGGGTCGTTGGCAGACGGCGACGCCCCGCGGCGAGTTCTCTGTGCTCTACAAACGGCATACACGGCGCATGAATGTACAAGACATCGCGGACCCGTACGATCTCCCGGGCGTGGCCTTCCCGGTCTATTTCACCTGGAGTGGCGTTGCCATCCACGGAACCTATTGGCACAACGACTACGGACGTGTTCACAGCCACGGCTGTGTGAATGTATCGGCCGATGCTGCGAAGTGGATTTTCCGGTGGGTGGATCCTGTGATAGGCTACGAGGCTTATACACAGAAGGCAGACCCCGAGGCAAAGGGCACGCGGGTCGTTGTCTTCTGAGGATCGCGGATTCCCCCCCTGCCGCTCATCATGCACTGCACGGCCAGCACGCTGGGCCTGCAGTTCTGGCCATAACTATGGTGGGTATAGCGGACGTCTATGGGCCAAAACTGCCACTGGCCTTGCTGTAACGCAGACTATCTGGCCCTTGCCGCCGAAATCGAGCGCACCTCCTGGTGGTAGGCATTGAGGGCGGTGCAGGAGTACGCACGGACCACGTTCGGGGTGAATCGTGTGCGGGCGAGGATGCGTCCTCTGGGGAACCACGGCGTGATGTGATGGCGGTCGCCAGAAGAGCGGCCCCCAGCGCCGTTGATCGGTGCGAGGGACCTCTCTGTTGGGAAGCTAGTAGCTTCGTGGCTAACTCTGAGTACTCTCCGTCAATGGCAAGCGGATCGTGACTGTCGTTCCGCTCGGCTTTTGTTGGGAGCTGACCAGGTCGATGTCACCGCCCATGCAGGTCACCAAGGCCTGAGCAATGACCAGCCCGAGTCCGGTGCCCTGTTGTTCCATCTTGCGCCGGTCTATCTGTCCGAATACCTCGAAGAGCCTATCGACCTGGGCAGCGGGAATGCCGACACCCCAATCCTGCACTGAGATAGCGACGCACTTGTCCTGGATCTCAGCGCTGATCCGGATGCGCTTGTCCTCAGTGTGCGTGAATTTGATCGAGTTGTCCACCAATCGCGCAAGTGTGTCGCCGAGGAAGTACTCGTGGACGAGCACCGGGGGGAGCGAATCGGGCACCTCGACCTCCATCTTGACGCCCTGGGCGGCGGCTTTGCTGGCTTCAACAAGCGCGACCCTCCTGACCATACCAGCTAGATCGTCTTGGACACTCCCGAGGAGATCGAACTCCCTCTGCAGCTCGCCGGTGTCGAGCTTGACGACCATCAGCAGATCCTCGACGAGCTGAGTGAGTCGGTCGGCGCCTTTCTTGATGCCGCCCAGGAACAGCTGGAAGTCGCCTGGCGGGAGGTCGGTGGCCTCCTCCAAGGCGAGTTCTGTGTAGCCGTAGACGCTTGTCAGCGGGGTGCGGAGTTCGTGACTTAGAAGCGTGATGATCTGCTGCTTGAGTTCGTCGAACTCGGTCTCGGTCGCCTCGCGGATGGCCCGCGCGCGGCCGATTCTCGAGTTGACCACGACGACGAGTTCCTCTGGGTCGAAAGGTTTGACGATGTAGTCCTCGGCTCCCATAGCCTTGCCCTTGAGACGATCCTCCTGCTCTGCCCGTGCGGTGAGGAAGACAAAGGGGATCGGCACCCAGGCCGGATTGGAGTGGACTTCCTCGAAGAATCTGTAGCCATCCATCCGGGGCATGGATATGTCGGCGATGATGAGGTCCGGCCGGATGGTATGCATCTTTTCCAGCGCATCAATGCCATCCGTCGCTGTGACCACATCGTAGTTCTCAGCTTCTAGGATATCTCGGATAGCGAAGAGCAGTAGGTCGTGATCTTCGACGGCGAGAATTCTCTTCTTGGTCATGGTCTCCTCTTCGGCTACCTGCGCTCAAGTGACGTTTGCTGATCCGGGACGACACATCCTAGTATGCCCTACTCTGAAATGGACGCAAGTGGGAGCTTGATGGTGAATCGGGAGCCCTTACCTTCTTCGCTCTCGACCTCGATGCTGCCGCCATGCACGGTGACGACCCCCTTCACGATGGCTAGTCCCAGTCCGCTGCCGGGGATCTGCAACGTGCGCGCTTCCTCGCCGCGGAAGAAGCGCTCGAAGAGCCGCTCGCGCTCTTCATCCGGGATGCCGATGCCGGTGTCGGTCACCGCCAGCTGAGCGTATGCAGTCCCGTCGGAATCCTGGATGGCCGTCGTCACGTCGATACTGCCTGTGCGTGTGTAGAGGAGGGCGTTTTCCATCAGGTTGTTGACGGCTCTTATTGTCCACACAGGGTCAGCCTGGACGATAACGGGGTGTCCTGGGCTGTGATAAGCTATTTCGAGGCCGCGGGCCCCTGCTTCGGGTGTGTGGCTGTTCACTGCGGTGGAGGCCAGGAGGTCAAGATCCATCGTCTGTGGCTTCAGCTCAAGATGGCCGGCTTCGATCCGCGCAATGTGCAGAATGCCCTCGACGAGCTGAGTCAGTCGGTGAAGTTCTTCATCAAGGGAGGCGAAGTAGGATGCTCTGCGGTCTTCAGGGCTCTTCTGGAGGAGCGATGAGTAGAGCAGCATCGCAGTGATGGGCGTTCGCAACTCGTGGGATACATCAGAGATGAACTGCGACTTCATCCGGTCGAGCGCCCTGAGGTGCGTGACGTCATGAACGGCAACGACTGCATTACCGGTGGGATTATCCTCAAAGACCGGCGAAGCCCGCAGCTCCAGTTCAATGCCTCGCAGTGCTACAAACTCCTCGGGGCTTTCTGCTGCTCGCCGTGCTGTGGATCTGACTGCCTGGCGCAGGAGCGCTGCGTCGGCCGGTTGCAGCAGCAGCTCAAGCCATCTGGCTGCCACAGGGTTCATCTGGATGATGTTTCCCTCGCTGTCTGTGACGATGATGCCGTCTGAGGTGCTTCGAAGGACGGCTTCAGACCACGCTGTGCGGGCCTCCAGGGCCTGGGTACGCTCCTCCACGCGGCGCTCCAACTCCTCAGCGTACCTCTGGGTCTTGCGGTATAGCTGCGCGTTGCGCAATGCAATGGCAGCGTGGTCCGCGAACACCTTGAGCCGCTTGGCATCATCGGATGTGAAGCGGTTCGGGGATGAGCTGTTGATGTTGATGAATCCTTCGGTGCGGCCAGCGATGCGGATGGGGGCGCCGAGATAGGCCCGGTGATCCACGCGTTGCGGCTTGCGAACCCATGCCTGATAGGTTTCGGTGTCGCCTATGACGATAGGTTCTCCGGTCTGCATCATGTGTCTGAACGTGTGATAGTGCGTCACGTGAGTGATGGTCTCTCGGACCTTCTGTTCCGAGATGCTTTGCTCTCGATATCCACGCCACCGAACGATGCGCCCAACTCCATCCTCAACCAGCATGATGTTGTACGTATTACCGGGAACGACGTGCGTTACTTGCTCCAAGATCCGGTCCAAGACTTCCTCGAAGTCCAGGGAGCTGTTGAGCACTGCCGCTGCCTCAGCCAGAGCTGCAGCGAACTGCAGCTCTGGCTGTGCGGTTGGGTCAGCTTCCTGCGAGTCGTGTGGCTGCATTGCGTCACCTCGAGGCAGGCTTGCGACTGCCTCAACTAGCTGATGAGTCTCTGTGCTTCTTCAGGCGTCATCGGCTGCCGGGTGGAAATGGCGTTCTCAAGTTTCTTGGCCAGCTGGCGGTCGTTGATCACGATGGAGCCGACGATCACGTTGTCGGCGAGCACGATCTTCTTGTAGGTACCGGCTTCATTGTCAAGTCTTCGGATCTCTGTGGCGGCTTCGTGCTCCGGGTTGACGATCCCAACTGAACTGACATCAATGCCGACGACCTTGAGGGTGGTGGAGGGGACCACGACATCGTACAAAGAGTCTTCACCGGCCATATTGGCGGCGGCAACGCGTGCCTGCGCCTGCGCGATCGGAGCGATGGCCCAGGTGTATCCTCTGAAGACGCTGGCGTCGCCGGCGGCGTGGATGTCGGGATCGCTGGTGGTCATCCTCTCGTCCACAATGATTCCGCGATCGACGGTGAGCCCGGCATCTGCGGCCAGTTTTGCATTGGCGCGCACACCTGCAGTCACGACGATGGTCTGAGCCGGTACGATCCGGCCGCCCTGAAGCTGCACGCCGGTGATCTGGCCATTGCCCAGGATCTTTTCGCATCGAGCTCCGACAATGACGTTGATCCCGAGGGACTCTACGAAGTCCTGCAGCAGGCGTGATCCCTCCTCGTCCAGCTGTCTGGGCATCAATCTGGGGAAGAACTCCAGGACCGAGATGTTGGCGCAGTAGCTCTTCAGACCACGTGCAGCCTCAAGTCCCAGGAGTCCTCCGCCGATTACCGCTATCTCTTTGCACGTGACGGCGGCCTTCTGCATCTCGATCGTGTCCTCCAACGTTCGCCAGGTGAGAACTCTATCCTGATCGGCGCCCTCCATGGGCGGGACAAATGGGAGGCAGCCCATGGCGAGGAGCAGCTTATCGTATACAACGCTCTCGCCGTCGACGGTAATGGTTTTCTGAGCTGGGTCTATGGCAGTGACCGGCTTGCCGAGGCGGAGGTCTATGCCGCGATCCTGGTACCAGGAAAGTGGGCGTCGAAGCAACTGACTCATGGTC
>CAZEXX010000266.1:2215-5757 GCA_964516885.1 uncultured Anaerolineales bacterium | reverse complement strand
AATGGCCCAGTTTGGCCGAAAAGTGGTGGACCAGTTACGCCCGCAAGTTGACAGTGCGTATGCGCACGTGGGGCCTATTCGGGAGATTGGTGCTGGTGCCGTCGCGGCGCGCCCGGGGGATGATGAAGCTTGAGAGATTGCCCTGGTACCGCCGGCGAGGGGCACCGGGAGGGATCCCGCTGCTTGCGCCAGCAGACCGACGTGAGCAGCACTCGCAATGAACTTCAAGAAATCAACTTGGTAGAGGGGTCGGACCTCGGCTGCTCGAGTCGCATCGGGATTTATCCCGATGCGACACAGCGAACCCCGGTGATCCGGGTTTGCAGACGCAGAAAAGCGGTCTGAAGCCCCACTGATGGGGCGCTGTTACCTAGCCCTGGGATTCATCCCTGGGTGGGCTCCGCCGACAGCGATGCCCCGCATTACAGGCTATTTCACTGACCTCATGAATCCGCCTGAAACGTATCATGTGGAGCCGCAGCTCGTTCAGAACGACGCCCGATATCCGTTTGAAGCGCCTTGCGCATTTCCTGAGAATAGGGCACGCCGAGGAGCATGCTCCGTGATTATGCGTCGATGCTTCTCGGCTGTCCGTGCTTGATCACGAGCGAACAGGGGCTGTAGCCCAGGTAGTAGGACAGCTCCGCGGGAGACTCGACGTTCCACAACGCGATATCGGCCTGCTTGCCCGCCTCGATGGTCCCGATACGCGCCTGGCGACCCAGGGCCTGAGCCGCGTATACCGTTACGCCGGACAGCGCTTCCTCGGGCGTGAGCCCGAGGAGAACGCAGGCCATATTCATAGCTGTGAGAATGGAGAAACAGGGCGATGTGCCGGGATTGGCATCGGTGGAGACGGCCACGGGCACCCGGAAGCGCCGGAGCATCTCGACGGGTGGTAGGTGGGTCTCGCGGAGGTAGTAGAGGGCCCCCGGCAGCAAAACAGCAACGGTGCCTGCTGCAGCCAGCTTGGGGAGGTCACTGGGGTCGATGTACTCGAGGTGGTCGGCGGACAGCGCGCTCATGCCGGCAGCCATAGCTGCGCCGCCCATGTTGCTGAGCTGCTCAGCATGGATCTTGACCGCCAGGCCCTGTCGCTTCGCGACCTGGAAGATGCGCCGCGTCTGGGCGACCGAGAAGCCGATGGACTCGCAGAAGACGTCGACGGCGTCCACTCGTCCGGCCATCTGGGGAATCATCGTGTCGCAGACCAGACTGACATAGGCCTCCTGCCGTCCGCCGTACTCCGGGGGCAAGGCGTGGGCACCGAGAAAGGTCTTGGAGATCTCCACGGGAAGATCCTCGGCAAGCATATCCATGGCCTCGACCATCTTGAGTTCGGTCTCCAGATCGAGTCCGTAGCCGGTCTTTATCTCCAGCGTGGTCATGCCCTCACGGATCAGATTGCGGATGCGGGGGCGCGCCGCGGCTGCTAGCGTCTCGGCGGAGCTCTTCCGCGTGGCCCGGACTGTCGACAGAATGCCACCTCCTTGTGCAGCGATCTCCTCATAGGGCACACCCTGCAACCGCTGTTCGAACTCGTCTGCGCGGTTGCCACCGTAGACGATGTGCGTGTGGCAGTCGATCAATCCCGGCGTAGCCAGGCGTCCCCGTCCGGCCATAGTCTTGCGCGCTTCCGCCCGCGGCAGTTCTGAGAGCGGGCCCGCCCAGACGATCATCCCGCCATCGATCAGAATCGCCCCCTTGGATATGAGTCCATAGTGTCCCCCGACCATCGTCGCGATGATCACGTCGTGGAGCAATAGATCACCTTTCATGGATAGACCTCCCTTGCGCGGAATTTGCAGTTTGGCATATACTACTAAGTATAGAGTGTGGTCAGTCTAGGTCCAGTTGCAGGTTGAAGGTTGCACGTTTCCCGACTGGCAGCGATCGTGAGTAACTTGTCACCTGCAACCTGTAACCTGTAGCTTTCCAGAGGAGGTCGCTATGCCAACACGATTCGACCCCGAACGCCGCATCAAAGCCCCCACCGGTACGACGTTGTCCTGCAGATCCTGGCTCACCGAGGCGCCCATGCGCATGTTGATGAACAACCTCGACCCCGAGGTCGCTGAAAACCCCGCCGAGCTGGTGGTCTACGGGGGGACCGGGCGAGCCGTGCGGAATTGGGAATGCTATGACAAGATCATAGAGACCCTCAAACGGCTCAGGTCCAACGAGACCCTCTTGGTCCAGTCGGGCAAGCCTGTGGGCGTCTTCAAGACGTACTTCAACGCGCCCCGTGTGCTCATCGCCAACTCCAATCTCGTCCCACACTGGGCCACCTGGGAGCATTTCAACGAGTTGGACAGGGCGGGGCTCATGATGTACGGTCAGATGACGGCTGGTTCGTGGATCTACATCGGCGCGCAGGGCATCATCCAGGGCACGTACGAGACCTTTGTGGCCTGCGGCGAAAAGCACTACGGCGGCGACTGGAGCGGCAAGTGGATTCTCACCGGTGGGCTGGGCGGTATGGGCGGCGCGCAGCCGTTGGCTTGTACTATGGCGGGTGCCTCGATGCTGGCGGTGGAATGTGACCCCGCTCGTATCGAACGTCGCTTGGAAATGGGTCTTGTCGATGAAATGGAGACGGATCTTGACCGTGCAGTGGCCACCATTGAAGCGTCGTGCAAGGCCGGCGAGCCGCGCTCTGTGGGCCTCTTGGGCAATGCCGCGGAGGTCCTGCCGGAGCTGGTCCGGCGCGGGGTGCGGCCTGATGCGGTCACCGACCAGACCTCGGCGCACGACCCTCTGAACGGATACCTGCCCATTGGCTGGACGCTGGAACAGGCCGCGGCGCTGCGCAAGACCCACCCACAGCGTGTGATCAAGGCGGCCCGGTCGTCTATCGCCGTTCACGTGCGCGCGATGCTGGAGTTCCACTACATGGGCATCCCGGTCTTTGACTATGGCAACAATATCCGCCAGGTCGCTCTTGACACGAGGGTGGAGCGCGCCTTCGACTTCCCCGGATTCGTGCCGGCCTACATCCGCCCGCTCTTCTGTCGAGGGATCGGGCCGTTCCGCTGGGTTGCCCTCTCCGGCGACCCTGAGGACATCTACAAGACCGACGCCAAGGTCAAGGAGTTGCTGCCCGACGACGCGCACCTTCACCATTGGCTCGACATGGCCCGGGAGAAGATCCGCTGGCAGGGACTGCCGGCCCGCATCTGTTGGGTGGGGCTGGGCGACCGGGCACGGCTTGGCCTGGCTTTCAACAAGATGGTTGCCGACGGTGAGCTCAAGGCCCCCGTGGTAATCGGGCGGGACCATCTGGACAGCGGCTCTGTGGCCAGTCCCAACCGCGAGACTGAGAGCATGCTGGACGGCAGCGATGCCGTGTCGGACTGGCCCATCCTTAATGCCTTGCTCAACACCGCTAGTGGCGCTACGTGGGTCAGTTTCCACCATGGTGGTGGCGTGGGGATGGGCTTCTCGCAGCACGCCGGCCTGGCGATCGTTGCCGACGGCACCCGGGCCGCCGCCGGACGTCTAGCCCATGTCCTGACCAACGACCCGGCCTCCGGTGTGATGCG
>CAZEXX010000266.1:0-2115 GCA_964516885.1 uncultured Anaerolineales bacterium | reverse complement strand
CCAATGTTCCACCTGAACCTAGTACCGGGCGCGCTAACGCTGCCCGATCTGCGCCGGGTCTATGAATCGCCGGTGAAGGTGTCGCTTGATCCTGCTTGCGATCAAGGCATTGAGCGGGCGCGCCAGACGGTTCTGGATGTGATCGCGGCTCGCAAGACGGTCTATGGGGTCAACACCGGCTTCGGGCTCCTGGCCAACACGCGCATCTCCGACGCGGATCTGGAGCAACTCCAGGAGAACCTGGTGATGTCGCACGCTGCGGGCATAGGACCATTGCTGGATGATGCCGTTGTGCGGCTGGTCATGGTGCTCAAGGTGAACAGCCTGGCTCGGGGCTACTCCGGTGTGACGCGTGAGACGATCGACCGGCTCATCGCTTTCATCAACCATGAGGTTATGCCGTGTGTGCCATCCAAGGGATCAGTGGGGGCGTCCGGCGATCTGGCCCCTCTGGCGCATATGAGCGCAAGTCTCTTGGGCGTGGGCGAGGTGCGCCGGCGCGGGGAAACGGTGCCGGCGGGGGAGGCGCTGAACGCCCTGGGGTTGGAGCCGCTGCGATTGGGTCCCAAAGAGGGGCTCGCGCTGCTCAACGGCACCCAGGTCTCGACCGCTCTGGGGCTGGCGGCGCTTTTCCAAGCCCAGGACCTCCTGGCGGCGGGCCTGGTCATCGGCACGCTCTCCCTGGATGCTGCCGAGGGCACCGACGTCCCCTTTGACCCGCGCATCCACGCCGTGCGCGGGCATAGAGGCCAGATGGTGTGCGCCGCGGTCACCCTTGATCTCCTGGCCGGGAGCAGCATCCGGGCATCCCACCGGGGCTGCCGGCGGGTCCAGGACCCTTACTCGCTGCGGTGCCAACCGCAGGTGATGGGTGCCTGCCTTGATCTCATCCGCAATGCGGGTCACACGCTCATTGTGGAGGCGAACGCCGTCTCGGACAACCCCTTGGTCTTTGCCGATACGGGAGAGATTCTGTCCGGCGGCAACTTCCACGCCGAGCCTGTGGCGTTTGCCGCCGACACGCTGGCCCTGGCGATTGCCGAGATCGGCGCACTCTCTGAGAGGCGAATTGCGCTGCTCATCGACCACCATCTGAGCGATCTACCACCCTTTCTGGTCGAGAACAGTGGCCTCAACTCCGGCTTCATGCTGCCACAGGTGACGGCTGCTGCTCTCGCCAGTGAGAACAAATCTCTAGCGCACCCGGCCTCTGTGGACAGCCTCCCGACCTCCGCCAACCAGGAGGACCATGTGAGTATGGCCACGTTCGCTGCCCGGCGCCTGGGCGAGATGGCCGACAACACCGCCGGCATCCTGGGGATCGAGTACCTCTGTGCCGCCCAGGGCGTTGACTTCCGCGCGCCGCTCAAGACCTCGCCCAAGCTGCAGCAGGCGATGGCGTTGCTGCGCGCACAGGTTCCCTTCTACGATAAGGACCGGATGCATGCCCCGGATATCGCGGCGGCGAAGGGGATTGTGCAGGGTGGGAAGTTGGGGGAGTTGGTGGGGAGTCAGGCGTTGTAGGGGATCCTGGGAACACGATTCATCATTCACGATTCGTAAAACGGCACGCCGGAAGTGGTGATCCGTCCGAAGCGAACACCTGAATCGTGAATCGTGATCAGGAGCTAGTCGATGTCGATGTATGGATTCTCAGGCAGCGCTTGTAGCGGTATCCCCACTGGAGCCCCGGCCATTGCGCTCGCACCCATCTGAAGCCCAGGCCCAGCAGCCGGAGGCGCCGGTTCCGCCTGCGCCATCCCGATGAAAGCCTGCATCTGACCGATATCGGTAAGCATCCCCATAGTCCATACGCTGGCGTTGGCCGCCTCCTGTTGGAGGGCGCCCGTCTGACCTAAGAGGCCGGCCCAACTTGCCAGCAGCCCCCCGTGCGCTGCCATCCCGAAGGCGTGTGTCGCGGGCGAGAGCACGCGTTGGATCACGCCGGGGCGCTGCGAAGCAGCGTTGACGAGCCGCTGCACGGCGCGGTTGCCGACAGTCTGCTGAAGGGATAGCAGTGGATGCTGCTCGGGTGTGGTCGCGTGGTCCGGCTGCCGGACTTTCCGCGCCTGATCGGATGCCTGGTCCCTCGATGTTGATCTCTGTCGCTGTCTT
>CAZEXX010000265.1:0-5760 GCA_964516885.1 uncultured Anaerolineales bacterium | reverse complement strand
CGAACCCACACTCACTCAGGCGATCACGCACTTAGCTTAGCATCGGAGAACCACAGGCACAAGCGCTCACCGGACAGAGTCGAACACGACAGCTTGTCCCCGAAGGGGAGTTCGACCTACGCAGACGATACGTAGTGGCGAACTCCTCTGTGGGGACAGGTCGTCGTACTCGCTCCCGGCGTGTCTCCGCGTAGGGCGAAGTGTTACTTCGCCCTCTTTGCGGAAGGGAGCAGGTATTGGGAGCACCGGCCAAACCCAGAACGCTTGGCTGAGTAGGTGGTCGAAGTGTCCGCTTGGACCTACGCAGAATACAGACCGCCGGACGTGGCTCCGCGTAGGGCGAAGTGACACTTCGCCCTCTTTGCGGAAGGGAGCAGGTATCGGGAGCACCGGCCAAACCCAGAACGCTTGATTGAGTAGGTGGTCGAAGTGGACACTTCGACTTACGCACAGTACAGACCGCCGGACGCGGCTCCGCGTAGGGCGAAGTGTTACTTCGCCCTCTTTGCGGAAGGGAGCAGGTATTGGGAGCACCGGCCAAACCCAGAACGCTTGGCTGAGTAGGTGGTCGAAGTGTCCACTTCGACCTACGCAGAACGCAGCCCGTCGAGCGCGTCGTTCTGCGTAGGTCGAACTGTTAGTTCGCCCGTTGTGGGAGCCAAGCAGAATCAGCACGCCCACACACGATGAAGCGATTCTGCTTCTACCAGAGACCTGATATACTGAAGTCATAGTGATTCCGGGGAAGACCGTCCCCCGTATCTACAGAGGAGACAAGATGATGACCAAGCTAGACAAGACCTTGAAGTCCATCGATGCCACTGTCGAGAGCGGTCCGTTTTCCGCCTCGTGGGATTCACTGCAGGAGTATGAGATCCCGGAATGGTACCTGGACGCCAAGTTCGGTATCTTCATCCACTGGGGCGTCTATTGCGTGCCCGCCTTCGGCAATGAGTGGTACCCCAGGCAGATGTACCAGCGCGGCACGCCTCACTACCAGCATCACGTCGACACCTATGGTCCCCACACAGAGTTCGGCTACAAGGATTTCATCGCCATGCTGACTGCTGAGAAGTTCGATGCCAGCGAGTGGGCCGAGCTGTTTGCCGACGCCGGGGCCAAATTCATCGTGCCCGTCGCCGAACACCACGACGGGTTCGCTATGTATGACTGCTCCTTCTCCGATTGGACCGCCACCAAGATGGGTCCCAAACGCGACATTATCGGCGAGTTGGCCACAGCTGTCCGGAGCAAGCAGATGGTCTTCGGGCTGTCCAGCCACCGGGCCGAGCACTTCTGGTTCTTCGATGGCGGCAAGACCTTCGCCTCCGACGTTCAGGACCCGGCCAACGACGGGCTGTACGGGCCTGCGCAGCCCCATCCCGACGATCATCACGATCTGGCTGCCAATCCCCCCACGCCCGATTTCCTCGACGACTGGCTGGCCCGGACGTGTGAGCTGGTGGACAAATACCAGCCTCAGTTGGTATGGTTCGACTGGTGGATCGGCAATAATGGCTTCGTGTCCCACCTCCAGCGCTTCACCTCCTACTACTACAACTGCGGCGCCGCCTGGAACAAAGGCGTTGCCATCAACTATAAGTGCGAGGCCTTCCCCAAGGGGACCGCGGTCTTCGATGTCGAGCGCGGCCAGCTCAGCGAGATACGCCCTGAGTTCTGGCAGACAGACACGTCGGTCTCCAGGAACTCCTGGGGCTACGTCACCAACCACGACTACAAGCCCGTGAGCGACATCGTCCACGACCTCGTGGATATCGTCAGCAAGAACGGCGCGCTGCTGCTGAATATCGGCCCGCGCGCGGATGGCACGATCCCTGAACCTGAGGTCGAGATGCTGCTGGAGATCGGCCGTTGGCTCAAGGTCAATGGAGAAGCCATCTACGGCACCCGCCCGTGGCACGTCTTCGGAGAAGGTCCCACCAAGGTTCCCACCGGCGCCTTCACCGATACGAAACGGCAGGCCTTCACGCAGGAGGACATTCGCTTCACCACGAAGGGGGACAGCCTATACGCCACCGTCCTGGCGTGGCCTGAGGGCGAGCTGACCATCACCTCACTGGCCGATCAGACTATCGACGGCGTGGCTCTGCTGGGATACGACGGCACGCTGACCTGGTCATCTGATGCCGAAGGCCTCCACATCCGGATGCCTGCGCAGAAGCCCTGCGACCACGCTTTCGCATTCAAGATCACGCTAGGATAGTCATTGACAATCAACAGGAGACTCCCCCATACTGGGACTGAACGGCATCGCCTTCACCCACAGACCGCGCACCATCTTCCAGGCAGACGATCAGTGGCACTGTGGGAGAGACCCTGTTCTGCGACGCCGGCCACCCAACACTGCCTGCGCCAGGTTCCGTTCAGGCACAGCTTTGAGGAGTCACGCACTTGATCCAGACCCACCTGGCCGCCAGCAACTCACTGACCCTGAACGAGGTGATCGCCCGGCTGAGCCGGCGCAAGAGCGTGGAGGGCCTGCTGACCATTGGAACCACGTCCGGGGTCAAGCTGACCGCGGCCAGTGACTATGACCTGGTCATTGTGCTCTCGGAGTTACCCGAAGGGCTTGAGCCCTATGGCATCACCTACATTGACAACCGCCTCACGGATCTACTCTTCGTCGCTGCGGCGCAGCTGGATGAGATACAGACGCTTGAGGCACCCATTGATGGTTGGGTCCGGCTGGGGAGGATCGTCGCATGGTTTAAGGCGGGCCACATCGTCTTCGACCGAAACGGTCGGCTTCAGCGGGCCCAGGACAAGGTGCGCGCCCAACCCACCTTGAAGCCCCTGGCCAAGGATGGCCGTGCCGGCTGGTGGCGGGTCAACTACAACCTGGCCCAGACGTTGCGCATGCTGGCGTCAACTGACCCCGTCACTCTGATCGCTGCGGAGCTACGTATGGCGCTCTACGGTCCTGCCGATCTGCTCTTCAACTACTTCGACATCCGCAACTTGACGTGGCACGGTGACAAGGAAGCCGTGCGCTATCTGATGGCACACGACGCGACCTATCTGGCCCGGTTCCAGGCGTTCATCTCGGAGAGTGATCTGGCGACGAAAGCAGAGCTCTACAAAGAGCTGACCGCGCGCACCATTGCGCCCGTGGGCGACCTCTGGCCTCAGGGTATCACGGCGCTGGCGGTGGACCAGGGAAGCGAAGCCGAGTCCCAGAGAGAGGCTCTGAGGTTGTGGGACGCTCTTACCAGGGGATAGACACCGCGAACAGAGGGCAAATCAGTCAATGACCCATGCTATGACCTCACGCGAGCGCCTATGGGCGGCCCTGAGTGGCGAGCAGCCAGACCGTGTCCCCATCTGGATGCTCTATCCCCGCGAGCGCCTGAGCTACTACGTAGACGTCTACGATTTGCCGAGCTACGCCCCCATCATCTCCGACGTCCGCCAGAAAACTGACTGGCTCGACCGCCGGAGCATTCCCGGGGCGCCGTACTACACGGCTGCGACCGAGATCGAGAGAAGCGTCGAGACCGGCAAGGGATGGACGATCACTCGCAGCATCCTGCACACGCCGTTGGGCGATCTGACCGCCGAGCACCGTCAGGATGGGGAAAACGCGGCTGGAGCAAGGACCGAGCATTTCTGCAAGAGCATCGATGACCTGGACAAAGTACTCTCCATCCCGTACGAGCCGGTTGAGCCGGACATGACCGCCTTCCACAAGGCTGCCGAAAAGCTGGGCGATGATGGCCTGATGATGGTTGACATCGGTATGCCTATCGGCGTCGCCTACGGTCTGACGCATCCGGAAAACTTCGCAATCTGGACATTGACTGAGCGACAGCAGCTACTCCGCTTCACGGAGATTATGTACGAACGTGCATACGAGTTCTGGCAAAAGGCCCTGGACGCCGGCGCCGGTCCGATCTTCTTCGCAGTAGGGACCGAGTTCGTCGCCCCGCCGATGTGCTCACCCAAGACCTTCGACGCGCTCATCACGCCCTTCGATGCCCCCATCTTCGACATGATCCACAGCTATGGCGGTCGCGTGATCGTCCACCATCACGGCAACATCGGCGGGATCGTGGAGCGCATCGCCGACTTGGGCGCGGATGGAATCCAGCCCATCGAGGAGCCCCCGATTGGCGACTGCACCTTCGCAGAGGCCAAAGCTCGCATCGGAGATCGCGTTTGCCTGGTGGGCACAGTCCAGTATGATGACTTTGAGCGCTTGACACCGAACCAGATGGAGGCGCTGGTGAAACGACAGATCCGGGACGGCGGAGAGGGTGGTGGGATGATCCTGGCGCCAACCGCTGGCCCCTATGCCTCGAATCTGAGTGAACACCAGCAAGCGAACACCCTGCGCTTCATCGAGGCGGGGCATACCTGGGGAGAGTATCCGCTGTCGTGGCCATAGAGGAAATCAACATGAAACAGATCACACATCACGTAGACTTCTGCGTCGTGGGCGGCGGCCTATCCGGCATGTGCGCCGCGATCGCCGCAGCGCGCCACGGCGCCAAGGTAGCCCTTATGCAGGACCGCCCGATGGTGGGCGGCAACGCGTCATCGGAGATCCGCATGCACGTCTGCGGCGCGCACGGGGAGAACAACCGCGAAACCGGCATTATCGAGGAGATCGAACTCGAGAACCACTACCGCAACCCGCTGCGCAACTACAGTATCTGGGACAGCATCCTCTATGAGAAGGTGCGCTTCGAACCCAATATCACCCTACTCCTCAACTGCTCGTGCAACAGCCTGGAGATGGATGGCGACCGCATCGTCTGTGTCAAGGGCTGGCAGCTCACCACCGAGACCTGGCACACCGTGGAAGCCGACCTCTTCGCCGACTGCTCCGGCGATAGCATCCTGGCCCCCCTGTCGGGCGCGGCGTTCCGGGTCGGACGTGAGGCCCGCGTCGAGTTCGACGAGAGCATCGAGCCGGAGGACGCCGACCGCAAGACGATGGGTATGAGCTGCTTGATCCAGGCGCGTGAGACCGATGGCCCCCAGCCCTTTATTCCCCCCGCGTGGGCCTACGTCTACGAAACGGATGAGGATCTGCCCAAACGCGGGCACGATGTCCTCAGTACGAATTTCTGGTGGATCGAGCTCGGCGGCGAGCAAGACTCCGTCCACGACACTGAGGCCATCCGCGACGAGCTGCTCAAGGTCGCCTTCGGGGTCTGGGATCACCTCAAGAACCACGGCGATCACGGCGCGGAGAGCTGGGTCCTGGACTGGATGGGCTTCCTGCCGGGCAAGCGCGAGAGTCGCCGCTACGAGGGCGACGTCATCATGACGCAGAACGATGTCCGTGCCGAGGGCAAATTCGAGGATCTTGTCGCCTACGGTGGCTGGACGATGGACGACCACCACCCCGGCGGCTTCAACTGGCCGGGCGACCCCACGATCTTCCATCCGGCGCCCGCCCCCTTCGGCATTCCCTACCGCGCGCTCTACTCACGGAACATCGCGAACCTCTTCTGTGCCGGGCGCAACATCAGCGTGACCCACGCAGCGATGAGCGCGACCCGGGTGATGGCGACGTGTGCGGTCCTGGGCCAGGCTGCGGGCACCGCCGCGGCGATTGCAGCGCGTGAGGCAACCACACCTCGCGGGATCTACGAAACGCATCTGGCGGAACTACAGCGAATGCTGATGGATGACGACTGCTTCCTGCCGTGGCTGACGCGCACGGTACCGGAACTCACGCGCGCCGCTGCGCTTGCCGCGTCGCAGGGTGACCCCGAGCCGCTGCGCAACGGG
>CAZEXX010000264.1:2952-5805 GCA_964516885.1 uncultured Anaerolineales bacterium | reverse complement strand
CTCACGAAGTGTTCATTGAGGATCGCCGCCGTCGCCTCATCCTCGAAGGACTCGTGCGCCATCACGTGGCACCAATGACAGGCGGAATAGCCGATGCTGAGGAAGATCGGCTTGTCTTCCCGGTGCGCTCTTGACAGGGCTTCATCCCCCCACGGGTACCAGTCCACCGGGTTCTCGGCGTGCTGCTGAAGATAACGGCTTGCTTCGCCGGCTAGATGGTTGGGCATCGGGACCTCCAATTGCAGTCACTCATGCTCTTAATGTCTATTTTGTTACATTATAGCATATTTATATAACCCAAGACCATAACACTAAGAATCGAACGTCCCGCGCACGTCACGAAGGACGGCTCCTCGCCCCAAGGCTGAACCAGCTCTTGCTCCCCTCTTTACCCTTTCTTTACAAGTGCGCGGCATCATGTGAGCAACTTGAACGAGGGGAGCCAAGATATGAGCGCGCAACGCCTAGCAGAAACCGCAACCGAGATCCATCCGGCGGCCGATCGCCATAACCACAGCACAGGTCGCCTGGATCAGGTTCTGGCGCGCTTCACCGCCATCGCCCTGCAGGATATGGAGGATGTAGCGCTGCTGGATCGTACCGATACCAAGCTGCTGTTGACACAAGATCAGCTGAACACGGCGCTGCACCATCTGGCTCAAGCCTACCGGGTTCTGGAAATCGAGGGACAGCGACAACACCACTATCAGACACTCTACTTCGACACAGTTGACCTCGATTACTACCACCAGCACCACAACGGAAAGCGTAACCGCTACAAGGTCCGCGAACGTGCCTACATAGATAGCGACCTGACCTTCGTCGAGGTCAAGCACAAGACCGGTCGAGACCGCACTATCAAACATCGCCAGCGCGTACCAGAATTGACAACCGAGTTTGGGGCACCGATCGCGACCTTCGTGCGCGCGCACATGCCGCTTGATGAGGATGACCTGATACCCACACTCCAGAATGATTTCCATCGCATCACGCTGGTAAGCACCCGCTGCACGGAGCGCGTCACCCTGGACGTCGGTCTGCGATTCCGTCGCAACGATGGGTGGGTTGCCTTGCCCGGCGTAGCCATCGCTGAAGTGAAGCAAGCGCGCTTCTCCTATGATTCCGATTTCCTACGCGAGATGCGCCACTTGGGCGTACGCCCCACGAATTTCAGCAAGTACTGTACCGGGATTTCGATACTCTATCCTCACGTCAAGCACAATGCCTTCAAACCACGCATGCTACATCTCAAGCGCATCATGCGGGCAGATCAAAGGATCTAGAGAAAGAACAGATGTCGGTGGCTCAAGACCAATCCATTCCTGTGAGCCATCGACCCATACAAGGAGGATCTGATGGACAGTTTGACCCTATTCCTGTTGGCTTTCGGCTTCAATCTAGCGGTGACTACGCTCATTGTACGCGGTATTTACTACCCAAGTTACCGAGACAAAGAATACGTGCTCACCTTCTTCGCGCTGAATGCGAGCATATTCCTGATCACCTTTCTGCTCAGTGACACCAATCTGAGCATGGGCTTCGGCTTCAGCCTCTTCGCCATCTTCTCCATCCTTCGCTACCGCACCGATCCACTGCCGGTACGCGAGATGACGTATCTGTTCGTCCTTATGGCGCAGCCCGTCGTGGACGCGGTCTTGATCACACAGGGAAACTGGGGCGAGGCAATTTTGGCCAATGCCGCGATTTTGAGCATCTTCTTCGTCATCGAACGCGTGTGGAACACCCAGAGCGAGCTGCGCAAGAGTATTACTTACGAGAAGATCGAGCTGATCAAAGCCGATAACTATCCGCTGCTCATAGCCGACCTACGACAGCGTACCGGGCTGAGTATCACTCGTTGTGAAGTAGGACGTATTGACTTCCTGCACGATGTGGCTGAGATCAAGATCTATTACATCCCACCCGTGCAGGAAACACAGGAAGAGAGCAGAGAAACGGACCGCTACCCAATGCCGAAATCGCTACTGCACCGCAGCCAGTGAGACGATCAACACAAAGAAACGGAGAGACACTCATGATAAACAGGCTATGGATACCCATCGCAACACTACTGCTGGCAGCGTCGCTGCTGATGGGATGCAGCGGACAGAGTATGACGGCTGCAATTCCCGGCAGTGAGGCCATCGTCCTTGCAGAGAGCCTGCCGGCGGAGAACACGGATCTTCTAGAGGCAGAGGATACCGAGAACGTGACCGACTCGCAAAACGAAAAGGATGCTGTCGCGCGCCCTGACGGTTGGGCCGAGGAAACCCACGGGAAGTCAGCCGATCCTGACTACGATGTCGTCTTCCCCCAGGATGAGGTCAACCGGGTCGACATCACCATCGACCCAGAAACCTGGCAGGCTATGTGCGACGATATGACCGAGCTCTACGGAGAATTCGGCTCACAGCCATCCGGTGATGCGCGTGGTGGACTCCGTCAACCCCCAACACAGGACAATGCACAGGGAGAAGCGCAGCAGCAGCGGCCCGAAGGCGCCCCACAGGGCGAAGGGAATCTACCCGCGCGGCGCCCTGGTGGCATGGGCATGCCCGGCGGCAACACCGACGCTGATGATGGGAACCCTATCTGGGTCCCCGTCACCCTCGACTTCGAGGGAGACACGTGGACAGACGTCGGTCTGCGCTTCAAGGGCAACTCCTCTCTGCGCAGCAGTTGGCAGCAGGGAAACAACAAGCTGCCCTTCCGCCTCGACTTCGACCAGTTTGAGGACGATGTCCCGGAGATTGATGATCAGCGCTTCTACGGCTTCCAGAAAGTGACCTTCTCCAGCAGTTACAAAGACGCCTCGTTCTTGCGCGAAAAGGTCACCGCCGATCTCTTCCGCGA
>CAZEXX010000264.1:1592-2852 GCA_964516885.1 uncultured Anaerolineales bacterium | reverse complement strand
TGGGACACCTACGGTAATATGTCCCACAACTACTACCTTTACCACGATCCCACCACCGACCTGCTCACGTGGATTCCCTGGGACAACAACGAGGCGCTGAATTCCAGCGTGGGTGCGCGCCCCGCGCTCTCCATCGCTTTGGACGAAGTCAACGCGCAATGGCCCTTGATCCGCTATCTGCTCGATGACGAAGTGTACCGCGCACAATACATCACGTACGTCGAGACCTTCATAGACACCGTTTTCGAGCCGGAGGAAGTGGCGCGCACTTACCGCGAATTGGCAGCCTTGATCGAGCCCTCTGTGCTCGCCGAGAATGAAGGTTACACTTTCTTGCGATCCGACGCGGCCTTCTACAATGCTATCGACGCGCTCATCGCGCACGCTACCGAGCGCTACGAGGCTGCCGCAGCTTACGTCGCTGGGCAGTGAATGTTCAGAACCAGCGTCTCCGAGGCAACGACAGCCTCGGAGACGCCCTGATGAAAGCGAAGCATACATCGTTCTGCTGGAGGGAAGCTTGGACTAACCTGGACGCGTGGCCTCTCCTTTTTCCCCCGGCGGGGAAAAAGGAGGGGGCTCCCCTTCTGATGCTTGTAGTAGTTGAAACATAACGCAGATGGCAGTAAACTCAACGTGTGTGGGAATTGACAGTGGAGGTCCAATGCCCAAGACCATCCTCGTCGTCGATGACAAAGCCGGTGTTCGCACGTTGGTGCGAGATTACCTGACCGAGCAAGGCTTCCGCGTCGTCGTAGCAGCCAACGGACGCGAAGCGCTCTACGTGGCGCGCCACGAGAAGCCCAACTTGATCCTGCTCGACATTATGATGCCGGAGATGGACGGCTATGAGTTCATCCGCATCCACCACCGCGAGGCGACTACGCCCATCATCCTGCTCACGGCCCGGATAGAAGAAACCGACAAGGTTCTGGGCCTGGAGCTGGGCGCTGATGACTACGTCACCAAGCCGTTTGGGATGCGCGAGTTGCTGGCCCGCATCCATGCAGTGCTGCGCCGTGCGGAAAGCACCGGGACAGCCGGCGCGACACCTACCAGCGGCGTCCTCAGAGCGGGGACAATGGTGCTCAACAGAGACACCCGACGGGTTGAGGTCCAGGGGCTACCTGTGGAATTGACACCCACCGAGTTCGGTCTCCTCGCCGTGCTGATGGCGTCGCCGGGACGGGTTTTCACCCGGGCCCAACTGCTGGAAGCGACGCAGGGTGTCGCCATCGAGACCATGGAGCGTGCCATCAA
>CAZEXX010000264.1:0-1492 GCA_964516885.1 uncultured Anaerolineales bacterium | reverse complement strand
TGGAACGCACGCGAGAGGACTATGTCGAGCTCGTGACAGCCTACTACGAAGAGCACGGCTCGTGGGGGGGCGTAGCGCAGGTCACACGCCGACCGCCACAGCAACTGCTGCAGAACCCTGATCAGGCGATGTCGCAATCGCCCCCATTAGCCTTCGTCCTGGTCAACCACCGCGGTGTGGTTGTGGCGCCCGGCGGCCCATTTCGCCTCAATGACAGAGTCCCCCAGACACTCATCGCCGAAGGCATCCCCATCGAAGTAAATGAACAGCTCGTCGGCACCGTCGTCACCACCGGGGAACCACCGGAACTCGATCAGAGGGATCAAGCCTACCTCACACGCACCAACCGCGTCTTGCTCTACGCCGCCCTCGGCGCGACGCTGATCGCCCTGTTCCTGGGCATCCTCCTGGCCCGCACGCTTACGCGCCCCATCCAGGCCCTCACGCGCGCCACGCAGGCAGTGGCTGCCGGGGATTTGGAGCAAAAGGTGGTCGTCCGCACCCGCGACGAGCTCGGCGAGCTAGCATCGGCCTTCAACCAGATGAGCGCCGACCTGGCACAGGCCAATGCTGCTCGCCGCCAGATGAGTGCCGACATCGCCCACGACCTGCGAACACCGCTCACGGTCATCAGCGGCTACCTGGAATCGATGCGCGACGGCGTCCTGAAACCCACGCCCGCCCGATTCGATACGATGTACACCGAGGCACAGCATCTCCTCCGTCTGGTGGAGGACCTGCGCACCCTCTCGCTGGCGGACGCGGGAAAGCTGACCCTGAACAAAACCACCGTGCCGCCCCAGGCCCTGCTCGGGCAACTGGCGGCCACGTACCAGCTACCAGCCGAGCGAAACGGGGTTTCGCTCTTGGTGGATGTACCAGACTACGTACCCGACCTCGTCATCGATCCTGATCGTATGATTCAGGTTTTGGGCAACTTGGTGAGCAACGCACTGCGCTATACGACCGAAGGGGGTCACATCACATTGGGTGCAGCAGCACAGGGAAATGCCATCTCAATCACCGTAGCGGATACCGGCACAGGTATCCCGCAAGAGGCCCTGCCACGCATCTTCGATCGCTTCTATCGCGTCGACCAATCCCGCACGCAGGATGACCTGAGGGTCGTGCACGAGGCCGAATCCGGTCTGGGTCTGGCGATTGCCAAATCCATCGTCGAGGCACACGGCGGCACCATCAGAGTGACCAGCGAAGTCGGGAAGGGAACAACCTTCACCGTCACCCTGCCAATCTGAGAGACTGCCGAATCCGGCAGGCATCAGAACCCCTCACATCTCAGATTCCTCCGCGGACCGCGCTTGGGCGAAAAGCCAAGGGCGGACCCGACGACGCACCACCCGGCACCCCAGTCGGTAGCTTCCCTGTGCCGCGACGTAATCAAGATCCAGAGTCGCGGCGTGCGTCGAGGGGAGCATCTGCGCATCCATGTGCGGCCGCCGAGCACCCAGGGTTCACTACTCCATCACCACGC
>CAZEXX010000263.1:5403-5852 GCA_964516885.1 uncultured Anaerolineales bacterium | reverse complement strand
GGGAGCGCCCCCATCTTCGCCGCACACGCCCTGCATACGCAGTCGATGAGTCCTTTCTCCACAACCTGCACGTAGAGCTTGTGGAACTGCGCGGCTGGGTCATTGAGCACGTTGACGGTCTTTGTGGCGCTGCCTTCAATGATGACTTTGACATCATACCCCCGCGCCTCCATATCGAGGGCGTTGAGCAGCACGTGGACGAAACACATCGGATCTCCGTTGAATGCGAAAAGGGCGGTCTTCTGGGTCATAGGAACCTCCTGTTCAGAAGAATGGAAGAATACAGAATCAGCGAATGCCCCACTGCGTGGGGCCAGAATCAGCGAATGGGAGAGTGACAGAATGGCAGAATGGGACACTGCCGGCCCATCCTGTATCTGCTGATTCTTTCATTCGCTGATTCTCCTATTCTATCCCCTCACGGTCACGTCCGCGGCGCTGAGACGGCC
>CAZEXX010000263.1:0-5393 GCA_964516885.1 uncultured Anaerolineales bacterium | reverse complement strand
CGAATGCCCCACTGCGTGGGGCCAGAATCAGCGGTTGAAAGAATCACAGAATGGGACAGTGTGGCATCTTCGAGGTCCTGTGATTCGCTGATTCTCCCATTCGCTGATTCTTCTATTCTCATCCCGACGGTTTCACGGTCACGTCCGCGGCGCTGAGACGGCCTTCGTCGATCACGAGGGCGATGCCGCCGGCGGTGAGGGGGCGCTCCTGGTCGACGATGTCGAAGAGTTGGTCGCCGTTGACTGAGGCTATTATGCGGTCGCCGACGACGCGAAGGGTGAGTTGATAGGGTTGGTCGTAGTTCCAGGCAAGGTCGGTCTCCGCCAGGATGGTATCGCCGTCGAGGGCTTTGACGAGGCGGAGTTTCTGCCCGCCGCAGAGGAGTAAAGCGTAGTAGCGGCGCATGCCCTGGACGCGCGCGGCAAGGCCCCCGCGTTTGATCAGGTGTGGTGTGATCGTTGCCGAGACCTCATAGTCTTTCCAGTCACCTGAACCCTGGATGAGCAGGCCGGTCCCGCGGTTCTGGATGACGCGCAGCTCACCCCACGCCGAGAACTGATCGACGCCGTTGACCCAGGCCTGTTGCCACATGGTGCCGTCGTGGTCGGGCTTGCCCAAGCTGACTGTGGGGGCGCCATCCCAGGTGAGGGTATCGAGATAGAGCGTGCCGTCGGCGCGTGCGCGCACGCGCGTGTCCGAGTGGATCTCGAGTCCGATCTCGGCGATGGGATCGCCGTCCGTGGCGTCGAGGGTCCAGACGAGGACGTTGCCGGCGCCGGGCTGCAGTTGGATGGCGGGGCCGCGGCGGATGATGCACGCGTTGTCGGCGCCGTAGATGCGGATGTAGAGGTTGCAGGTGACGGGTCTGTTGTTGGCGGCATCTGCTTCGACCCTGGCGCGCACGGTCTGTCCGGCGTAGAGGGTGGGTGAGCAGATGAGGCCGTAGCCGGGCATCTTGGCGGCTTCGGGTGTCAGGAAGGTGGCGGTGCCGGCGCGCGCTGTGCGCCCGGTGGCGACGCCGCGGTAGTGGAAGGCAAGGCTGCGCGTGCCGGTGGCGCTGTGGCCTGCGACGTTCTCAAGGGTGAGGGTGCCCTGGGCGTCAACGCTCTGGTCGGGCACAAACCCCTGGACGGCACCGGGGAAGTCAAAGTTGAACCGAGCGCCTTGTTTGGGGGCAACGGGGTCCAGCCCCTGGAGCCCGCGGGCGCTGTTGACCAGGTGATAGGTCTCGATGAGGGCGTCAGTGACCGCGCGGCCGCCGTCGGCGGTGGGCAGGTAGAGGCGGTCGGCGACGGGCCCGCGGTAGTCGGGGCCGGTATCCAGGCCGGTGAGGCCGTTCTTGATCCCCATGAGGCAGCCGATATTGCCGGAGTTGCAGTCAGTGTCCCAGCCGCCGGTGTTGACGATCATCATGGTTTTCTGGAAGTCGTCGTCGCCGTAGAGGAGGCTGAGGATCATGAGCCCGTGGTTGGGCACCATGTGGCAGTTGCCGCCGTATATGTGATAGCCGTAGTTCTCCTGGAGCCAGGCGAGGGCGACGCGCCAATCGGGTTCTTTGGTGCGGACTTCGCGCAGCTCGGCGATCATGCGGGCGATGACGGAATCGGCGGGGATCACGCTGACGCCTACGTCCAGCAGTGTGTCGAGGTCCGACTCGACGAAGGCCTGGGCCTCCATAGCGGCGAGGACCTGCGCGCCGTAGATGGCCTCGCCGTCGTGGCTGACGCTGCCGGCTCGACGCGCCAGATCCGCCGCAAAGACGGGATCGCCGGGGGCGACCATAGCCCAGCCGTCGATGAAAATCTGGGCGCCGATCTGCTCGGCGACGACTTTGCTGTTGAGTTCCATCGAGCCGCTCCGGGGGGCCTCGATGCCGTCTACCAGGCGCAGGTAGGCGGTGTGCTCGGTTGAGTTCCCGAGGCCACCCCACCAGAGGATGGTGCGCTGGTTGATGAGGTAGTTGAGCCAGGTTTGGCCGATCTGGGCGGGTGTGATGTCACGCGCGTTGCCGTGGTCGGCCAAAGCGCGGATGAAGGTGAAGGTGCCGGAGATGTCGTCATCGGTGACGATGAGCGGTTTGTCCAGCTGCTCGTGGACGTAGTAATTGATCTCACCGAGTGTGGACATGATCCGGTCGTAGGACCAGCCCTCGAAGGGCCGGCCGAGGTAGACGCCGATGATCTTGCCGAGAACGCCTGCATAGACACGTTCTTCGAAATCGATGGGAAATGCCATGGAAACCTCCTGCTAGACTGGTGATCAGTGAATGCCCCACCCGGGGCCTAGAGGCCTTCTGCGGGGTCTAGGACTTTCTCCGGATCGCGACGCTCCGGAGTCGTCGAGATCCGGAGAAGGCCCTAAGGCCTCGCCCCGAGAGTACTCGGGACGAAAGTCCTTGAGCCCAAAACGCGCAGCCCGAATTCTGGCCCTGCGTGGTGTGCGGCAAAACATAGGATCTACTTGGACAATAGCCGGCGCCTGATTGCCGTTTCTGCGGACCGCGGGCGTCTCGCCCGCTCTGCTCCCCACGGCCCGCAGTGCGCAGTAGCTGCCATAAACAGCGCAGTTCCCGCTGGCGCAAATATGCGGGCGAGACGCCCGCGGTCCAAGATGGCACGCTATCCGATCATTCCGGAATTGACCTCCCTCCATTTTCAGCTACGGCTGCACCGGCCGATCTGTCCTCGCGGATTGGTAGATGGCGAGGACGGTGCGGAGGATGTCGCGGCTGCGGCTGAGCGGGACGATGGGGTCCGCGCCGTCCAGGACGCACGCCTCCATTGCCTGGATCTCGCACAGGTAGGGATTGATGCCGGGAATGGTCATAGTCTCGGGCTCGCCTTGGCGCGGGGCGAAGATTATCTGGCTATCCTCACTATTCATACTGGGCTTCCAGGGCTGGGGGAAGCTGATGCTCGCCTCGTCGCCCACGATGATGGTTCCGGCTCTGAAGGGCATGCGGAAGCCGGAGCTGATCTGGGCCACGGGGCCGGCGCCGAATCTCAACTGGGCGATCATGGTAACGTCCACGCCGGTCTCACCGATGATCTGCTGCGCCCACACTTCCTCCGGAAGCCCGCCGCCCATAGTGACGGCCATACTGGTGGGGTAGACGCCGACATCCCACAGTGCGCCGCCGGACAGCTCCGGACTGAGGCGGATGTTCTGTGAATTCTCAGGTGGGAGGTAGAAGCTGAACCAGCTGTCGATCAGCTGCACTTGCCCCAGTCTGCCCTCGCGGATCATCTCCTGGGCCCGCAGGAGCTGCGGGTGGTGGAGATACATGAAGGCCTCGAAGATGGTCACGCCGTTCTCGTTGGCAGCGGCCTCGACCTGATCGAGTTCGGCCAGCGTGGGAACGATGGGCTTCTCGCACAGGACGTGTTTGCCCGCCTGGGCGGCTTTGATGGCCCACTCAGCGTGCAGGGAGTTGGGGAGTGAGATGTAGACGACGTCGATAGTAGGGTCATCGAACATGGCTTCATAGGAGCCGTAGCTCTTGGGGATGCCGTGTTCCTCCGCATAGGCGCCGGCGCGCGCCGCGTTCCGGCTGGCGATGCCGACCAGTTCGCTACGGGCAGCATCTCGAATCGGCTCGATCACGGCGCCATTGATCTTGGCGGTGGAGACGAGGCCCCACCGCAGTCGGCTGGATCTTTGTGCCATAGTGTACTCTCCTACTCTTCGCTGATGTTTGCCAAGAAGCAGACGTATGTCTTGCCTCCGACCGCGTTGCTCTGCTGCGCGCGCCACGGTTTGGAGATGATATCGAGGCGACCGTTGCCGGTCACGTCACCGACGATGGTCGCGTGACCGCCGAGATTGGCGTCGAGGATGACGTGTTCCTGCCAAGCGCCGCCGCGACCATCGAGATTCTCCCACACATACCACCGTGGGGCACTCTCTCCGCCGACGGCCTCCATCTCACAGGTGATGATATCGATGTCTCCATCGCCGTCGAGGTCGCCGGCGAAGAGGCTGTGATAGGCCCCCCGGCGGGGTTCACCGTCCGGGTTCCACACGTAGATATCGTGGCGCTGCCAGACATCGCCGCTGCCATCGAGGTTTTCCATCCACCAGATCTTGCCGCCAGGGATCTCGGCATCGGTGAAGACGATGTCGTTCTTGCCGTTGCCGTTCATATCCAGGACTACGTTGTAGGTGGCGTTGAAGGCGAAGTAGGGCTGGAAATCGGGCGGCGGTGGGGTGTTTGGCCCGATGGCGTGCTCAATCCACCGGGTGGCGTCACCATTCACGTTCTCCAGCCAGATATCGGTGCGCACGATGTCCAGGTGGCCGTTGGAGTTGATGTCGCCCACTGAGATCCCTGCGTGGACGGGTGCCCATATGTGATGGACCGGCCATAGCTCAGTGGGATCCTCAGGTATCTTGTACCAGCGGAGGTCGTTCTGATCTGACATCGTCAGGATCTCGACTTTACCATCGCCGTCGATGTCGGCGGCGACGACGTCGTGCACGCCTTTCAGTTCAGGGTCAAAGACGAAGCGGGTGAAAGGCACGTCAGGGTCTCGGCTGTTGCGATACCAGGCACCACCGGTCACAAAGTCGATCCAGCCGTCTCCGTCGATATCCAACGCCACCCCGCCCACGTCGGATGGGGAGTTCTGCCCCAAGAGATGGCGCGTCCATCGATCCGGCGCGTGATACTTGTACCAGAAGATATCGCCGTACTGCTGTCCGACGATATACTCGAGTTGCCCATCATTGTCCAGATCGGCAAGTGCCGTCTGGGCGTAATTGTGGTCGGGCAATGTGGTGTCGATCACGTGCGGTTTAAACTTGAAGATCATCTGTTCACCCCAGGATTTTGATTGACACAGGGTTAGTGTACTCAGTTTTCGGATCTTGACAGGTTCCAGGTGTCGGTCTGCCCTCTGCACAGATGGTCATCGATGAACACCCGTTCAGGGTACCCTCTATGAAGACACTCGACCAAGAACACCGGCTGCTCACCCGTTTGGCTCAGGCCCATCACTTGGATGGTCAGGGCCAATTGGGTATCGCACGCCGGTCTGTTCCATACGCGGGAGAGAGCAAAGGCGTGCCTCTACGGACCGCGATGGTGAACTGCGAGGGTGTTGTAGGGGCTAGGCTTGCCAGTCGCGTCTGGCCAAGTATCATCACAGTTGAGACAAGCATGCGGACGCTAGTATGGGGATTGTGTCCACGTGGACGGGATCTCGTGGGAGCGGCAGTGCAACTGGCGCGTGATCTGGAGTAGGGGCACTGCTTTGAGCCATTGCTGCATTGAGATGGGGATGTCTGAGAGGTGGTGTGAGAAAGGGGTGGGCTGTGGATGATTCCGTCTATGAGTTTGATGTAACCACGATCATGGGGCTACCCAAATCGATTGGGGATTACCGCGGCAAGC
>CAZEXX010000262.1:0-5928 GCA_964516885.1 uncultured Anaerolineales bacterium | reverse complement strand
ACTCCCATCTAGGAGGGTACCGGCGCAAAGGGGATCTCGATCGCCTGGGCACCATCGCGCAAGGCGAGGTCGCATGCATACTTGAGCGCCTCCTGGGCGCGGGAGGAACCATCAGTAGCGAGAAGTATCTTCGTGAACACGATGGCACGCCCTCAACTTGGCCGCAGCCTACGGTGTCTTAGCTGGCGTGATGCCTTGTCCGCCGGCCAGGCACAGCCGGAGGACAAGGGAAGGAGAGTAGGCAGGCGTGAGTGAGAGCGCCTGCACGTGCGCCGCCGAGGAGGCCAGGCAAGGGCGGCTTACCTGTGCCAAACCTCTATCGGCCGCACATAGAGTGAGTTGATCAACGCACCGTAACCGGTGCGCTTCTCCACCTCATCCTCGTCGACTACGCCGACGTCAAGGGCGGAGCACAGCGCGTTGGCCTTTGGACAGCCGAGCCGCGCGAACTCTGCGGCCAGGGCCGCCCTCAGGGAGGCCACGACCGATGAAAGAGCTGCGCTCTTGCGACTGACCCTGACGATCAGGTTGAAGCCAGGCGAAAGCCTGGGATGAGAAGGAATGGCCGCGTCCCCACCGGTAGCTTGTTCGGGCTCAAAGATGTAGACAGCGGTGATGGTATCATCCACCGAGGCCATATACTCGGCCATCTTTTGGGCCAACGCATAGCGCAAGTATTCGCAGGCACAACAATCGCCTGTAAGCAGGACACGCCTGGCTTGCTCCTTGTCCTTCAAGCCTACCTTTTCGGCACAGAACTCCAGAGCCTCTTCCACCATATCTGCCACAATGGCGTTTTCAAACCTAAGTGTAGACACTTTGTTCCCTCCTGTTCATCCAGAGCAGGCAATCCATCTTCTGCTCTTCGCTAACTCCGTCGTCCATTCTCCCACCAAGGCAGTCTTTTCTCATAGCCGATCAACTTGAGGCCGGTGATGGCCGCAACGTTGAGCTCGGTGGCCCGCAGGTCCTCTTCACTCAGATCCCCGATGTCGTCGTGACCGGAAAGCATGGTCAGGATTTTGATCTCCTCAGCTGTGGCCCTGATAAAGTTGGCCAGACGGTCGCCGGCCTCCTCGGGGTGGAGCCGGGCGCGCAGCTCCGGGTCCTGAGCGGTGATGCCGTAGACGCATCTGCCGGTTGCACAGGCCATGCAAGCTCGGCAGCCCATAGCGATCTCGGCCGCCGCGCCAAAGCCAACGCCGTCAGCGCCCATGGCCATCGCCTTGTATGCGTCCAACCCATTGCGCATACCTCCCAGGATAAAGAGTTTGACCTTGCGATGGACCCCCAGGTCCTTGAGAGCTTGCACTGCCGGCGGAATGAGGGCTACCGTCGGAATGCCCACGCCCTGCGTCACGATGGCCGGCGATGCGCCTGTGCCGCCCACCAGACCGTCGATGGAGATAGCGTCTGCCCCGGCCTCGACGCAAGCCTTCACGTCCTCGTAGGGACGGCTGGGGCCAAGCTTGAAGAGGATGGGCACCCTGTAATCAGTCACGTCGCGGATGAAAGCGACCATGCGCTTCATGTCCTCCAGGTCTTGCACGTCGTAGTAGCGGCAGGGAGACAGCGCATCGCTGCCAACGGGAATGCCCCGGATGGCCGCAATCTCCTCGGTGACCTTGGCCCCCAGCAGGTGACCTCCCATGCCCGGTTTGGCCCCCTGGCCGATCTTGATCTCGACCGCATCGCCGGCACGGACGTAGTCGGCCGAGACCCCCCAGCGCCCAGTAGACCACTGGACGACGAGCGAGCCGCCCGGCTCCCAGCGCTTCAACGTCCGCTCTTCGTTCTCGTACCCCTTGATCAGCCAGGTCTCGTCCTTCAACAACCCACCCTCACCGGTGTTGCTGCTGATCCCTGTCTGAGCCGTGGCGATGGCCAGGGCCATCCTGGCTTCCCTGGACAGCGCGCCATAGGACATGGCGGGGAAGATCAAAGGGTACTTCAGGCGGACCGGATTCTCGCAAGTATCCTCACCGATGACCACTTCCAGGTTACACTCCTCCCGATAACTGTCGCGGGGGGCAGGAGAGGCAATCTGAGAGGGCACGACGGTGATGTTGTCAAAAGCGGGTCTGTAGCCCATGGCGCCAAAGCCGCGCAACATGTACTGCCCGGTCTGCGCCTTGTGGTGAATCTCCTCCACCTGGGTAAACGTCCAGGGCGAGCGCACCAGAATCTCTGATTCGGCGGGGTTGATGCGGATGGCATCCTCCGGGCAGAATTCGGAGCAGATGCGGCAGCCGACGCAGGCATTATAGTTCTGAACGTGGACGTGCCCTGTGCTATCCATGGCGTAGACATCGTAAGGACAGACTTCGACGCAGGTGGCGCATTTGCCGGGCATTCTGGCATTGATGCACCGGTCGCTCATCACAGTGACGCAGAATGTCCCATTGACTGGTGGCATAGTGGTTCTCCTTGGATCGATCTCGTGGTAGCTACTTGTAGAAGGGCTTCTCCGACAGGCGGACGATCTTCCTGAAACTCGTCGGGTCGGCCTGGATACCGTATTCGTCAAGGTAGCCGCGCAGCTTGGCCAGGTCGGCGAGGGACATCTCCTCCAGCAGGGTGTTGTGCCCCAGGCTTTCCCACTCTCCGCCAACGTAGATGTTGCCCCGGATGAGATAGTTGCCCAGGTTCTTGCCGGCATTGCCCACGATGACCAGATCACCTGCCAACATGTAGGTCGCGGCCTCATCGCCTACGTTTCCTTTGACAATGATGCTCGCTCCCTTGTTCATCACGGCCGTGAAGTCACCGGCACTCCCCTTGACCACAACGGTGCCGCCGTAGCAATAGGCCCCTACACCGTAGCCGGCTTCACCCTCCACGATCACCGTGCCGCGTGTCATATTGTCGGCCAAGTAGCGACCAGCGTTTTTCTTGACCCGGATGGTGGCCCCGTCGTTCAGAACGCCCAGGTAGTCGCCGCTATCCCCTCCGATGATCACCTCACCGCTCTTGAACCCGGCCACCAGGCCATGCAGATGGGCCGCCTCCCGGATGAGCACTGGCCCTTTGGCGACCGCCTCTTTCAGTTCCATGCTGACGGATCGCAGGTCGCGTCCCTTAGCATCCACTACAAGAGACATCACGTTCCTCCCTCTTTGAAGCTCCCGCTTGCGGAGCACCGTATAGACTGACGAATTGTTTCCTGACCAGAGCCCGCTTTCCAGGGTCTCTCAGGGCTTCCAACATCAGGATGCGGAACTCGTCGAAAGCCTGGGCCCGCGCCCGCCGGTCTTTTTGTTCTTTGGCCGCGCTCAGCGCAGCTTGGTCCACCTGGTCGATGGTTTCGAGCAGACCAAAGCGGCGAGCGTTCCGGACGAAAACCTCGCCAGCCGGCGTACGGGTGATGAGCGTGGCGTGGCCTGGCAGCGCCCCGACCGCCCCCACGGCGATGTCCGCCGACTCGCCCAGGTAGTCGTCGCAACTGCCACAACCGTGTCGCGTGAAAGGCACCACCTCGGTCAGCGAGATCGTGCGTTCCGTGCCATCCCACAGCGCCACCGCCAGGGTGCCATCCGTTACCGAGGTGGTCAGGCTCCGGATCTGCTGCCGGGCGATGCCTTTGCCCCGTTCGAGCAACTCGGTGACCATGTCCGGCATATAGACGCCGGTGCAGAATGAGGCGATGGTCAGGCGGATCGCTTGCTGGTAAGGCCAGAGGCGCTCGTGTTCAGCGTCCATCAACCGGCGCGCCCCCTGGGCCACGCAGGGGGAACCGACGACCACCAGCTTGGTCAGACCCAGCTCGAAGACGGCCTCGTTGAGCGCGCTGAGCACCGGGGCCCAGAGATACTGCATCCCTACGCTGCTGACGATCTCGTCCACCGTCGTGGCCACGCGGGCGACCGGCTCCAATGTCCAGGGATCCATGTCCGGCATGACCACGCCGTCAATCAGGTCGGCCGAGCGAGCGGCCACCAACAACGCCTGAATGACATCGTTGGGCGCGCCACTCTGGACGACGCCTGCCGACCGCGCCGAGACCATAGCGCGAGGCTCCATCGGCGTCCAGTCCACCAGGCGGGGGCAACTTAACTCGCAGAACTTTTCGCAGACCTCACAGGCCCGTAGCTTGATGTGCGAAAGACCCAGCGCCTTCTCGCGCTCTTCTAGGAGGGGATGCTGTTCCTCGTCCCAGTAGAGCACCCCCTTGGAACAGGCCGCCACACACACCCCGCAACCGGAGCAGCGGTCCAGGGCCCATACTTCCTGTTGTAATCTTGTTGACATATAGAATGCCTCCTGCTACTCAATCATGAATGGGACTGAGCCCCAATGCTCGAATCAATGCCGTAAAGTCGGCAATTTTGCTCACAAAATCGTGTGGATCGTCGGGCGTGATCCACTCCAGGCGCAGGCGGCGCGGGTCGAAGCCGCTTTCGGCCAGCAGGCCCCGCAGCATGTTGAAACGCTCCTGAGCGTAACGGTTGCCGTTGACGTAATGGCAATCGCCCGGCGGGCAGGCTCCCAGAAAGACCCCATCGGCGCCGCTGAAGAAGGCCCACAGGATGTGGGTGGGATCGAAGCGAGCCGAGCATCCCACTCGGATGAGGCGCGTCTCGGCCGGGTAGCTCAACTTGTTGGCCCCGGCCAACTCAGCGGCAGCGTGGCTGCTCCACTCGCACCCAAAGACCAGGATGCGCGGCCGGCCATTCTGTGACGCCGTCGCCAGCGCCGCCTCGATTTGGGCCAACACTTGAGCGTCGCTGTCGAGCGGCTGGCTGATGGCCTTGACGGGGCAGGCGACGACACAGTTGCCGCAGCCTTTGCACAGCAGGGGGTCAATCTGGGACAGGTCTAGCACCCCCGCTTGTTTATGCATAGAGATCGCGCCAAAGGGGCAGCTTTCCACACAGTTGCCACAGCCGGTGCAGAGCTTTTCGTCCACGACGGCGACAGGGGCCTGGCTGGTGACCTGACCTGCCCGCAGGTGATGTAGAGCGTTAAAAGCGGCGCTGGCGGCCTGGAACTCGGCCTCGGCCCGGCCGACAGGATAGTGAGCCGCGCCGCAAACGTAGATACCGCGCTCGGCATAGTTCTGCGGCCGCAGGCGATAGCGCACCTCGGGGAAGAAGCCGTTTTGGTCCTGAGCGATACCCAGCATGTGAGCGACCACACTGGCGTCGGGCTGCGGAACCAGCGGGGTGGCCAGGACGACACGGTCGTAGGGCAGGCGGCGGTCTGCTCCGCTTAGCACGTCGTGGACCTCAACCCCTTCGCCGGTCACCTTCGGCGGTGACGACGGCGCGTAGCGGAGAAACTCCACACCGGCCCGCCGCGCCTCGATCAATCTCTCCTCGTGGATGTCCTCACCCAGCAGATACAGGTCACGGAAAAGGATGGTGACGTTGGCCTGGGGGTTGGCCGCCTTGACCTCCAGCGCCTGTTTGAGCGCTCCCATGCAGCATACGCCGGAGCAGTAGGGAACGGCCTCATTGCGCTGCCCGGCACAGAGGATCATGACGACGTTGGAACTTGGGCAATCGGGCACTGTCTCGCGCAGTTCGCTTTCGAACTCGAGTTGGGTAACTACTCGCTTTCCGTCGTAGCGGAACTGACCCCACGGCTGCAAGGCGTGCGCGCCGGTGGCGACGAGGATGGCACCCACGTCAAACTGCTCACCTGCCCCATTGACGCTGATCGTGTAACGACCCACCATCCCCGAGATGCCCGTCACCTGGGTCTCCAGCAGAACCTCGATGCGCGGGTGGTGGGTCACCGTCTCGACCTTGCGAGCCACGAACTCGGCTGCGTTGCGCCCATCAGGATAGAGGGTGTGCACGTCGCGCAGCATCCCGCCCAATGCCGCTTCCCGCTCGACCAGCTTGACCGGCTGGCCAGCGTTGGCCAGCGTCAGGGCGGCGGTCATGCCGGTCATGCCGCCACCGATGACCAGCGCGGCGGGCGTGA
>CAZEXX010000261.1:0-5942 GCA_964516885.1 uncultured Anaerolineales bacterium | reverse complement strand
ATCTGGTATCGGGACATTTCCATTCGGGCAACCCGTTCAGGAAGTTGCGCAGGTAGACCGTGCTCAGAAACATGTATTTGTGTTGGGGGTCTATGCCAGCGCGGTTCACGCTCGTTGGGTAGGAGTAGATGATAGAACCATCGTGAAGGCGCTTGCCGTTGCCAGTGAGCCCTACATTTTCTGGCGCGGCGATAGCGCTGAAGCCACACTTCAGGGAATCAGCATACCGGAAGAACTCGGAAAGCTTGTGCCGGCAAACCAGCAATTCAACGGCCCGTCCGGTGTCGCTCTTGATGATCTGATCTTGAAGCCGTTGGGATTGTCGCGGGCTGATGCGTGGTTGTGCGATCTCGTACCCCACAGTTGCGTGAACCCGGCGCAGAGCAAGGCCATTGCACGGGCGTATACTCCTGTTGCCAAGAAGTACGGATTGCCGAGCCCTACAGTTCCACCGGTGCCAACGGCGCTCACAGATGGAAAGCGTCGCCGCGCCATCTGGGATGAACTTCATGAGTCAGGCGCAAGCACTTTGATATTGCTCGGTGACAAACCCATCCAATGGTTTCTCGCACACTTTGATTCACGGTGGAAGCGACTCTCGGATTTCATGCAGGATGGTCGACCCTACGGAAGGCCTTGTACTGCACAGATAGATGGCATATCAATCGAAGTATTGCCACTTGCCCATCCGAGACAGATCGCGAAGCTTGGGCGATCATCACCCGCCTGGTACGATCGTCACCAAGCCTGGATAGATGGGCATGAAGGTAAGGTCTTTGGCTCTCAGGGCGCTGGCTAACGCAGGGTGGCAGGCAATGTGGCTCCGCCGCGCAGGTGAACCTGACTGCTAGGAAGGGCGAATGAGATGAGGTTTCAGGTCGTGACCATCGCGGTATCGGATCTTGCACGGTCGAGAAAGTTCTACGAGGACGTTCTCGGATTCAAGCCGAGCGCGAGCTACGAGAGATGGCAGTGTTACGAGATCGAAGGAGCCGGCGGATTCGGGATCAGCGAGGACGTGAATCTGCAGCGAGTTCCGTGCCCGGACATCATCAACTTCTCACTGCCCGACATCGACGCCCTGTGGAAGAAGGTGCGGGAGCACGTCCGTGTGGAGTCCCCTCCTCAAGTTATGCCGTGGGGCACGCGTAAGTTCGTGATCCTCGACCCTGATGGGATGCGTCTGGCTTTCGTTGAGAAGGGGAATGGCTGACGGACAAGGCACGGATAGGGTGATTCCGGCGCCGGCAGTGTAACACCTGCGAACCCAAGGGGTTCGCAGGTGTCTTTGCTGGGCAGCTTTGTCCGGTGCTGTGCCGTGTCACACGCTCAGGATGGCAATAGTGCGCTCGTTGCCTGAGACGCGCGCGCCCGGTCGGTGGCTGAGCTTTGCTGTTTGGCAGCGCACAGGTATGCTAAGGTGAATAGTGTTGTAGAGAGGAGGTTGCCATGTCTGTGACGTCACTGGGGGCACCCATCGCCGGGAGTGGGGACATCTATGCCTGGGGTGAGGGGCAGATCATAAAGTTCTGGGGCACTGGCGCTCCGGAGGGGTGGGTGGAACACCGGGGCAAGATGGAACGTGCGCTGTATGAGGCCGGACTGCCTGTCCCTGAAGTCGGAGAGATTGTTGAGGTAGATGGCCAGCTGGGGCAGGTTTACGAGCGCATAGAGGGTGATTCCTTGGCCGAGGGCTGGCTGGAAACGGCTGACGCAGATCCTGGCAAGATTGTCCGGTCGGCGCACGTCTTCGCGGAAGTGCACGCCAAGATACACGCCTGTGGGAGTGTACCAGAGCTGCCCCTGCAGCGAGAGTTTGTGCCCGCCGTCATTGGCAGGAGCACCGCCCTGCCCGCCGATCTCAAGGAGGCGGTGCTGAAAGCCTTTGATGAACTACCCGCCGGTGATCAGGTTTGTCACGGTGATTTCCATCCGTACAACGTACTGCTGAGCTCCAAGGGACCGATGGTCATCGATTGGAACAATTCCCATCTCGGGAATCCTCTGGAGGATGTCGCCCTGAGCCTGTTGATCCTATCGGGTGTGTCGGCATCGCAGCCGCCGCTTCGGTCGCGCATCGAGCACTTCAGCCAGGCTTACCTGGAGCGCTACTTCGAGCTTCGGCCTGACAACCAAACGCAGTTGGCTGCCTGGCGGCCCATAGTGGCAGCGCTGCGTCTGAGTGACGACGGCCCTGAGATTCAAGCGGGGTTGCTGGAGCAGATCAGGATGGAGTTGGCCGGGCAAGGATGAGAGCCGGTCTGCACAGCCGGGTCACCTGAAAGGAAGGGACGCGCTATGGATTTCGACCAAGTGATTGACAGAAACGTGTATCCCACGCTCAAATGGAGCAAGTCCATGCTGATTGAGCACTTTGGGAGTGAGGATGTGTTGCCCCTTGGGGTTGCCGATATGGATCTTCGAGCGCCATCGGTTGTGATTGAGGCTTTGCTCAGGCGTGTGAAACACGGCATTTTCGGCTACGAGTACAAAAGCGATGGCTACTATGAAGCGCTGATCCATTGGTACTCGAACAGACATCAGTGGGCAATTGACCAAGCGCACATTGAGCACTGCCCCAGTGTCCTGAATGCGATAGCTGTTCTGATAAACCAACATTCAGAGGAAGGTGACGGCATCATCATTCAGCCACCTGTCTTCTTTGAATTCCGCCTGGCCATCAGAAACAACGGCAGACGGATAGTCAAGAATCCCCTCCTCCTGGACAATGGCAAATACCGGATGGATTTCGCAGACCTGGAGGAAAAGGCCGCAGATCCCAAGAGCAAGATGCTGATCATCTGCAATCCGCATAATCCAACCGGTAGGGTATGGACAAAAGAGGAGTTGGCCCGTGCCGGCGAGATCTGCAGACGGCATGATGTACTGATCATCTCTGATGAGATTCATGGCGACATTGTCTATGGGACCCATCGCTACACGCCATTTGTCTCCATCTCGGATGAGTTGGCCCAGGTATCGTTTGCCTGTCTGTCGCCGGCCAAGAGCTTCAACATCGCCGGGATGACCGATGCAATGGCGATCATTCCAAATGATGAGTACCGCCAACGCTTTCACGATTTTGCAGATCGTCTTTGGATGAACAAGACGAATGTGTTCGCCTCAGCGGCGGCAGAGGCCGCTTACAGTAGCGGAAGTGAGTGGTTGGACGACGTGCTGGTCTATCTGCAATCAAATACCGACTTCTTGAGATTGTATCTTCACGAGAATCTACCCCAGGTCAAACTGACTGAACCGGAGGGCACATACCTGGTATGGCTTGACTTTGGAGCGTTGGGCTTGGAGGTGAAAGAACTGGAGAAGTTCTTGGCTCACAAGGCACGATTAGCCCTCAATCCCGGTTACTGGTTTGGCAGAGAGGGCGCCGGGTACGCGAGGATGAACATTGCCTGTCCGCAAAGCACTCTGCGTGAGGCGATGTCCAGGCTGACCAAGGCAATCCATGAATACCAGAGAGGGGCTGCCTGACCACGAGGTTACGGAGGCGGTGATTGAAGATCCTACTTACGGGCAATCGAGGCATGATCGGCGCGGCGGTCGAGGCTGAGCTGCAGATCACTGGGCATGAGGTCGTAGGATATGACCTGCTCGACGGTCTGGATATTCTGGACTCCTCCTCGCTTGAGAAGGCAATCCGTGGATGTGACGCAGTCATTCATCTGGCCTCGCCGTTGGGTGATCTTGGGGATAGCCCTCACGAGACAATGAGGGCCATCGTTCAGGGTACCTGGAATGTGCTCCTCGCTGCTGAGAAGGCGTCCGTGAGTCGCGTGATCTACATGAGCAGCGTCGATGCACTGGGCGTGTTCAAGGGAGAGAGGAAGCCGGACTATCTACCCCTGGATGACGATCATCCATGTTATCCGGCGACGCCCTATGCCATCGGCAAATACCTCGCCGAGCAGATGTGCCGGTACTGGTGTGAGCGCACGGGCATTTCCACGATTTGCTTGAGGCCGCCGGGTGTGTGGAGGCCGGAAACCTACGATGAGATTCAAGCGCTTCGGAGAGAACGACCGGCCTATGAATGGGATCCCTATTGGGAGTATGGGGCTTTCATAGACGTTCGCGACCTGGCGGAGGCATCCCTTCGAGGGCTATCGTGTCCGTTGGCAGGCTTTGCGTGTGTACTGGTCGCTTCCTCGGACATCACCACTTCTGGGAGGACCAACAGGGAACTGGTTGAACTCGTGCATCCGGATGTGGAATGGCGGGGTGGACCGGCGTATCGGACCGATCTCTATCGCTCGTTGCTCATCACGGATAGGGCTGAGAAGCTCCTGGGGTGGAAGCCGGTTCGTACGTGGCAGATGTTTGTGGCTGCCAATGGAGATGCTTGAGTCCTGGTGCGAGATCGGCCGCGGTCGTTTGTGACCAGCGCCCAACAACCGCGTACAGCTGATCGCGGGCGCTCCACATGCGATCGGCGACAGTGCAGAGCCGGCGTGGTGCACTCACAACCGAGTCATTGAAACCACCTTCCGCAAGGCAGATCGGGATCCTTGGATGGAGCTACTCTTGAGGCACTCTCATTTGGCCATACGGGACGTCGGCTGACGCACATCTGCTATAATGTAGGCAGACTTACAGACACAGTTCGATCACCTCTTTGGCAAGCATCATCGGGCGCTGCAGGAACACTAGTGAAGCGCGAGGAAATCGACATGGAAAGCGGAAAACAGACTACTACCTTCAAGAGCGTTCAGCATACACTCAAGCAATACCTGCCTTTGCTTAGGGAAGATTACTGCGTCAGCTCTCTGGGCCTCTTCGGATCCTACGTTCGCGGCGAGCAAAACGCGGACAGCGACTTGGACATACTGATCACATTCTCAGAGACGCCGAGTTTGCTTCAGTTCATTGCCTTGGAAGACCACCTCACCGACCTGCTAGGTATTCAGGTTGACCTTGTGATGCGCGATGCATTGAAACCACACCTGGGCCAGCGAATACTTGAAGAGGTCATCGCTGTATGAGTCCGGAACGCGTCCATCTAGACTATCTGAAAGACATACTTGACGGACTGCAAAAAGGCACACGTGTTCGTTGGCGATCTTGACCGCCAAGAGTTCGCCAAGGACGAGAAGACCGTATTCGCGGTGGTTCGGGCATTGGAGATTGTAGGAGAGGCCGCGAAGCAAATCCCTCAGGATGTCCAGGAAGAGTATTCCCGAGTACCATGGCGGCAGATGGCACGCATGCGTGACAAACTAATCCACCATTACTTCGGTATGGACCTCAACGTGATCTGGAAGACAGTAGAGGAAGATGTCCCCGAACTGATCGCAATGATCAGCGAAATCATTAGCAACACAGATGCATCGCTGTAGCTGTTGCTCTCGATGTGCTCCTGCCCCTGCCAAGCAAGTTTCAAGGAGGACCCGATGTCCAACACCTCCCTATCACTGTACCCCGACAACCCGCACTACCTGCTCTTCCGCGGCAAGCCCACCACCCTCATCACCTCAGCCGAGCACTACGGCGCCGTGCTAAACAGCGACTTCGACACCCTCCCCTACCTGGATGCGCTGGCCGCGTGCGAGTTCAACCTGACACGGCTCTTCAGCGGAGCATATCGTGAGCTGCCCGGCAGCCACAACATCCAGAACAACACGATGGCGCCCAAGCCGGAGAGCTATCTCTGTCCGTGGCTGTGCGTGGAACGTGGCCCTGGGGGCGAACCCCTGAAGTGGGACCTGACCCGGTGGGATGATGCCTACTGGCAACGGCTGCGCGACTTCGTGGCGGAAGCCAGTGCCCGAGGCATCGTGGTCGAGTACGTGCTCTTCTGTTACTTCTACAACAACACACTGTGGCGGGCCAGCCCGATGCACCCGGACAACAACATCAACGGTCTGGTGATTGAGGACCGGAGCCAGGTCCACACGCTCGATAACTCGCCGTTGCTGGCCATCCAGGAT
>CAZEXX010000260.1:0-5953 GCA_964516885.1 uncultured Anaerolineales bacterium | reverse complement strand
GTGCCCCTCGAGGATCCGGCCTCGGATCTGCACGTGCCCGCCGCCCGGTGAGTACCTGATGGCGTTGTCGAGGAGGTTGCTCACGACCTCGCCGATACGCTGGGCATCTGCGTTGATGACGATCTCGGGAGGGTCAAAGTCGAGGCTGATCTCGTGACGCGGGCTACGGCGACGAACAGATCTTGTCACTCGCTCACAAAGTTCAGAGAGGCCGGTGGGCTCCAGCCGGAGTTGTAGGCTGCTGCTTCCCAACTTGCCGAGCTCCAGTATCTGTTCCACGATATGAGAGAGGTGATCCGTTTGATTGACAATGTCTGACAGTAGCTCCATCTGCATATCTCGCCCAAAATCGACATCTTCTCTCATCAGAGTGGTACTGGAGAACTTGATGACACCCAGTGGTGATTTCAGCTCGTGCGAGAAATTCGCGATGAGGTCGGACCGCAGCTCGTCTACCTGTCTGAGGAGCTCCACCTCGGCTTCAGCCTCCGCAAGATGGGTGTTCTCGACCGTCATACTGATCTGGCGCGTCAGGGATTGGAGGAAGCGCATATCCTGCTGCGTGATCTGCTTCCCGTCGTCGCTGTCGTTCTGGGAGTACACGCCGAGGACTCCCACCGTGTGTCGACCATCGAGGATCGGGAGTGCCACGATCTGAAGCGGAGGTGGGCTCGGATGAAGGTTGGGAGGTGAAGGCGTACGCTCGTTGCGTAGCTCGATCTTCAGCGCACCGGTCCGCATAACTTCGACGTTGGTAGGGTCGATGATCTTGGTGAACGCGGCCTCAGAGTCGGCTGCGGGGCTGCCACTCAGGCCGCGGTCTGCCGTCAGCGTCGTTCCTGCTTCGATCAGGTGCACCCAAGCGGCATCGGGCTTGATCAGAGCCCACACTTGATCCAACACCGCGTGGACCACGGGTCCTAGGCTGTCCTGCTGGGGTGTGAGGGTGGCCACGGCGTACAGCCCCTGAATCTCGGCATTGGTTCGGCGAAGTTCGACCTCGACGCGCTCACGGGCGGCAACCTGCGCTTGCAGGTCGGCGTTGGCGATGGCTAGCTCGACGGTCCGCTCCTCCACACGTCTTTCGAGCTCCGCATGGGCTTGGCGAAGCGCCAGTTCGGCAAGCCGCTTCTCGGTCACATCGTGGCCTACAATCAGCACCGTGGGTTGCCCTCTGAGGTGTGTCAGTGTTGCGTGGACACTAACGTACTTGGGGGTGCCATTCGGGCCCATCACCTGTGCCTCGAAGGGCTCGATGTCGTGCCCGGAGATCAGGCGCTGATATCTTGTCTCGTGGATCTCTTGGCCGCTGGCGATGGGGAAGTCCAGCACGTTCAGCCCAATCAGATCGTCCGGTGTGGCGAAACCCAGGAGATCGGCTGCGGCTCTGTTTGCGAGTACGATCTCCCAGCCTATGTGCGCGATTATCATATCGGGTGAAAGGTCGATCACAGTCCGATGCCAGTCGCTCATCTCACGGTGGGCGTCTTCCGCGGCCTTTCTGGCGGTGACATCAAGCACGACGGCCTGAATGGCATCTTCATCATTGTACCTGATAAGGCTGGGGAAGAACTCGCCCCAGAAGATGGTGCCGTCCTGGCGGACGGGGCGGGCTTCGAAATGACTCGCAGGGTCAGGGCTCCGCCAGATCTTGTCAAAGCCGTCGCGCTCGTCCGGGTGGATCAGGTTGAGCAACTCCGACCGCGACATGGCCCGGAGTTCTGCGTCGGTGTAGCCCGTCAGGTCGCAGAGAACTTGATTGGTGAAGATCAGCTGCCCACCTTGGAGGATGAGGAGGCCCTGCAGGCTGTTGTCGACAAGTGCGCTATAGGCGGTCTCGGCGCTCCAGCGTCGCGCATTCGCCGCACACAGGCGGACAGTGGCGTTTTCAAGCTCCGCCTCGCGTGTGGCCAGGCGTTCCGTCAATGCCAGGAGCTCTGCCTGGCTTGGGGCGGGCAAGTTCTCGGCGTGGCGGTTGCAGGGCACGGGCTTGAGTCGTCTGCGGCTAGACATTGATCATGCCTCCGGGACGTCCGGCGCAGCGGGGAGTGAGAATGTGAAGGTGGTTCCGACCCCAAGGGTACTGGTTGCCCATATCCTGCCTCCGTGAGCACGCACAATACCTCTGCAGGTTGTGAGCCCCAGGCCCGTGCCGCTGATGTGCTCTGTGGCTTCGCCTTGAACACGATAGAATCGCTCGAAGATCAGGTCAAGCTGATCCTCAGGGATACCGATACCGGAGTCGGAGATGCTGAACAGCACTCTGTTGCGTTTGCGGTATCCTCGGATATCGATCGGACCACCGCGGGGGCTGTATTTCACAGCGTTGTCCAAGAGATTGTAGAGGACCTGGTCGATGCGGACCGAGTCCGCAATAACGGTCAGAGGATCCTCCGGAAGATCGAGGGTGAACTGGCGGCTGGGGATCTGCTGCTGAGCGTCATCGAACAACTGCTGCATCAAGGTACCGAGGTCCATCGGGATGCGATCCAAGACTAGTTGGCCGGCCTCAAGCTTGCCCAGATCCAGGATGCCATCAACGAGACGGGAGAGGCGGTTAGTCTGCGCGATTATGTCGCTCAGGAAGTCCTTCTGCGTTCCAGGGTCAAGGTCGATATCATCCCGCAGTAGTGTGGAGCAGGTCATCTTGATCAAACCCAGCGGGCTGCGCAGGTCGTGGGAGAAGTTGGCCATGAGGTCAGCGCGCATCTGGTCGAGCTGTCGCAGCATTTCCACTTCGGATGCCTCTCGGGTCAGGCGCGCAGTGTCAACGGCCACGCTGATCTGGTGGCCGATTGCGGCGAGTAGTTGCACCTGGCGGAAGCTGATGTTGCGCGGGTGCCGGTGACGCAGCCCGGCAACAGCCATAACGCCGCCGACCTGGTCCTGTGCGACCAGTGGAATGGCCACGACCTGACACGGCGCCGATGCCCCGGCGTATAGCTCGAACAGCTCAACGGATCTGAGGCTGACCGGTTGGCGAGTAGCGCATGCGCGTTCGACAAGTTGGTGCAGAAGGCTCTCACAGCGCTCAGCGATCTCGGACTTCGACAGCAAGCCGCGATGGATCTCAATCTCAGTGCTGACCAGGCTACCACGATCCGGGTCGAACAACACCACCCAGCCCGTGTCGATGTCCAGTGTGTCCAGGGTCATGTCCAGCGCGTCTTCAAGCAGATGCTTCAAGTCGTGAGACTGGCTGATGCGAGTCGCGATGTCATTGAGCACCCGGAGCTCAAGGTTATGGCGGCGCACTGCTGCTTCGGCTTCCTTGCGGTCCGAAATGTCGCGGGCGAAGGCGACTATGCCGGCGGGTTCGCCGCGACTGTCGGCCGTGAGCGCTGCGCCAAGCTCGCCGGAAAACGGTGTGCCATCAGAGCGAACCAGTGTAAGCTCATGGCTACGCAGGGTGTGTCCTTGGAGAACGTGATGGAAGACATCTTGAGCCTCTGCCCGGATCTCGGGCGCAACGAGGCTGAGAAAACTCTTGCCTAACACGTCTGTCGGGCGCTCGTAGCCGTGCAGTGCAAGCGTTCTGTGATTGCACATCAGGATCTTGCCGTCGAGCGATAGGAGGAAGATCGAGTCAGGCGAGGTCTCAACAAGCGTCCGGTAATGGCTCTCACTCTCACGCAAGGCGCCTTCGACGAGTTGTCGTCGCGCAATCTCTCGCTGGGATTGTTCGTAGCGGCGGGCATTCCGGATAGCTGTGGCGGCCGATGCCGAAAGGGCTTCGACCAGCGCTACATCGCTATCGTCGAAGCCGTCGATTCTATCACTGGCGAGGTTGATCGTGCCAATCGTAGCAGCAGTACCGGTTTCCCTTGGGCCGACGCTGAGTGGGCAGCAGATCAGAGAGAGTGCTGGCATCTGGCTTCTGGCTGCGATGCGATCATCGCGCCGGGGATCGCATCGCAGATTCTTCACGTAGACGCATGTATTGTTGCGCACCGCCCAGCCAACCACGCCCCTATCCACCGCGATCTGGTAGCCGCGCAGTACATCGCCGGCAGGGCCTTGGGCTTGCCAGCAGGTGAGGGCTGTGCCGGTTTCATCCAGGAGCCAGACCGACCAACTGCCGGCGTCCAGTATCGACTGAGCCTCCTCAAGCAGACTATGGACCACTTCTTCCAGGTTCAAGCTTGCGCCAAATGACAGTGCGGCGCGGCGCAGCAGCTCGAGTCTCCTTGTAGAGAGCGTGGTCTGAGTTTCCACGTCGGCCAGATGCTGACTGGTGTCGTCTTCGTGTGGTGATGTGTCTGGCATGGTATCGTTTTCGCTAGGTTCTGAGCTAGGTTGTGGTCCGCAGGCCCCCAACGCTATGTGCTTTCCGATCAAGATTGCGATTGTTTCGGTGACATTGTACACCACAGACCTGTTGGCGCAATGGCCCCCACATTGTATAATGGTAGTAGACAATGATGTTGGATGCAGACAGGAGAGTGACGATGGATCAAGGTAGCGGATTATTGTTCTGGGGCGTTTTGATTGTGGTGATGCTCGTGTTAACGTTGCTGCCGCGATGGATGAACCGCAGACGGATGAATCAGCGTAAAGAGGAACTGCAGGTAGGGGACCGCGTGTTGACGATCGGGGGCTTGATTGGTGAACTCACCCAAATCGATTTCGAGGAGAACATGGCCCGCATCAAGTTGGCTGAAGGTGTGGAGATCCAGATTATGCCGGGCGCGATCAGCGGGAAGCGGAGTGACCAAGTATCCGGTGCACAGGACGCCGTCGAGGCCGACGAGACCCGATAGAGCCCAGTAGGGCCAATGCTTCTGTAGCTATCCGTGCAGTGATAGGATCCTATGCATATTTCTGTTGCCGCGAGCAAGATCAATATGTGGGCCACCCGCGAAAGCGGAGATACACTGGAAATGGTGGAGCGCCCGCACGGCGGGCTGTCATTCGTGCTGGTCGATGGGCAGAGCTCCGGACCGGGCGCCAAGTCCTTGAGCCTGCAGGTGGTGCGCAAGGTCATCTCCGATCTCGCTGAGGGTGTACGCGATGGTGCAGTGGCGCGCGCGGCCAATGACATGCTCTACACGAGGCGCCGGGGCAAGGTATCCGCAACGCTGGTGATTCTCTCTGTAGAGCTCGACAGCCGGAACCTTCTCGTGACACGCTGTGGGAATTCCCCGGTGTTCGTGCGCCGGCCTGCTGGGGAAGTGCTTGAGCTGGATGCTGATGCGCCAGCGTTGGGATTCTACCGTCATACTCGGCCGTTGGTGGAGCTGATTCTGTTGGAACCCGGCCTGCTCGCTGTGGCATGCACAGATGGCCTGGTTCACGCGGGCAGCCGTTCGGGGAGTGAGACGCTCTGTGTGCCTGAAGCTATTGAGGACATCTGGCAGGAGCAGCCCTCGGCACAGGCGGTTGCCTCTGGGCTTCTCGAGCGCGCCCTGGATTTGGACAATGGCCGAGCCATGGATGATATCAGCGTCATCGTACTCCACGTGCAGTCTGGACCTCCACAGGGACCTCGCCATCTGACGGTCGAAATGCCGGTTCCTGACCGCTGAGCCTCGGTACTGGTGATAGTGTTGTTGTGGTACGGTCGGGGATATGCAGCGTCCACGTACGCCCGTTGTCCGCTTGCGTCGCCTACGCATCAAGGATGCTAGATGTCGACCGATCCTGATTGCGCCGCCGGCCAATCTGTCATCGGCATTGTCGGGCCATGTTCATCAGGCAAGTCAACCCTTGCTCGATATCTCTGTGCTATCGGCTATGCGGCGAAAGAGATTGTGCAGGAGCATTCAGCAGCTCCGGCGATGTGGCGACGGATCACGAACCCGGATATCTTGATCTATCTCGATGTCTCTGTCTTGGTTGCTGCGCGTCGAGAGGGGCTAAGTGTGCCTTCTTCGTGGTGGGCCGAGGAACGGGAGGTTCGCCTGGTCCACGCCCGGGCAAATTGTGACCTCTATATCGACACTACCGATCTCTC
>CAZEXX010000259.1:0-5960 GCA_964516885.1 uncultured Anaerolineales bacterium | reverse complement strand
TTATCATTTCGATGAACGACGCCGCTTCGGTAACATTATCATTTTGGTTGACACGGGGTGAGGTCGGGTGGCGGCTCATCAGGATCGACCTCTGGTCCTCTCCCCCTCACGGACATCTTGGTGGGGGGAGAGCGCCCCTGCGGGGATGAGAGGGGGTCTGCTTCGCGTGCCGGGTTGCGGGATCGGGCCCCCCTTCCCCTGAAATGGGAACCTCGTCTGTGTTTTCCCCAGCGGGGGGAAAAGCAGAAGTGCGGTAGCGTTCTGGTCCTCTCCCCCCTCACGGACATCTTGGTGGGGGGAGAGTTAGAGAGGGGGTCTCCGTTTGTCTTTCCTCAGGTGGGACACAGGAGAGGCAGCTGCCTGGACGTGATATTCGCCGGTGTACACCGCGCACGAATGTAAATGCGGCTTTCTGCCGTATGATATGTGAGGGTAGCCTGTCACACTTTGTGAGGCCGACGCATTCAATAAGAGGAGGTACTGATGAACACTATTGAGGCCATCGGAGCACGCAGAAGCATTCGCAAGTTCACGGACGCGCCGGTGTCGGAGGAGGAGATCCGGGCACTGCTTGAGGCCGCGACGCTGGCGCCCTCGGGTAAGAATCGCCAACCCTGGCGGTTTGTCGTTGTGCAGGGCGAGAAGTGCGCTGAAATGGTCGAGGCTATGCGCGCCGGGATTGCCAAGCATAAGGCCCAGGGCGTCAGTACCGGCAGCAGCGAGCGGACCGCGGAGATCATGGCGGGGGCCCCGGTGACGATCTTCATCTTCGATGATGTTGAGATGCAGGAGGATATGATCGGGAGCTTCCCCGACTTGCTGGGACACATTGTGGACATTCAGTCGATCGGTGCAGCGATCCAGAACATGTTGCTGGCCGCCACCGATCGCGGTCTTGGCACGCTCTGGATCTGCAACGTCTTCTATGCGTACGAGGAGCTATGCGCGTGGCTGGGTGAGAGTCGTCTGATGGTCGCGGCTGTCTCGGTGGGTCATCCGGCGGAGTCGCCCGGTCCGCGCCCGCGGAAGAGTGTGGATGAGGTCACGCGCTGGGTGGGGTAGGGTGTCTAGTTGGGTCGCCTGTGGAACTAAAAGGTTCTGAGACCCTGGCTGTTCACCCAAAGACGGGCACGGGCCCCCGACACAGTCGGGACTGACACCGGCTCGAGCAGGCAGAGGGCACCCACAAGGGGTGCCCCTACAGGACGTTTGGGGCTGTCGCATCTGGCGAGAAGCCGAGCTGCGATATCATGCCCCTCGGGGATTGCGTGTACTCGGTGCCTGACCTCGACGATCGCCGTTGTGCGGATTATGTCATGCGTAGTCGTCGTCCCACCTCGCGGAGTGTGGCCGCGTCTTCGTTATGGATGGCGCCGTCCGGAAGCGGGCCGGTGTTGAGCAGTAGGTTGCAGTCTTGCGCCTGCGCCGAGGCCAGCCTCTCCAGTACGGCATCGGGATCGATGTGGCTGCCGTCGTCGGCTTTGGTGTAGCCCCAAGCGCCCGGCTGCAGTGTGTCGCAGATCTCGTTGTGTTGGTCACAGTTTCCGTCCCAGGCGCGCTGCGCTATTTCAGCTTGTTCCGGACCAATCTGCTCTCGCACGCGATCTGCCAGCGAGTGCCCGTGTCGCTCGGGAGATGCGAAGTCCTCGTCGCCGTTGGCCCCTTGTTTGAACGCGATGAGGGTCTGAGGCTGGATCTCTCGGATCATCGCGTAGGTCTCTTCGATGGGGAAGAGATCGGGGCGCGCATAGTAGGCCATGATGGGGTCGAACCACATCCCTGCCACAGGCCCGTAGTTGGTCAACAGCTCCCGGATCTGAGCGTGCACAAAATCGATATAGTGGCGGAAGTCCTCATCGCGCTGCCACTTGTAGCGCGGCTCCGGCGTCTTGTAGTCGGGTCGCGCGATTCTGAAGATCTCGCGCGGATAGAAGTAGGGGTGCCGCCAGTCCAGCGCGTAGGAGTAGTAGAGGAATAACCCCAGTCCCTTCTCCTGACATGCACCGGCCAGCTCGCCAATCAGGTCGCGACGCGCCGGGCTCTTGGCGCTGGTGTAGTCCGAGACATTGCTGTCGAAGAGGCAGAAGCTGTCGTGATGGCGTGTGGTGATGGTGACATAGCGCATTTCTGCCTCAAGCGCGAGGTCGGTGATGAAGTCAGCGTCGAACTTCTCGGCTGTGAACTGATCTGCCAGCTTCTCGTACTCGGCGACGTGGATGGCTTCGCGGTGCATCACCCACTCATGCCGGCCCAGCAGGCTGTAGAGCCCGTAATGCATGAAGAGGCCGAAGCGCGCGTCTGCAAACCAGGCGTGCGCCGCTGCGCGGGGATCTTGCCGGTAAAGGTCAGCGTGGTCTGTAAGGTATGATGGCGGGATTGATGACATTGTTTTTCTCCTTGACGTCTGTGCCTATAGTTTAGGATCAGTCTCTGTGGGCGTGAAGACTATGCTCTGCTGGGTGAAGAAAAGGTCGAAGCGGAGCCCTTCCGCGATGCTGCGGGATCCGGTGTTGTCGGCACGGCAGCGATACTGCGCGATGACGTCGTTGCCAAGACACCACCGGCAGAGGGCGCTGACGCAGGCCTTGCCCAGCCTTTGGCGCCGGTAGCCGGGGTGGGTGAGGACGCCGATATCCATAAATCCCGTCAGACGGAAACCGGTGGCGATGGAGACAAGCTGTGTGCCGGAGAAGCAGCCGAAGCCGATTTCATCCTCCACGGAGACCTCAGCCTCTTCGGCCTCAGCGGCTGGACAGGCGCCTTGCAGGGCTGATAGGGCCTCGGCGTCGGCCTGGGTCAGCTGCCGGAGCACGTGTTCTTCGCCGGTCAAGACCGCGCGAAACTCCGGCGGATAGAGGTAGAAGAGCAGGTTATCCTCGATTTTCCGGATGGAGTGGGGAATGGCAGCGGCGGCCACGAGGTCAGTCGTGAGGGCTGTGCCTTCCGGCTGTGCGGCCAGTGCCCGGCGGGCGAGTGCTTCGCAAGCCGGGTCCATCCGCGCAAACGCGCGCTCGCCGATGGTCCAGATATGGATGGCGTTGGAACTGGCGAAGTCCTCCTCCGGTAGGATCTCGGTTCCCGGTCGCTTGAGATCCTCTATGGTACAGTTGAACCGGTCGGCCCATTTTCGGTGAACTGCGGTCTCGAAGGCCTGCCGATCCATCTAGGCGACCTCACTGCTGTCCATTGTGGGCACGATGGCATCGTGCTCCCTGAGCAGAGAGCGAATAGCCTCGATGGGCACCTCCCGTGAGGGGACCTCCATCTCGACACCAAGTGCGGCGGCTGCGCCGGCTGCCTGGCCCATCGCCATGCAGGACGCCTCAACGCGCAGTGCCGAGTGTGCCAGACGATCGCTGGATATCGATCTGCCGGCCACGAGCAGCCGCTCGCTCCCTTTGGGGATCAGGGAACCCAGGGGGATCGTGGGAACGCGTCGCGCCGGGATAAACTCCTGTTCCACACCGTGTTCGGTGTGAACGTCGATGAAGTAAAGGGTATAACACACGGCATCGTCGAAGATCCGGCCGGAGATGTAGTCATCATAGGTGATCTTGGTCTCGCCCACGATACGATACGTCTCTCGGATGGCCGCCATTGGGTAGAGCTTCTCCAAGGTAGCCTGCCCGCAGCCCGGCAGCGTGCGGACGAAGCGCAGCAGCCGCAGCACCGCACGCCGGCCTTCGACATTGGCCGAACTCTGCGTCACCGCTGTGGTCGAATCTGCGCCGAAGATGTGCTGTTGGTTGACTCCCCGGGCCCGTAGGAACTCGATGAATAGCCCGTCCTCCGCACGCCAGAAGTCACCGGGTTGCAGGTTGCCGTCATCCATCGCGGACTCAAAGCGCTCTTGAACGACCTCAACGTCGAGATCGTCCATATTGTAGCCGCATAGCCGGAACTCCAAGGTTCCAGGCTGGCGGACCTCGCCCCGTTCGCGTGGCAGGTCGAGGATGCCGACAGCATCGGCATCACCGGTGCAGTCGATGACTTCCCGCGCCAGCGTACTGCGAAGTATGCCTTTGCCCACGCTCTGCACGCTCCATCCGCCGGGGTAACGCTCGATGTCGTTCAGGATCTCGTGGTAGTGCAAGTCAACGCCGGCTTCCAGGGCGGCTTCCTCGGCCACCAGAGCATAGACGGCTGGATTGATTGGAATGTGGTAGCTGGGGCGCCGTGGATTGTGCCGGCTGAAATCCGGCCACGGCGTGTTATCAAGCGCCTTGGTCTTGAGCACGAGCTCCCACCCGATCCCGGCAATGATCTGCCGGTCTGGGCTGAAGAAGTAAGCCGGTGCAGAGACACCGCCGGTCGTGATCGTCCCGCCCAGTTGGCCGGCCATCTCGACAATGGCCGTTTTCGCACCGGCGCGTGCGGCCTGGATCGCCGCGATCACGCCTGCGGTTCCCCCGCCAACTACAAGAACATCAACGTCGTCTTGAAGGATTTCCACAGTCACCTCGCTGGTGTTGCGTCGCCTGCCGGTCGATGGGTTCGATCCTGAGCTGCAATCGGCCGTTCCGATAGATAGGTTCTAATAATACCAATGATTTCCTCGCCGTAGTCCTCGAGCTTTCGGGGCCCAATACCCTTGATCCTGAGCAGGGCCTCCTGCGTCTGGGGCTCTCGAGCTGCAATCCGGTGCATGACTCGCTGGTGCAGGATCTGGAAAGGCGGCACGCCCTGTTGGCGTGCTTGCTCCAGACGCCAGTTGCTGAGCAGATCGAAGAGCGGCTGCGGTTCCCCCTTCTGTCCGTGCGGCGGGGGGAGTGCGATGTGTGGTGGCTGCGCTCGGGTCAGGGCTTCCAACCGAGCGGGTTCGCGGAGCGCCTTCCTTCCCAACTGCGTGATATCCAGCACAATGCCGCCGTGGTCCAACTGGCGTGGCTGGAGGAACCTGGCTTCGGCCAGCTCTCCGATCAAGTCCAAGATTGCGCTCTTGGACCTGTATGACAGAACCCCAAAGCCTGGATAATCCCGTGCTTTTGTCGGAGCATCCCGCTCCCCGCGCAAGATCCGACCCAGACTGACCTTACCCCAGCTCCAGGGGGCCTTCGCGGCGCATTCAAGGATTGCCGCGAGCTGCTTTTCATGGCTTGGCAGCCCCGCCGTGGTGTCCTGTGGAACGGCGATGCAGTTGTCGCAGGCTTCGCAGGACGTAATCCGGCGTCCGCCCAGATACGCGTTTAGGTGCCCGTGCCGGCAGCGTCGTGTTTTCACGTATGAGGTGATCTCGGCGATTCGTTGTACCTGTAGTGTCTCGAAACGGTCCAACCACTGGTTGATCCGTGCGGCTATGTCGTCGGGGACGGGATGACGGGTCAATAGCATATCGCGCCCGGAGAAACGGTAGCTGAGATGGCCTTGATCGGACCACGCGAGGATCTGGCTTTCGATCTCTTTTGGTGGTAGACCTATGCTGTCGGCTGTGTCCGCTAGGTTGATCCGCACCCACCTGTGTGGCTGCAGGTGTGCTGCTTCGAAGTACGCTGCCAGACGTCTATCTTCCTGGGTGTCTGACTCGGGTGGGCTGTGGTTCGCTCGAATGAGTGCCGCTCGCGGGATATCGGGGCCGCGCTCCAGGAGCTCGTTCTCCTCCAGGATGCTGATGGCGACCCGAACGCGGGTCCCGTCAACCTGAAGCTCGCGCTCCAGGTCTCCTCTTGCGATGTTGCCGACCTCTCTGGGGCCGAGGTAGCGAAGCACGGTGGCGTAGACGGAGCGCAGAAAGTCGACTGTGGGGAGGTCACGCCGCATCCGGCGCGTCATAATGCCGCGGTCCGCGCCTGAACACATCAGCAGACAGCGCGCGGGTAACCCATCCCGTCCGGCCCGTCCAGCCTCCTGGTAATAAGATTCCAGTGAAGCCGGCGGCATATAGTGCGCGACGAAACGGATGTCCGGTTTGTCGATGCCCATGCCGAAGGCAATCGTGGCCACCATCACACGCGTCTGCCCGG
>CAZEXX010000258.1:0-5960 GCA_964516885.1 uncultured Anaerolineales bacterium | reverse complement strand
CGGTGCCGCGTGTATACCACAAGATCCCTCACTGGCATCATCTTTCAACAAGGTTGGCTTGCCTACCCGTTCGGGATGACAAATAGAACCGGGAGAGTATAATCCCCACAACGCCTGCGAGACCACCAACCAGACCCGGGAGGTTCAGATGGCAGAGGCTCAGTACATTGCAGCCCTCGACCAAGGCACAACCGGCACACGCTGCATCGTATTCGATCATAGCGGCCATCCCGTCATATGGTCCTACGAGGAACACGAGCAGATCTACCCGCAACCAGGCTGGGTTGAGCACAGCCCTCTCGAGATCTGGGAGAAGACCCAGAAGGTCATCCACCAGACCCTCACGCAAGGCAACATCCCCAGCGGCAGAATCGCCGCAGTCGGGATCACCAACCAGCGCGAGACATCGGTCGTATGGGACCGCACCACCGGAAAGCCGCTCTACAATGCCATCGTCTGGCAGGACACGCGAACCAAGAAGATCTGCGATGCCCTGGCCAAGGACGGCGGGCAAGACCGCTTCCGCGATAAAGTCGGGCTTCCCCTGGCCACCTATTTTGCCGGTCCCAAGCTGGCCTGGATGTTGCGCAATGTTCCGGACGTGCGCAAGGCCGCGGACAAGGGCGATGCCCTGTTCGGCACCATCGACACGTGGATCATCTGGTGGCTGACCGGCGGTCCCCAGGGCGGGGCCCACATCACCGACGTGACCAACGCAGGCAGGACGATGCTGATGGACCTGCGAACCCTGGACTGGGACGACGAGATTTTGAACCTACTGGACATACCGCGGCAAATGCTGCCGGAGATCCGCCCCTCCAGCGCACCCCACCCCTACGGGTTCACCCAGAAGGATGGGCCATTTGGGGAGAGCATCCCCATCACCGGGGACCTCGGCGATCAGCACGCGGCGCTGGTCGGGCAGACGTGCTTCACGCCCGGCGAGGGCAAGAACACCTACGGTACGGGCTGCTTCTTGTTGCTCAACACGGGGACCGAGATCGTGCCGTCGAAGCACGGGCTGCTGACGACGATGGGGTACAAATTCGGTGACGCACCGGCAGTCTACGCCCTTGAGGGCTCTATTGCCATCACCGGGGCACTGGTGCAGTGGCTGCGAGACAACCTCGGTTTCTTCACCCGGGCGCCACAGATCGAGGACCTGGCACGGCAGGTCGAGGACACCGGGGGCATGTACATCGTGCCGGCCTTCTCCGGGCTCTTCGCTCCCTATTGGCGCAGTGATGCCCGCGGCGTGATGGTCGGGCTCACCCGCTACATCAACAAACACCACATCTGCCGGGCAGCACTGGAGTCCGCCGCCTACCAGACCCGCGACGTCGTGGAGGCGATGGAAGCCGACGCCGGCGTGCCCCTCAAGACGCTCAAGGTCGACGGTGGTATGGTCGCCAACGAGCTCTTGATGCAGTTCCAGGCCGACATCTTAGACGTGCCCGTGGTCCGGCCAACCGTCACGGAGACCACGGCTCTGGGAGCGGCCTATGCGGCCGGCCTGGCCGTCGGATTCTGGGAGAACACCGATGCGCTGAGGCAGAACTGGGACATCGACAGGACGTTCCAACCGGCGATGGCGGAGCCCACGCGCCAGAAGCTCTATGCAGGCTGGGGCAAAGCAGTAGAGCGCACCCTGAAGTGGGTGGAGGAGTGATTCACCATGTCATGCAGGATCGCTGCGGTAATCCTTGATCTGGACGGTGTTCTCACCGACACAGCCAGGTATCACTTCCAGGCATGGAAACGCCTGGCCGAGGATGAGGACATCGTCTTCACGCGTGAGGATAACGAGCATCTGCGTGGCGTCTCGCGTCGCCGGTCCCTGGAACTGCTGCTGGGGGAGCACATCGACCGCTACTCCGAAGCCCAGATCCAGGAGATGATGGAGCGCAAGAATAACACGTATCGCCGGCTGCTGCGGGAGATCACCGAGAACGACTTTCTACCGGGGGCCCGGAAATTGATGGCCGACATCCGCCGCCACGGGCTCAAGATGGCGGTCGGCTCCGCCAGCAAGAACACCGCCACGGTGCTCCAACGGCTCGGCATCGCCGAGGTTTTCGACACCGTGGCTGACGGCTACAGTACCGAGAGGGGAAAGCCGGCCCCTGACCTTTTCCTCTATGCGGCGGCGCAGATGGATGTACCGCCGGAGCAGTGCATCGTCGTTGAGGATGCGCACGCCGGGATCCAGGCAGCGCTGGCTGCCGGCATGATCGCCGTAGGCATCGGCCCCGTCGAGCGCGTCGGCGACGCACACTTCCGCTACGACGCAACGGCCGATATCGATTTGGACCAAATACTGGCGGCGCTCGACTGAGACGTTCATCCCGAATTCAGGGCGCCGACGGGAGATCATCTTTGAGGTAATCATGCAGGCGAACTCCGAACACTACGAACACGACATCATCATTGTCGGTGCCGGCGTGGTCGGCGCGATGGTGGCACGCTTCCTCTCCCGCTACGATCTGGACATCCTGTGGATCGAGAAGGAAAGCGACATCTGCACCGGCGCGACGTCGGCCAACTCCGCTATCATCCACGGTGGCTATGCTGCCACACCCGGAACGCTCAAGGCGGAGATGAACACCGAAGCGAGTCCGATGTGGGATCAGCTCGCAGCTGAACTGAACTTCGGCTTCAGCCGCTGCGGAACCTACGTCGTCGCCATCGGGGACGAGGAACGCGAAACGCTGAAGGATGAGGCCGCGCACGGTGCCGCCAACGGCATCCCCGTGGAGATCATCTCCGGGGATGAGATGCGGCGCCGGGAACCGCTGATCAACCCCGAGACGACGGGGGCGCTCACCTGCTCGGTGGGCGGGATCTGCGATCCCTGGGGCGTCACCATCGCCGCGGCCGAAAACGCCGTGATGAACGGCGTGACCCTCAAACGCCTGACCTGCTTCGAGGACTTCATCTGGAATCCGGCAGATCCGAAACGCATCGTCGGGATCAAGACCAACCGGGGCGACTTCTACGGACGGTGGGTTATCAACGCCGCCGGGATCTACAGCGACCGTGTGATGCACAAGGCCGGTGTGCGCCCCGAGTTCAAGATCAAGGCACGGCGTGGCGAGTACTATATTCTGGACCGCAACCGCTTCACGTTGAACAGCGTCCTCTTCCCCGTGCCGACCAAGGTCAGCAAGGGCATTGTGCTCACCACGACGTTGCACGGCAACGTCATCGTCGGGCCCAACGCCGAGGAGCTGGATGACAAAGAGGATACCGCGGTCACAGCCGCAGGGCTGGACGAGGTCTGGAACGGTGCCCGCAAACTGGTGCCGACCATCAACAAACGCGATGTCATCGCCGTCTTCGCCGGGCTCCGGCCCGGCGGCAACGCGCCGTCGGCCAACCCCAGGGTGGCCTACCACCGCGACTTCATCATCGAGATCCCCCGCGAGGTCACCGGACTGGTTAACCTGGGCGGGATCGAGTCACCCGGACTGACAGCTGCCCCCGCGATAGCCGAGCGGGTGATCGAGCTGCTGCGGGCAGACGGCGAGGCCCTGCAAGAGAAACCGGACTGGGACCCGGTTCGTCCTGCTCGCCCGGTATTCCGACACCTGTCCCACGAAGAACAGGCTGCCCTGGTCAAACGGGATCCCCGCTATGGCCGGGTCATCTGCCGCTGCGAGAACGTCACCGAGGGCGAGATCGTTGCCGAGATCCACGCGCCGATTCCCGCCGACACGTACGACGCCATCAAGCGCCGCACGTGGCTGGGGACAGGACGTTGTCAGGGCTCCTTCGACATGCCCCGAGTGGTGGACATCCTGGCCCGTGAACTGGCGCTGGATCCCCTGGAGGTCACCAAGAAGGGACCGGGATCCAGCTTCCTGGCGCGCGAGACAAAGATGGTGGGGCAAGGATAGAGACCGATGGGAGAAAACTACGACGTTATCGTGATCGGCAGTGGCCCCGGCGGATTGGCCGCGGCAAGCGCGGCGAAGAAGGCCGGCGCGGACGATGTCCTCATTCTTGAGCGCGATCTTGAACTGGGCGGCATCTTGCTCCAATGCATCCACAACGGCTTCGGCCTCGAGATCTTCGGGCAGGACCTCCCAGGCCCCAGCTATGCCCAACGTTTTGTAGACGAGATCAAAGGGCTAGGCATCGACTACAAACTCGACACGATGGTCTTGGACGTCACACCGGACCACAAAGTAGTCGCCACCAGCGCGCACAGCGGTTTCTCGGAATTCCAGGCCAAGGCGATGGTGATGGCCATGGGCTGCCGGGAGCGCACCCGAGCACAGATTCGCATCCCCGGACTACGCCCTGCCGGGGTCTACACAGCCGGCACCGCACAGCGATGGGTCAACGTGGAGGGCTATATGCCCGGCAAGCGCGTGGTCATCCTGGGATCCGGCGACATCGGCATGATCATGGCCCGACGCCTCACCTTTGAGGGCGCCAAGGTGGAGCGCGTGCTGGAGGTGATGCCCTATCTGACAGGCTTGAGCCGCAACTACGTTCAATGCCTCCTGGACTTCGACATCCCCCTGCAGCTCCGCCACACCGTCAAGCGCATCCTCGGCAAGGACCGCGTCGAGGCTGTGGAAGCTGTGGCCGTTGACGACCACTGGCAGCCGGTCCCGGGCACCGAGGAGATCATCCCCTGTGATACGCTCCTGCTCTCCGTGGGACTGATCCCCGAGAACGAGCTGTCACAGAGTGCCGGCGTACGCCTCGATCCCGTCACCGGCGGTCCCTATGTCGACGAGGCTTACCAGACCAACGTCCCCGGCGTCTTCGCCGCCGGCAACGTCGTCCACGTCTACGATCTCGTGGACTGGGTAACAGAGGCCGGGCTTGTGGCCGGCGAGCGCGCGGCCTGCTACGCGATGGGTTCGATCTGCCAATTGGAGGCGCCACCGATCCCCACCGTAGCGGGGGACAACATCCGCTACGTCGTCCCCCACCATATCAACGCGGAGCGGCTCACAGAGACTGACGTGCGTCTGCAGATGCGCGTGACACAGCCCATCGAGCAGGCGGTCCGCATCCAGGTTCACGATGGCGAAACGCTGATCACACAGCAAGGCGCCCGTTACGCACGGCCGGGTGAGATGGTCAACATCACCCTGCGCCGGCGTGACTACAACAAGGTCAGAATCGCCAAAGAACTGCGAGTGAGCATCTCACCTCGATAAAGCAGCTTAAGAAAGGACACAACTCTATGCCCGAGATCACCGAGGAGATGATCTGCATTATCTGCCCCATGGGCTGCACACTGCAGGTGACCCACGACGGCGAAACCCTGATCCACGTCGAGGGCAACACCTGCAAGCGTGGCCTGGCATACGCCAAGAGCGAGCTGACCGATCCGCGCCGTATGGTCGCCACCACCGTGCGCGTCAGAGACGGCCTGCACCCCCTTGTGCCGGTCTACACCGAGGGCGCCTTCCCCAAGCCCCAGATCTTCGCACTGCTGCGCAGGATCCGCGGGGTCGAGATCGAGGCCCCCGTCAGAGTGGGCCAGGTCATTCTCGAGAATGCCCTCGGCACCGGTATCAACGTCATTGCCAGCCGCGATATGCCGCGGCAAGGGCAGGGATAAAGGGAAAGGGGATATGGTACTAAGGGACAGGGAAACAGAGGAGTGAGAGCCTCCCCCCCTTATCCCTTATTACCTTGGCCCCAATCGCTTTCTCGCATGATCGTATTAGTCGCCGTACACCACAGGAGATGAAACCATGAAAGAAGATACAACAGCCAAATTGACCGGACCGGAATACGAAGATGCCCGCGCGAAGGACGTCCAGACGCCGGAGACGCCCGCCCAACGAACCCACCGGGCTCGCCCGTACAACATCCTGATCATCAACTCGGACACCTACCGCTACGACAATCTCTTTGACCGTGCAGCAGTCCCGGTGTCGACCCCCAACCTCGATACCTTCTCCGAGCGCGCGGTCAGCATGTCCAACTTTTAC
>CAZEXX010000257.1:0-5968 GCA_964516885.1 uncultured Anaerolineales bacterium | reverse complement strand
AGGTGTCAAGATCTTCAACTCGGGGAAGTCCTATCATGGCTATACGCTCTTTTGCCACAGCTATGAAGACCCCAGGACTGCTGCCAGCGGCGAGGGACACATCTATCTCATTGATATGGAAGGCCATGTACAGCACGAGTGGCGGACGCAGACCGCACAGCAGTCCTTCTGCCGCCTCCTGCCCAACGGCAACCTGCTCTATCCCACGCGAGACCGGTCTCGCCTGGAAGCGGCGGGCTTGCGGGAGCTGGACCCGGACAGCAATGTGGTGTGGGACTACCACTGCCGCATCGACCATGACTACCAGGTGTTGGAGAACGGCCACCTGATGCTGCATACGATCACCGACCGGATGGTTCCGGCGCTGGGGCAGGGCCTCAAACGTAACCCGTATATGCTGGAAATCACCCGCGACAAGGAACTGGTGTGGGAGTGGCGCGGTGAGGAGCATGTTGACGAACTGGAGGCCCTGTTGCCGGCCGAAGGCTGGGCGCACTTTCAGGAGCGCATCCGGGCGGCGTTCGCGTTTGATTGGGCGCACAACAACACTTGCCAGATCATCCCGCCCAACGCTGCCGCTGAAAAGGAAGAAGCCGCCGGCGGGCCGGTGCGATTCAAGCCGGGCAACATTGTCTTTAGTTACCGCAGTGTAGACATCATCGGCGTTATCGAGCGCGACACGAGCCAGATCGTCTGGGTGTGGGGGCCTGGTGAGCTGGACGGCCAGCACAAGCCGCACGTGCTGCCCAACGGAAACCTGCTGATTTTCGACAACGGAACCCTGCGCGGTCACTCGCGTGTGATCGAGCTAGATCCCCTGACCGAGGAAATCGTATGGGAATACATGGCCGAACCAAAGGAAAGCTTCTGCAGTCGCTACATTTCGGGCGCGCAGCGGCTGCCCAACGGCAACACGCTCATCTGTGAGGGGGCTTCGTGCCATCTCTTTGAGGTGACGCCTGACAAAGAAGTGGTCTGGGACTATGTCAGCCCGTTCAAGGAAGACGGTGCCCTGGCGGTCTATCGCTGCTTGCGGTATGCGCCGGAGGATGTTGAGGGGCTGTTGGGCAAACGGGATTCCTGAACGGTCAGAGGGCCTTCCTCTGCCAACGTGCAGCCCGGTAGCACCTGACCATCAGCACCGCTTGGACGCCCCATCCTACGACCAGCCCCCACCAGATGGACTCTGACCCCAGTCCCAGGCCTCTGGAGAGAATCCAGACCAGGGGAAGCTGGACCAGCCAGAGCGCGACCATATTGACGATCATCGGCGATAGGGTGTCCCCAGCGCCCATCTGGGCAGCTTCGTGGACCCAGGTGATGGTCTGGAGCAGGTACCCAAGGCACAGCCAGCGCAACATAACGACGCCGGGTGTCAGCGCATCGGACTCGAGGTTGAACCACCCCAGTACCCACGGAGCCGTGACTATCAGGATCAGCGCAAGGGTTGCCGATATCGCCAGTGCGGCGCGGCTGATCCAGCGCACTGCGTTGTCGGCCCGCTTGACCTGTTTTGCTCCCATGTTGAGTCCCACCATCGCTGAGGCAGCACCGGAAATGCCCATCCCCGGCACCTGCATGATGGCAAGGACGCGGCTGCTGACCACCCAGACTGCCAGTATGGCAGATCCCTGGGAGGCGATCAGCCGCATTAACAGCGACATCGCAAGGTTGGGGGCGCCGCGCTGTACGACCGATGGCAGCGCGATCCGCACGATGCGACCCATCATTGGGAGGTCGATCCGAAGATCGTGCACGTCGATGCGGATCGCGGCCCGTCCCCTGAGCAAAACGCCCAGCCCCCACAACATACCGACCGCATTGGCCCCCACGATGGCGGCTGCCGCTCCATCTATCCCAAAGCGCCGGGTGAGAAACGGCTGCACCGCGAGCTGCGTCACCGTCATCCATACCATCATCGTCAGCCTGATCCGGGGGGCGCCGGCTGTGTTGAGCATGCCGCCGATGCTCGGCACTAACTCCAGGGCGATCAATCCGGCGAAGATGATGCGCGCATATCGCACAGCCAAAGGGAGCACGGTTGCGTCGGCGCCGGCGAGACGCATCAGCGGCTCGGCGAACAGAAAGCCCACCGCGCCCAGCAGACCTGAACTGACCGTCATCAGGATCACCGCCTGGAGCGTCGCCAGGCTGGCGTTGCGCTGGTCCCGCGCGCCCACGTAGCGCGCCACCACGGCGCCGCTGGCGCCGCTCAGCGCCATTAGCACGCTGATCATGGTAATGCGCACCGATACGGCAAGACCGGCAGCCGCTTGCGCGCCGGCGCCCAGGCGTCCCAGCCAGAGAGCATCGTAGAGCCCCGGCAGCATAAAGAGCGCTTGGCTCAGGGTAATGGGCCAAGCCAGACGCCAGATCGCGCGTCTCAGGCTGCCGTGGACGGCATCTTCTGCAGGAAGTGGTCGTTGTGATGTATGCGTTGTTGTCGTCATTGAGCCTGATTATAACCTGGATGATGGGTCCCGCCCACACCTGTGATCGCCACGGTGCGGCATAGTTCGGGATGAGTTTCTGAGACAGAAGCTGCGGTCATATCAGCGGAGTGGTTGTTGCTCATCCCGTAGCGTGCTCGACACGGGGCCCGCGCCTGCCTTTTCCGACAGGGACGCCTCAGCGAACTCTGGGGTTCGCGGGATCGTCTGTACGAGAAGGTGCAACCCGAAGAAGACGTGGCACCGCCACGTCTGTACAACACGGTTGCGCAATCCGGCAACTCTGGACAGCGGCGTGGTTGAGGAGGGGGGGGCCGAAGAAGAGGCGAGCCCTGGGGTTCGTTGGGTTATCTCTACAACGAAGCCGCGCCGGCAGTCAATTGGGGCCGGGTGTTCGTGGCTGCACTGGCCCGAGGCTATGCGTTCCCGCGCAGTCGGTATATCATAGGTATGCGTCAGGTCGGCCGGCAGCTGTACTACCGACCGACCTGAGAGCAGATATCTTGATCATCGTCAGCATCTTCCTTGTCGTGGCTATCAGATGCTACATCAGGCCATTCCTCGTGAGGATGCGGCGGTCTAGCAGAAGGAGACACCTACATGAAACTCGGCGTGAACTCTGTGTTGTTTGGCGGACATGACTTGCGGACGGCGTTCCAGCACATCAAATGGGCCGGCTATGATGCCTTGGAGATCTCGGCGCTCAACGGGTTCGGGGCCTTCGGCGATCCCCTGGGCGAGCATCTTCATCTGGCCGACTGGCGTGCGGATGCACCTCTGATACGGCAGCTGCGGGAGGAGTTCGACCTGCCGATCTCCGCGATGGAAGTTGGTCCTCTGAACGAGGAACGGCTTCGGCGCGCCTTCGAGGCCGGTGCCGAGTTGGGCATTCCGGTGATCAACATCGGTCCCTCCGGCAAGACCCGTGTGCCCGGCGATCTGGAGGTGTGTATTGAGCGCATGGCCGCATTGGCTGAGGAAGCTGAGCAATACGGTGTGTGCCTCTGCGTGAAGGCCCACATCGGCGCGTCTATGTACGATACGGCGACAACCCTGCGGGTCATGGCTGCTATTCCTTCACCTGCTTTCGGTATCGACATGGATCCGAGCCACATCCATCGCGGTGGTGAAGTGCCCAAGGAGGCGCTGAAGCAGGTGATTTCCCGCGTCCGGCACGTGCACATTCGCGACTCCGGGCCTGGACCGGCGCCGGGCAAGGCCGAGGAGCAGGCCTGCGGTAGAGGCGAGATCGATCTGTTCGGCTACTGTGGTGTCCTGGTCGAGGCAGGCTATGATGGCCCGGTCAACCTGGAGATTATCGGTGCCTCACAGTACAAAGTTAGCAGGAGCGCTATCATCGCGGCCGAGAGCGCCGGCTATTTGAGGGCTGTGCTGCGAGCAAATTCAAGAGAGTAGATATGGCAGCCACAACTGAACGACCCAATATCATCATCATGTATGCGGATGACCTCGGATTCGGGGACATCGGGTGCTACGGAGGCACCGGGATTCCCACGCCCAACCTTGATCGGCTCGGCGCGGAGGGGTTGAGATTCCACGATGGTTATGCCACGGCTGCGACGTGTACACCGTCGCGCTACAGCATACTCACGGGCTCGTATCCGTGGCGTAACGAGAGCGCCAGGATTCTGGCGGGTGATGCGCCGTTGATCATCGAGCCGGGCGCCCCGACGCTGCCTGCGCTGCTGAAACAGGCCGGCTACTCAACCGGTGTCGTTGGCAAATGGCACCTCGGACTCGGGCAGGGGAGCCTTGACTGGAACGAGGAGATCCCGGCATCGCCTCTGGATGTCGGCTTCGATAGCTCCTTCATCATGGCTGCGACCAATGACCGCGTGCCCTGCGTCTACGTCGACGGGCGCAGGGTGGTGGGGCTTGAACGTGATGATCCCATTGAAGTGACCTATGATAGGTCCAAGCCCTTCGCCGACCTGCCCACCGGAAGGGATAACCCGGAATTGCTGAAGATGATGTACAGCCACGGCCACGATATGAGCATCGTCAACGGTGTGAGCCGTATCGGCTTTATGCGCGGCGGCACGGCGTCCCTGTGGGAGGATGAGGAGATGGCCGAGGTTTTCCTGGGCAAGGCGATCTCGTTTGTGACCGAGCATACGGATGAGCCGTTCTTCCTCTATTATGCCTTCCATCAGCCCCACGTTCCTCGTATGCCCGGCCCGCGCTTTGCCGGCACGACCGGTCTCGGGCCACGGGGCGATGTCATTGCCGAGATGGATTGGTGCGTCGGCGAGATGCTGGATACACTCGAACGTCTGGGGCTAAACGAGAATACGATCGTCATCTTCTCCAGCGACAACGGCCCCGTCCTTGATGATGGCTACGAGGACCGCGCTGTTGAGCTGTGCGGTGATCATCGGCCTGCCGGCCCGCTGCGGGGCGGCAAATACAGCATGTTTGATGGTGGGACGCGGGTACCGTTTATCCTCCGCTGGACAGGCACGGTTGCCCCGGGCGAGACGTTGGCTCTCGTGAGCCATGCTGACTTCCTGGCGTCGTTTGCGGCCCTTGCCGGTGTTCCTCTCTCTGAGGACGCGGGGCTGGACAGCTTCGATGTGCTGGACGCGCTGTTGGGGAGAAGCCGTGTGGGCCGGCATGAACTGATCACCGAGGGCACCCAGGCGCGAACCGTCCTCCGGCAAGACAACTGGACCTTTATCCCGCCACACGACGGTCCGGCAGTCGCTGCCCACACCAATATCGAGACCGGCAATTCACCGGAGCCGCAGCTTTACGATCTCTCCCTAGACATCGGGCAGATCACGAATCTGGCGACGGCAAGCAAAACCAGAGCAGATGAGATGGCAGCCCGTCTGACAGAGGTGTTCGGGGGTGAACGAACACGCCCGGCGTCCGGGTGAGCATGGGCCTCTCTACGGCACCTAGGAGATCATGCCTTGGTGTTGGCCGTATGAACTTCACTGTGAAGGACCGCAATCAGAGCCGGAAAGGCTTTCCGTGAAATCCAGTGGGTTGCTGACATCGTGGCCGTCTGGGATGTCAGGGTCTGCGGAGCTGTCGAGGAGATTCTGTCGGAGGTCCTGTTCCGCTTCTCGAGTGAGCGTGGCGACGACTTTGTCCTCAAGGAGGTCGGCGCCATCGATGATAGCGTTCTGAATCGCCTGAAGTTCGAGTACGAGGTGATCCTCCACGTTCATAGCTCCGGGTTGCCCGTTGCCGTGCCGTTGAGAGATGGGCAGGGGCGCATTGCTGTGCCGTGGGAGGGTCACTACTATCGGTTCTCGCCCTGTCTGCCAAACGCCGATGGCGAAGTGACGGGCCCTGCCCGCGACTTGCTGTTTCACAATTACGGGAAGATCATCGCAGAGATGCATCTGGCCCTGGCGGCTTTTCCCCACGACAGGCTTGAGCGCGGAGTCGAGCGAACTGTGCTTGAGTCAGAGGTCTTCGATATCGGCTTGCCTATCATCACGGCCTACCTGTGCGGGAGGCAAGAGGCCGATTTCCGGGCGATGCTG
>CAZEXX010000256.1:0-5971 GCA_964516885.1 uncultured Anaerolineales bacterium | reverse complement strand
AACAACTCTGCCGTTGTAGAACCTATCAAACATGTGACAGTACGTGGCGTCCAATGGAATTGGAAATACATCGAGGGAGCAGGTAAGCTCTAGCTCTGGAAGATGAAGATGTACTCATGTTTGAAGACATAGAAGCCTGCCACTAGAGCACGGTACCGCCAAAGGGGCTGCTGGTCACGCTTGCCACGCGTGCCATTCAGGTTTTTCACCACCACGCTCTTCAGCGTCAACCCCTGCGCCATCACAGCCTGCATTGCGTAGAAGCCCAACGGCACCCACGCGCGATCTTCGTATTTGTCGCCGATCACGACGGCAAGAAAGCGTCCAGGCTCCAGGACCTGCTTGACCTTACGTACAACGTCACCGAACCGTGCGATGAACGCGTCGATCGACGGCGCATTGGAGAGATCAGCAGGCGCATCGCCGAAGTGGATGATGTCGTGGTATGGCGGGTGGAGCACCACCAGCTGTACTCTGGCGACACCGCAAGACGATAGCAGGGCACCGAAATCGACCGCACCGCTGTCCCCTACCGTGATCTCCGCCATCACACCAAAGGGATTCGGCTCCTCGGCGATCACTGCAGACGAACGAGCCGCCACCTCAGGGTTCAGCTCGATTCCCAGACCGTTGCGCCCCAGCCGCTTGCATTCAATCAGCGTCGTCCCACTGCCCACAAATGGATCGAGCACCCACTCCCCAGCCTTCGTATACCGTAGCATCAACTGGTGTGGAATCTGCGGGATGAAGTTCCCCCAGTACCAGGCCTCGTGCGCACCGGTATTGTCCCGGCGGTCCATCAACCACAGGCTATCGGTCAGGATGTCATCATACTCCTTCCACCGGTTGAGGTTGATGTCGTTCACGGCGTTTGTGCGAACTTCGGTGAGGCCCTTCTGCAGGCGGGTGAGATAGTAGCGCGCCCGACGCAGCGTACGCGCATCGAACACCTGCTGCAGCTCGTCCGACAGCACGTCACGGCGCAGGATCAAGGGGCTCGCAGATGACAGCTCATCCCCCAACAGATCATCGCCATCTGGAGTTGTCGTCAACTGGGCTCCGCTTATGCAAGACTGTAGATCCGCAACCCGACCCCGCATGCACACCAGATCATTCTCATCCAAACAGTGATCCAGCGCATCGAGAAACGAATGAGGATCGATCTGGACGTAGAGGTGCTCTGGTCGCTCGCTCATGAACCAATTTATAACCTGGATTCTTGGGAAGTCAATCAAGTTGCCCACCGGCAGGGCATAGGGTACACTATGTCTTAACCTCAGACCGCACGATCAGCTGGGTCGCGGTGGAGGCCGCCGTCACAAGGAGGGAAACGAATGGCAAAACCACGCATCGCCCCATATGGGGCTTGGACTTCGCCCATCACATCAGATCTCATCGTCTCTGCAACCGTCCGTATCAGCAGTGCTATGCTGGATAACAATACTGTCTACTGGCTGGAGGGCCGGCCGACTGAGGGTGGTCGCTCCGTCATCGTCCAACGTGTGCCCGACGGGAGCACGGTGGATGTTAACCCACCGCCAACCAACGCCCGTACCCGCGTTCACGAATATGGAGGCGGGGCAGTGATCGTCTGCGATGAGACAGTCTATTTCTCAAACTTCAGCGACCAGCGCCTCTACCGCACAACTCCCCGCACAGTGCCCAACTCGATCACGCCGGACGCCGAGCTTCGCTATGCCAATGGCCTGGTGGATCGGGGTAGAGATCGTATCATCTGCGTGCGCGAGGATCACCGCGAATCGACGACGCGGCACCACGGCGGTGAGGCAGTCAACACCATCGCGGCGATATCCCTTGCCGATGGCGCGGAACAGCAAGTCCTCGTGGCGGGCAATGATTTCTATGCCTCTCCGCAGCTCAGCCCCGACGGCAGCCGGCTGGCATGGCTCACATGGAACCACCCCAATATGCCATGGGACGGGTGCGAGCTCTGGGTGGCCGAGATGGATCACAAGGGCGCATGTACTGACGCGCGTATGATCGCGGGGGGTGACTCGGAATCCATCTTCCAGCCCACCTGGTCCCCGGACGGCGTGCTGACCTTTGTCTCGGATCGCAGCGGTTGGTGGAACCTCTACCGCTGGGAAGATGGAACTGCTCGTTGCCTGCTGGAGATGGAGGCTGAATTCGGTCTGCCGCAGTGGGTCTTTGGGTTATCAACCTATGCCTACACCTCGTCCAGGTCAATCGTCTGCACGTATGCTCAGGACGGCATCGGACATCTCGCCACCCTCGACGTTGTTACAGGCGCACTTACCGTCATTGACACCGCCTATACATCATTTAGCGGCATAGTTGCGGACGCCAACCGCGTCACCTTCAATGGCGCCTCGCCCGAGCTACCATGGGTGCTCGTGGCTCTGGATCTGGCAACAGGTCAGGTAGAGATCCTCAAACGCACCACGGATCTGACCCTCGACCCCGACGCCCTGTCGACGCCGGAGTCCATCACCTTCCCCTCGACGGATGTGGATGGGACGGAGCGCCCAGCCTTTGGGCTCTTCTACCCGCCGCACAACCGCGAGTTCGCAGCGCCGGAGGGTGAGAAACCCCCACTGCTGGTCTTCAGCCACGGCGGCCCCACAGGCTCGACAACCAGCGCCCTCAGCCTTTCCATCCAGTACTGGACCAGCCGCGGCTTCGCCGTCCTTGACGTCAACTACGGCGGAAGCACCGGCTATGGGCGTGAATACCGCAACCAACTACGCGATGCCTGGGGCATCATCGATGTGGACGACTGCGTTAACGGCGCTCGCTATCTCGTCAGCAGGGGCGATGTAGACGGCAATAGACTCGCCATTCGCGGCGGCAGCGCCGGTGGCTACACGACCCTCAGCGCACTGACCTTCCGCGACGTCTTCCACGCCGGCGCCAGCCATTACGGCGTCAGCGACCTGGGCGCACTTGCGCGGGATACCCACAAGTTCGAGTCCCGGTACCTGGACCGCCTCGTTGGCCCCTACCCCGAGCGGGAAGACATCTACATCGAGCGCTCCCCGATCTTTCACGTGGACAGCCTCAACTGCCCGGTCATCTTCTTCCAAGGGCTGGAGGACCGCGTCGTGCCGCCGGCACAAGCGGAGACCCTGGTCACCGCACTGGAAGAGAAGGGAATTCCCGTGGCCTACCTGCCCTTCGAAGGCGAACAGCACGGCTTCCGGCGCGCCGAGAATATCAAACGCGCGCTGGACGCGGAACTGGTCTTCTACGGACGCATCTTCGGCTTCACGCCGGTCGGGGACCTTGAGCCCGTCACTATCAAGAACCTGGATTGACTGCGATGGGTTGACCACCGCCGGTAGGAACTTAGAATAGGTGGGGATGCGGCTCACACGCTTTGTGGCAGTCAGGTGGGCTCTCGGCGACATCACCCGTAATGATGCTAAGGAAAGAAGGAGCAAACGTTGACTCAGGACAAGACAACCACGGCTGCTGAGACCGCATCTCACAGCAAGGGCCCGGCGCTGAAGAATGTACTGATGTTCAGTGGTTCCGCCCACCCAACATTGGCCAAATCGATTGCCGACACCCTGGGATTGGAAGTTAGCCCCACGACGATCCGCAAGTTCTCGAATGACGACTTCTACATACAACTCGGCAAGAGTGTGAGAGGCAAGGAGGTCTTCATCGTTCAGCCGCTGAGCCCCCCCCTGCAGCGACAACCTGATGGAGCTTCTCCTGATGCTGGACATCGCACGTGGAGGGTCGGCCAAAGAAGTCTGTGCCGTTATTCCTTACTATTCATACGCCCGCTCTGACAAGAAAGACGCGCCGCGCATCTCCATTGCGGCGCGCTTGATCGCCGATCTTCTGGTCACCGCCGGGGCGACTCAGGTCATCACGATGACCCTGCACTCACCTCAGGTCCACGGCTTCTTCAACGTGCCCACAGACCACCTAACAGCTCACTCAGTCTTCGTCGACTATCTGCGCAAGAAGGACCTCAGCAACACGGTCCTCGTGGCGCCCGATGTCGGTCACGCGAAGCGAGTCGGCAAACTGGCACGTGCACTGGAGCTGCCGATGGCTGCGGGACAGAAGATCCGTCTGAGCGACAATGATGTCACCATCATCGGCATAATGGGTGATGTGAAGGGCAAGGATATCGTCCTGGTCGACGACGAGATCGCCACTGCCGGCACAATCACCGAGATCGTGAACTACATGACCTCCAGAGAGAACGTCCGCCGGGTTACCGTGGTCGGTACACACGGGCTCTTCACCGGGTCGGCGGTGGAGCGCCTGAATGAACTGGACGTGATCGACGAGATCGTGGTAACCAACACCGTGCCGCTGCCCGACAACCGGCGCCCTGATCGCCTGGTCGTCCTGGAAGTGGGGTGGATTCTCGGTGAAGTGATCCGCCGCAATGTCCAGGGCGAGTCGGTCGGCTCTCTGTTCGAGTTCTGGCCAATATCCCCGCGGCGTTGAGGTCTACGGACCCGCACTGCACCATAGGACCAATCTACAAGCCGGTACCTGGTCGAGGAGAAAGAGCATGACAGAGTCGTCGCTTCCCCCGGAGAACACTGGCGAACCGCTGCCCGACGGAGACATCAACAGCGAAGCGCCCAAGGACCTGAACGGTTGGCGCGCCTTCGCCACCCTTAGCGAGTTTCTGCATGATGATGGCTGGCATCCCCAGCAGCTGGATGACAAGACCATCTTCCGCGTCTACTTCTCGGGCGACCACGGCGACGTACGCTGTTACGCCCAGATCAGGGTAGATCTGGAGCAGTTCCTGTTCTACGCCGTCGCACCCGTGAAAGCCCCTGAGGAAATCCGATCAGACGTAGCCCAGTATATCACCCGTGCCAACTTCGGCCTGCGCATCGGCAATTTCGAGCTGGATCATACTGATGGCGAGGTACGCTACAAGAGCAGCCTGGACTTTGAGGCAGAGACGCTAACCCCCAAGCTGATCAAGAACGCCATCTATCCTGCCGTACATACGATGGACTTCTACCTACCTGGTCTGTTGGCCGTGATGTACGGCAACAAGACGCCGGAAGAGGCCATCGGAGAGATCGAGGGATAGTCGAAGAGGAGGACACCACCTATGAGTCACGTGAGAATCGGCACCTTCAACGCCAACTCCATCCGGGTTCGCTTGAACCAGATCCTCGCCTGGCTGGATGCCGAGCAGATCGACATCTTAGCCGTCCAGGAAACCAAAGTACAGGACAAGGACTTTCCCCTTCCCCAGATCGAGGAGGCCGGCTATCACGCAGCATTCGCCGGGCAGAAAAGAAGCGCCGGGGTCGCTACGTTGAGCAAGGTGGCGCCAACCGAAGTCTTGGCCGGATTTGATGATGGCTCTGACCACGCGCGGCTGCTCTGCACCCGCTTCGATGGCATCTACGTTGTGAATACGTACGTACCTCAGGGCCGTGACATCGAGCACGAGCAGTTCGCCTACAAGCTGGGATGGTTCAAACAGCTCCGCGCCTGGTTTGAAGCCCACCTCACCCCCGACGACCCCGTCGTATGGGTGGGCGACTTCAACGTCGCCACAGAGGACATCGACGTCCACGACCCGAAGGGGCTGCGCGAACACGTCGACTTCCACCCCCAGGTACAGGCCGCCCTGGAGGATGTGCGGACGTGGGGTTTCATCGACATCTTCCGCAAACACCATCCCGCCGAGCCCAACCAATTCACCTACTTCGACTACCGGGCCAGAAACCCCATCGAACGCAACATTGGCTGGCGCATCGACCACATCTGGGCCACGCCGCCCCTGGCGGCCAAATCCACGGGCGCCTGGATCGACGTCGATGCACGGCGCGCCGAACGTCCCTCAGACCACACCTTTCTCGTGGCGGAGTTTGAAATCTAGGACCGACTAGGCGAGAAAGCGACAAGGAGACCTTCAGACCTTCCCCCGAATTGGTGGACACTAAGATAAGCGAAGCTGCTGATCTAGCAGGTAAGCATTCTCAAAGGCTAC
>CAZEXX010000255.1:0-5974 GCA_964516885.1 uncultured Anaerolineales bacterium | reverse complement strand
GGGAGCCGCTCTGGGGAGCGGCGGTCCCAGGGGGGCTCAGTTTTGCGTACGATATTCATGGTATCCTTTTTTCCTGGGGCATCGCTCCGCCAGTTTGGCTGGAAGGGAGTATGCCCGAGCTAGGGCATCAGACCGGCGCCGTGGACCAGTTTGGGTGAAAACCTGTGGTCCCTCTTGGCCGAAAACCTCTGGCCCTCCTTGGGTGAAATCGCTGGACCATCTTCGGCCGAAAGCTGACACCCCAGGCTACGGAGCAGCGCCCCCCGAATGGGGCTTTGGAGGAGGGTTGGCGGAGAGGGTGATGAAAATGGGTTTGTTTCGCAAAAATGGGGGTGTGAAGGCCGGTCTCTGGTTGAGGCGACGTGGCGGCGTGCCGGCGAGATGCGCGGGCCCTGATGGTTGTGTGATATCTCCTTGATAATAGCTCACATGTTCTATTATAGGGGAGGTTTATGCGGACTTCAAGGCTGCAGCCCCCGGTATTTCCCGCGGTTGGGGGAAATTGGTGGTTGATGGGACGGCGGATCGGCGGTGTAGGGGCGATGCATTCCGCGTGGGTCGCCGGTGGGCTGGATGGTTGGCGGAATGCGTCGCCCGGTGCGTGATGGGTGGTTGGGGTACGGTGCGTCTGCGGGCGGGAGGTGGTCTTCGCCGATGGGCGCGCCGTCTGCAGCAGGGCGAGGCATTCTCCATGGAGAGGCATTGTCGCGCCGGGGGTTTGGCGGATGAGGCGTTCGTCACATCCCGGGTTGGGTTGGGGAATCGTTCGCCCCTACATGTCGATGGTTTCGTATTCCAGCAGTGGATCTACGATGTCCAGTTTCCCTATCTGGCAATCATTGAGTCCTGTGTAGAGCGTAGCGGTTCCATCATCGTGACGGATTATGCCGGCTGTAAACGTTACATCTTGCAGTCGGGGTTCCTTGGTCAGTCCTTCCGGGAAACAATCGCGGCTTGCGATGACTTTCGTGTGTGTCATCTTTCTGGTCTGGGGATCTAGGGCAAATGCCATGGAATAGTAGTGCAGGAAGTGTTCGCCATCGATCATCTGGCCCCAGGATTTATGGCCAATCGCGCCGATCAGGCCGTTTCTCAGCTGGAAGAGTTGGTTGCAGCCACCCCATTCGTCGGGTAGGAAGTGATCGAAGAGCAGGGGGGCATTCTCGATGGCGTCTGCGGTGACAGCGTCGAATCCCTCGACGGTGGTGAAGCCGATCTTGGCGATACAGCCGAAGCGTTCCGCCATGACCTCGCCCTGGGGTCTTGAAAAGATGGCGACCCGCCCGTCGTCGAGCTGCAGCAGGCGAACGTCCTTCATCTGCGCCGGTCCACTCGCGAATTTCCTCAGGTTGTAGATCGAGTCACCCCGGTAGAAGTCGGTGCTCCACTTGGCACGTCCTTCTTCCCATTCCACATAGACGCCGCCGAAGATCAGCTCGTCGCCGGCGAAGGTCACAAAGGGGTCCTGCAGGTTGAATACAGGGGCGCCCTCGATGGGGAGCCAGACGCCGCCGGTTTCTGTGAAGAAGATGACGCTGGAGAGCTCATCGGTGCGTTTTTCGACCCTGCCGGCGATGATGGTCATGCCGTCGAGGGTGAAGGGGACGGACGGGTTGTAGACGTCGTGGTCTCCGACGCCGGCGAAGTTCAGGATCTCGCCCATGGTCTGGGGCCGGTGCTGTTGGTATGCCGCATATTGTTGTTTCAGTGGCTTCGGTGTGATGGTGCTATGCAGGTTCATATCGACCTCCATTTTCCTTGATGACACGCGGGCTGGTCCCGGGCCTAAGGGCCTTTTCGGCGGTCGCTGCGGAAGGCCCTGGGAACTCGGAAGTTCCTTGGGCCTCGCCCGATCGGAATCGGGACGAAAGCCCTTAGGCCCGGAAAGTGCCGATTTTGGGTTGATTGTAGGCTGTAACCTTCCTCTGCGCCAATACACGAGGGCGTACGCATCTCGCCAGTACCAAGACAGACGCTGTCATAATAAATGGCGCGTGACTGCTCCAGGATCGAGCAGTCACGCGCCGTCTTCTTGTTTTCAGACTGCTTGATCAGGCTTGGAGCCGGGCCTTCATCCAAGGGTTAGCATTGTGGAAATCCGCAACGGCATTGCCCGGATGTACCAAAGCATCGAACAAGGGACGGTCAGCCTCAGCAAGGTTCATATCGATGATGGCGAGGGCATCGTCCAGGTGCTGCATCGTGCGTGGCCCAACGATGGGAGCGGTGATGCCCGGCTGATCTTTGCACCAGAGTGTGGCAAGTTGTGCGGTGTTCAGCCCTCGCTCCTCAGCCATCGTTTTCACTGCAGTCGCGACCTCAAGTGATCTGCGGTTCATCCGTCTCAGGATGGGCGCCCAGCCTCTTCCTGCACGGGTACCGGCAGGGTAAGCAGCGCCATCTGCCATCTCAAGGGTGTATTTGCCGGATAGCATACCACCGGCGATGGGTGACCAGGGCAGTACGGCAAGTCCATACTTCAGCGCCAGGGGCACTAACTCATTCTCGGCACGGCGATCCAGCAGGTTATAGGGTGGCTGGGCACTGATGAGCCGGGAAATCCCCAATCGCTCGCTTACGGCAAGGGATTCCATGACCATCCACGCTGCATGATTGGAGGATCCGATATACCTCACCTTACCTGAACGGACCAGATCATCCAGGGCTCTCAATGACTCATCCTGAGGGATATCGAGGTCGGGGCGATGAAGTTGGTACAGGTCGATGTGGTCGGTCTGCAGACGGCGCAGAGAGTCCTCACACGCTTTGATGATGTGGTATCGTGAGGTACCCCTCTCATTGACGCCATCCCCCATCCGCCCGTGGACCTTCGTCGTCAGGACAATCTGGTCGCGCTTCCCATTCTCAGCCAGCGCTTTTCCGACGATGGTCTCGCTCTTACCACGGCCATAGGCATCTGCTGTATCTATGAAGTTTATCCCCGCATCGATCGCCCTGTTGATAATGGCGATGGATGTCTCCTCGCTAGTTCGATCACCGAAATTCATCGTTCCCAAGCATATCGGTGACACCATAGCGCCCGTTCTTCCCAATGATCGGTATTCCATATATCTTCCTCTCCGTCGTCTATGAGATAGTTCAGTTACCACCTGTATGCTATGGTGTTTGGGTTCAGGAGTCAAGCGCAACGCCGGGTTACGCGGATGTCGATCATGCGTGATCTATGATGGCGGGGATTGCATGGATGGGGGTGCTGAATCGCTGAACCACTGAGGCGGATGAGACCACTGAGGGAAAGGGGCCGGAAGGGGAGGACGGCACTGGGTTTCTGCGTAGCGTGAACTCCCCTTGCCGGGGACAAGTTGTCAGTTCGCGTCTCGTGCGGCGGTGTCTGAATCACGGATTATGCGTAATCTGCGATTACGGTGATTACGCGGATTGTACGGATGGGGACGGAGGGGCTGCGAATGACACGGGTTTGCGCGAATGGGGGTGCTGAATCGCTGAGGCGGATGAAGCCGCTGAGGGAGAGCCCTGACCTATACTCCGCAGACGGAGGGGAGCGAGGGATACCGGTGGTGGTGGGTAGTTGGGTTGCGGTGTGGCTGCGGGTGGGACGTAGTGTTCGTCGCGGGCGCGCGCCTACGGGATAGCGGGTGGTGGCGCAGCGGTCAGACGGATCAGGAATTCGGCCGGTGCTACGATAGGGGTGCCCTCGAACGGGTGGAGTGCGAGTAGGTCTTTGTCACCGCTCACGATTACGTCCGCGGATCCAGCGATAGCGATTTCGAGGAATTTATCATCCTTGGGATCGCGACATACGACGATCGTGCGATCCGGCGTCACCAGTTCGGCTCGCAGCAGTATCAGGGCCAGCAGGGCTTCGACATCGTCGGCGGTCACGCTGTACTATTCGCGAATCCTGGGACGCGTCAGTACATCGACCAGCTCTTCAAGGGATGCTTGGGACGTGAGCAGCGTGTAGGTGCCGTGCCGCAGGTGCGCCAAGACCCGTCCGGTGCTGCCCCGGGGCCGGATCATGGCGCTGACGAGAACGTTGGTGTCGACGACGACTCGCATCAGGCTCAGATTTCAGCTCTGGCTGCCTTGACGTCCTCGGCGACCTCGTCGTCAGTGAATGCTGCGTTCTGCGTCGCCATTCGGTCGGCAAGCGCGTCAAAGCGCGCCAGGATTTCCTGCTCCTGGAATGCTTGGTAGCGCTGATACTCTTCGTAGGAGATCATAGCTACTTCGGGTCGGCTGCCGCGGGTTAGCACATAGGGCGTGTTTCCCTTGGCTACCTCGTCAAAGACCGCCCGGAAGCGACGCTGTAGTTCTGTGACGCCGATAATCCTCTGCATCGTGCACTCCCCATCGATGACTATGTATATGCATATGTATTCTACTACATAGTGCTGTCGAGACAATGGTCATCTGTGGTTGGCGCGCGGTGGCCGGATGGGGAGGGAGGAACCGCGAATCACGCGAATCTGCGCGAATGGGGGTGCTGAATCGCTGAATCGCTGAGGCGGATGAAGCCGCTAGCAGTTCACGCAACGCAGTGCCAGATGCGTGAACTGCCGGGCAGCTCTATGGGTCAGTTGTGGCCGGATCGCGGCAACTAACTCCGCAGCGGAGTTGCTTACTTCAGCACGGTCCAGATTTCGAGCTCGATCTCGCCAGCCACGACATCCGCCCACTTGGTCCAGAATTCACTCGCTCCTTCGCCGGTGTGCACGTCGGTGTCGGGCGCCCAGAACTTGTCGTGCGCTTCCTGGCTCTCCCAGGTCTCTTCCCATACCACGACGGGTCCGGGGGACATCTGGGGATCATAGTAGATGCGGGCATCCTTTGCTTTGAACGTGGGGCCCGACAGGGGGATTTTGAGCAGGTCAACGGCCTCTTGAACGCGGCCCTCCTTGATGGGCCACTTGTTGCGGTATGCGAACATAGGTCCCTCCTATTGCGCTTGGTTGATGGAATGGGTCAGGCGAACGGAGCTCTGGCGTGGCTGCGTGTTCTGTTCACCGATCTGCTATCTGTACTCACGGTGTCGAATGGATCTCGCGCCCGAGCCACGTGACTGCCTCCTTGAAGGCCGTGAGCTCCTCCCCGCTGGGGAGCGCGTCCGCCACCATCACCGATGGCCACCTGGTGAAATCGGCCGGTATGGTGCGGAGGGTAGGTATGGTCGTGAGCCTGTGATGGAACTCTGTCATCACGTCATCCGTCACCTGATTACTCAGGTACCCGTAGTTCAGGACCAATGTCCCTGAGGTGTAGACCGAGAAGACCGACGAGGTCCCGCTATCCCCGAGGTAGTGGAAGGTAAACGATCCCTTGGCCACCCCCGTCCCAAACCACAGCCGGTCAGCGTCCTTGCCGGTCCACTCATACAGGTCACGGATCGTACTGGTAACCTCAGTTCGGCCTCCCTGCTCAAGCGCGTCGAAGAACCTGGTCTCCGTCCACCGACTTCTCTTGGTCCCTGCGCCGGCGCGTCTGGCTGAAACCCCGTGGACGTGCGGCACCAGGATCTCCAGGCCGTTGACCTGGAACTGCTGCGCTTCGAATGCATGCAGCGAGAAAACCGACTGACTGCACTCGTTCACATACCGCACGATGCGCCGCAGTTCATCGTTGATCTCATCCACCGCGACGACCAACACGAAGTCACCATCGCGCAGCGTCTGTTCCACGCTCTCCTTGAAGGCGTCTGGGTCCCACTCATCCGGCGCGGCTGCCGCGACGAGGTCCGCTAACGCGTGACCTGCGATGCGCTCCACGCGGTGGTCCAGCTCCTCGTACGTCATCTCCCAAAGATAGGCCGCGTACTCCAGGATCTGGCCGATCACCTTGCGCCGGATCTCGGGATTCGCCGCTAGCTTGCATTCCACCACGGCAATGTCGCCATCTGCCGTGAACGCCAGGATATCCGTGTGCCCGGACCCCGGTAAACCCAGTTCGCGCACCGCCGCCACCAGTGGCGACGCGCCCGCCCGTATCTCGCCGA
>CAZEXX010000254.1:0-5979 GCA_964516885.1 uncultured Anaerolineales bacterium | reverse complement strand
GGGGACCCTATACTTCCGCATCAACGACGATATTCTGAGCGACAACGAGGGCTACGTCACGGTGGAGTTGCAGATCGAGGCTCCTGAGGAGCCCTGAGCCACCGCTTAGAAGTTACCTGTTGAGAGAGAAACCGCCCACGGATTCGTGGGCGGTTTCTTTGGTGTTGCTGGTGCCTCACCCACTCAGATCACCGTCTCCCGGGCGACCACTTCGAACGCGACAGCCCTGTGGTCTTGTTACGCTTGCCATCGTGCGCACACTATGTTACACTCTGCTGGTGGTCAATGCTCTGTTGTTGACCCTGAACACGATGCACCTACCTGATCATCTGTCCGTACGCTTGTAGCATCGGAAACGACCGCTACCTATCGACCAAAAACGAGATAGGCCGTCGGCCGTCAGACACAAGGCGGGGGCACCGGCACCCAAGACCGGTATCCTCATCTTTGGTTGGGCGACGATCACAAGCAGTCCACGTGAGCAGCTCGCGCTGGGACTGCAGCTAAGGCCTTCTTCGGCACTAGAGATCCGAGTCCGATTGCCCGGCCAACGCGCTGTCGCGCGCAGGCAGCGATGGAGCTGCGCAGAAACAGCGCAACACCCGGAGCTCAGATCACGCTGGCGCGCCAACGTCAGCCTCAAACGTGGAGACGAAGTATGCCCAATCTGGTCTATGGACTACTCGCCTTGACCGTCCTCTGTGCTGCCATCGTAGCGTTGCTCGCACGCAGCCTTATCCGGTCCGTCATTGCACTCGGCATAGGCAGCGCTTGCCTGGCCATGTTGTTTTTCCTCCAGAATGCCCCGTACGCCGCCGGTTTTGAGCTGAGCGTGGGCGCCGGCCTCATCAGCATTCTACTCATCATCGGCATCAGCCTGACGGAAGCCAGGAGGCCACACAGCCCATGAAGCGCGAATACGTAGCGTGGTTGATCATCGTACTGATCCTGGTAACGGCCGGATTGACCCTCGGGCGATGGTTGGTGGCAGAAATCCCTGCCGGAGAGCTCGACCCGCAGCAGAAGGACGCGGCGTTCCGGCAGTGGTTTTGGGAACGACGCACCCTGGACCTTGTGACGCAGGCGAGCTTGATGTTTGCCGGCGCGCTGGGTGTCGCTGCCATCCTCCCCGGCAAAGAAGATATCCCACCGCCACAACCTGACCTGCATGGCCACCCAAAGGAATCCCCGTGAACATATCCGTACCGATGTCCCCCTGGTTAGATCTCGTCACTACGTCTCTTGGCATTCTCCTCTTTGTACTGGGCCTGGTCGGACTGCTGACACAGCGCAGCGTCATCAAGCAAGTCATCTGCCTCAAGATCGTCCTCCAAGGTATCGCCCTGGAACTGATCCACGTCGGACGCCTCAATAATGATCCGCACTTCGCCCAGTCCATGGTGATATCGGCGCTCATCGCTGAGTCAGTTGTCATCGGCGCAGCCTTGGCCTTGATCGTGAACGTCTATCGTCACTATCCATCGGGGGATGTGGATGACCTCAATCGTCTCAGCGGCTGATATCGGCCTCACGCTGGCAGCACTTCTGGTCGGAGCTCTGGCACTTCCCTTGATCGGCACCATCGTCTTGATGGGAGCGGGCGAACGCCTGGGACACGCCTCCCAGCGGCGCCGTTTGGCTACATTGTTGGCCGGAATCGCGACGTTGAGCCTTCTCGGACTGCTCGCCTATCAGGATTACGAAGTACTCTTGCACGTTTGGCTGCCCTCCGCCGGCCCTATGAGTCTGCATCTCGGGGGACTCGGCGGGCGGGCCGCACTCGCGACATCCACGCTCCTTCTGTTGGGGCTGCTGTTCTCGCCTCCCGCTGGCCGGACGTCCTGGGCGCTTCTCCTGATCGCGCTGTCCGCTGCCAATATCTCATTTCTTGCCGGTGATTTCCTCACGCGCTATGTGGCTCTGGAGATACTCGGCCTGGGAATAGCTCTGGCGCCGGTCGCCGAGGGGCTGCGGAACGGCATGCGCAAGGCCAAGGAGGTCTATCTGTTCCTCCGTCTCGGCGATGTCGGTCTTCTCATCGCGATCCTGGTGCTGATGGAAGCCGGCGGCACCCTCGTGATCGCGGATGCGCTGGATGCCGGCGCGAGGCTCAGCGAGGCGCCGCTCGGTTGGGTCGTGGGAGGCATGCTCACAGCCGTATGGGTCAAGACCGGCGCCTGGCCCTTCCATCGTTGGCAGGCGGCGGCGGACGGCCTGTCGCCCCTGACTGGTGCGTGGCTCTACGGAGTGGCGATGCCGAATCTGGGGCTCTACCTTCTGTACCGGATCACCCCGCTCGTGGCGCTGAATCCGCTCTTCGGCACGCTAACACTTGGGATCGCCTGCATCGGTATCCTCGCCGTCACCAGACAACTCGTGGTCGGACGCTCTTGGTCACAGCTGCCGGTTCACATGAACGCCGCGCTGGGCTGTGTAGCGTTGGGCATTGCGGCCACCGGACATCAGGACGTGCTCGCCTGGCTGCTGTTGATCGGCACGCCTCTGCGCCTCGCAGTGTGGCTCACGGTGCGCGGGCGGCCCTCGCGCACGGCGCCTGCTGCAGGCACCAATGGGCAGACCAGTCCGGAGGATTGGCTGCTGAGATTGGCGCGGGCAGTCAACCTGGTCATAGAGGACCGCATTCTGCAACAGGGCGTCGTCAAGCTCTGGGACGCGGTCGTGGGCACAGCGCACTTCTGGTACAGCATAGGCGAACGAGACGGGGCCAGCCCCTGGCGCGCAGTCGTGGGCACAGCACACGTCTGGTACCGCGTGGGCGAACGAGACGGGGTCAGCCACATAATGCGGACGACAGCCCGGAGCGCTTTGTCAATCAGTTATTGGCTGCAAAGCAGCCATACAGGCCGGCTACGGAGGAATCTACAATGGGTAGTGCTCGGCACTGTCGCGATCGTGACGTTCGTGGTGGTAACCGGATGGTAACGGTGACCACCACGCCAACCGAGGTGCGTGAGGTGACAAAATGAGTAACATCGCAATGTTGGCCATCCTAGTGATACCGGTCGTGATGGCCGCCGTGCTCATGATCTTCAAGGAGCGGTTGCAGCATCTGGCCGGCTGGTGTGCAGCCGGGGCCTCCCTGTCAACCGTGGTAGCTACGTTTGTGCTCCTGGTCTGTCTTAACCGTGGGCAAGATCCTGTGCTGGCGATCAATTGGATCCCCGCCGAGAACATCGCGCTGGCTCTGCACTGTGACTGGATCACGTTTCCCTTCTTGCTCACCGAGACCATCATCACGTTGCTTGCCATCGTCTATGCGTGGGGATACCACCATACCGATGAGCGCACGCCGATCTTCTACGCATTGCTGCTGCTGTTCGGTGTGGGTATGTCCGGGACGACGTTGGCCGACGACATGGTGCTCTTCTACACTTTCTGGGAGCTTATGCTGATAGCGTCTGCGGTGCTGATCTTGGTCTGGGGTGACGCCTCCGCCGATGGCCCGCCGCCGCGCATCGTCGTCCTGAAGTACTTCCTCGTCACGCATCTCGGATCGCTCCTGGTGCTCGTGGCTTTGCTCACGATCTACAATGCCGTCGGGACTGACAGCTTCTCCGCGCTGCGCCAGGGGCTCCAGCTGCCCGCGGAGATCATCCCCATAGTGACCTGTTTCTTCTTGGTAGGCTTCGGCGTCAAGATGGCGGTCTTTCCCCTGCATATATGGCTGCCTGACGCTCACACCGTCGCGCCGATGCCGGTCACCATCATGCTCGCTGCAGCCATGCTCAGCATGGGGACCTACGGCATCCTGCGCTTCCCATTCAGTCTCTTCACCAGGGATCAGCTGATGGGCTTTGCGCTCCCGATGATGATCGTCGGAGTCATCTCAGAGATCTACGGCGCCCTGATGGCCTTGGCGGAGCGGGACATCAAACGTGTCATTGCCTACTCCAGCGTCAGCCAGATGGGCTACATCCTCTTTGGTCTCGGAACGCTCACCCATGACGGTGTCGCCGGCGCAACGCTCCACGTCATCTACCACGGCATTGTCAAGGCACTGCTCTTTATGGTGACCGGGATTATCGTTTACAGCACCGGACGACGGAAGCTTGATGACCTGGGTGGCCTGCGGCATAGGTTGCCGGTGACCACCGTCTGTGCCGCCATCGGCATTCTGGCGATCGCCGGGACCCCCCCACTGTGCATCTTCGACAGTGAATGGATGATCTTCTCCGGAGGTTTCGGCACAGGATATCTGGCCCTGGCAGCAGTTGCCATCGTCGGATCGCTGCTCACCGTCGCCTACGGTCTCTGGTTCTTCGGACGCCTCTTCTTCGGCGACACGCCGGATGGACTGGAGACGCGGGAGCTCCCGAGGGCTCTACCCCTGGCTATGTTAGCGCCCACGGTCTTTTTGACGGTGTTGACTGTCGTGGAAGGCATCCTCCCCGCGCCCGTCTTCAATTGGGTAGAGCACGAAGTAACGTTGCTTCTGGGAGGTCTGTAGTGAGTTCAGGTGAACTATGGGTGGCCATCCCCCTGATCTGCCTGCTGACAGGTGCATTCTCGATCTATCTTATCGCGCGTCTCATCACACGACGCAATGAGGTCCTCGCCCTGCTGACGAGCGGCGTCTTTGCGGCCACGCTGGCCACGCTCCTGGAGCTAGGCCGGCGCAGCAACCAGGCTCGGAGACTAGGGCTTCCCGGGCTGATCTGGGGCAGCCACAGCCCCAACGGCGCCGCGCTGCAGGCCGATGCAGGGGCTATCGTCATCAGCACGGTTGCCGTGGCTCTGGGCCTCTGCGTTGCCGTCTACTGCGGGCGGTACCTGGCCCTCGATCACCGCTACAAGGTCACCTATCCCCTGTTGCTGCTGTTGGTGGCAGGCCTGCTGGGGATGGTGATGGCCACCGATCTGTTCGGGCTCTATCTCTTCTGCGAACTGATGAGTGTGCCGGCTTACGTGCTTGTGGCATTCCGGCGTCACACCGATACCGCAGTGGAGGCGGGCTTCAAGTACCTCATTATGGGCAGTGTGGGCACACTGACGCTGTTGATGGGAATGACTCTCGTCTACAGGGAGACCGGCAGCTTGGCCCTGCAGCAAGCCATGGACGCCTCTGGACCGTGGGCCCAAGTCGGACTGGCCTGTATGCTCGCGGGTCTGGGGCTGAAGAGCGCGATTGTCCCCGGGCACACGTGGCTGCCGGATGCCCACGGGCGCGCGCCGAGCAGTATCAGCGCCATGCTCTCGGGCATCGTTATCCAGAGCACATTCTACGCTTGGCTGAAGGTGAGCTTAGGGCTTGGCTATCCGGCAGAGAGCCTTGGAACGCTGCTGATATTGCTGTCCGTCCTGAACATGACCGTGGGCAACAGCCTCGCCCTCGTCCAAACGCACACAAAACGGCTGTTGGCCTACTCAACGATCGCCCAGATGGGCTACGTCATGTTTGCCATCGGCGTGGGGCTGCGATATGACATCCCCGGCGCGATACAGGCGGGCTTCTTCCTGATGGTCGCGCACGCAGCGATGAAAGGACTCGCCTTTCTGAGCAAGGGGATCTGCCACTTCTACCTGCATACGACCTTGATTGACGAACTGCGCGGCACCTCGCAGAGACTGCCCCTGGTTGCGGCAACTTTCACCCTCGCGCTCGCCAGCCTTGCGGGCATTCCCCCGCTGGCAGGTTTCGCCGGCAAGTGGTTCATTCTTGCCCAAATCCTGCAGACGGAGGATTGGGTAATATACGCGGGACTGGCGATTTTTCTGGCCAACACTGTGCTCTCTCTGGCCTACTACCTGCCGCTCATCGCCACTCTCTTCTCGTCACCTGACCCGGTGGTGGATACCACCGGCGTACGCATCTCCGCTTGGATGGCGATCCCGGTGGTTGTCCTGGGTCTTCTGGTGTTGGCAATTGGACTATGGCCTGGCCCGTGGATGGAGTGGACCGGGCATCTCATCACGACGGTGAGGTGATCGCATGAACGAACTCTTACTCACGCCGCCGAT
>CAZEXX010000253.1:0-5997 GCA_964516885.1 uncultured Anaerolineales bacterium | reverse complement strand
CGGTCACAACCCCATATGTTCGCGTCCAGGCCCCCGGGCTGACATCACCAGGGCTGACACCTAACCCTACGACGCTCGCCTCCCCGACCTTGACGACGAAGTCACATCCGGGGTACGCCAGATGCGCGTGGGCCGCCGGGGACTCCTTGAGGATGAATAGCCCGCGGTCCTCCAGGACCTCGTCCAAAAAGAGCAGGTTACCCGAAAACGCGTGCTCGGTCCGATACAGGAAGACCTCCTCCTCGCGAACCAACGTGTTGTTGCGGTCGGTCACGTCGAAGAACTCGACCGCCCGTGCGCGCCAGTGGACGCCGGGCAAGGCCAGGTACTCCATCGCTGCCCTTGGCCCAAGAGCCAGCGCCACAAGTGGCGGCACCGTCCCGCGCAGATAGAAGTCACAGGCAATCGCCGGGCAGTTCGGATAGAGCCGGAAGACACGTTTGATCTCCAGATCTCCCCTTGAGGTCAGGACCTCGGCCCGCACGTGGCCCGGCGTGGTCGAGGTCGTCGCGTGCTCCGCCACCTGCAAGCGCCCGGTTGCGCCGGCACCATCGCCGATCCATGCCAGATCCGGCACTTTGCCCACCAAACTCCATCCGTGCCCGCGCACGACATCCTCGATCCGCAGACTGATGAGCCTGCCGTTGTTCCACCGGTATTGCCGGCGAATCCAGCCCGTTTCCAGAGTGAGGATGTCGTCTTGTAGCAGAACCCGGCAATCGATCATCATCCCTCCTATCCGTCCTGGGCGGCTTCCCACGCCGTCAGCCACCCGGCGATAAAGGCGCCCTGCTTCTCCCGGATGTGCTCGTGAAAGTGCACGTGGTCGCAGTACAGATCCTCACCCAGATTCAGCGTGAAGGTGTACAGGTCAATAGTGGGTACACCGTGAACCTTCATGAGCACATCGGCTGCCTGGTTGTAGGCGACGGCGTCCGCTGCAAAGCGATGGAACCCCGATTCTCCTTTGTTGTGAACCGCCTCATCACAGGGCGTCGTACGTACCCAGATTGGCGTGATGCCCTGCTCGCGCGCGATCGCAAGTATCTCCCGCAGGTGCACCCGGTACTGATCCAGCGGCACCTGCTTCGCCCCAGTCTGCGGATCGGTTCTCAGATCCCATAGGCCACAGTTCAGAAGGAGCCAGTCTGTGTCAAATCCCATCGCGGCAGCCTTGGTCTTCATAAAGGCCAACGCCATGGAGGAATCGCCGCCGTTGGCCCCCTGCGGTGGGTCGAGATCCAGTGCGATGGCCTCGGCCTCACTCTTGCGGGCGTAGGACATCTTGCCCCGTAGGTAGGTCTCCAGATAGGGGCCATAGTGCATCGAGATACTGTCGCCGATCACGTAGATGCGCTTCATATGAATCCTCCCAACCTGTCAGCCTAGAAACACACTATCCTGCTGCCAGAGACGGAGCTGATCGAGATCCCAGGCCGGCAATGGCACGCTAGAGGACGCTCAGCAATGAAACCAGTCCAAACACCAGGATGACGGCCCCAGAGGTGCGGTTGACCCACACAAGGCTGGCCGGCGTGAACTTCGCCCGGAAGAGGCTGACCCCGCCGCTCAAGGCAGACCACCAGAGGACCGACCCGAGAAAGACGCCCAGCACCATCGTGCCGGCATCAACCAAGTTACGCTCTCTGCCCCCCAGGCCGAGCCCTGCGTAAATCGCGGCAAATGAGAGAATGGCCATCGGATTGGTCAACGTCAGGCCAAACGTCGAGACGTAGGCCCTGGCCAGCCCCCCCCCATCGGCGGCGCCCGCATCCTGTGAAGGTTGGGCCAAGAAGGCACTGATGCCCAGATAGCAGAGAAAGAGACCGCCGATAAGGCGCAGCCAGAACTGCTGCGTCACCAGCACATCCGAGATCATCGCCAGTCCAAGTGCGGCGATGGCTCCATAGATCGCATCGGCGGTCGCGGCCCCCAAGCCGGAGACCAGACCCGCAGCGCGGCCATCCGCCAGGCTGCGGCGGATACAGAGCACGCCGATCGGTCCCACCGGCACCGCGATTGACAGACCGATCACGATTCCCCTGAGCAGCGTCGACATCTGCCCCCCCAACAGCCAGAGAACCAACCCTGGGTTATGATTATCGGCATCTTTCATAGGAGCGCCAGACTATGGACCGGTTCTTCAGCGGGGAGCACGGCGGGCCATCGTTCGAGTTGTTCGGCAGCCACATATCATCACCCTGATCATCGTGGCGCTCATCAACGTGGCCCTGCTCGCGGTCGGGCAGCGGCTCTCGCCACGTTGGCGCAAGATCGTGCGTTGCACGCTTGCGTGGGTTCTTATCGTTGACGAAGCACTGTGGCACCTGTGGAACTGGACCCCGGGGCGGTGGTCCGTCGAGACCACGCTACCGTTGCACCTCTGCAGCATCCTGGTCTTTATGAGCGCGATACTATTGGTCAACAAGAGCTACGGGCTGTACGAACTTGTCTACCTGCTGGGCATAGCCGGCGCTTCACAAGCCTTGTTGACCCCCGATGCGGGCGCCTACGGCTTTCCGCACTTCCGCTTCTTCCAGGGCATCATCTCTCACGGCTCGATCGTCACCGCAGCGGTCTATATCACGGCGGTGGAGGGCTGCCGCCCGACCCTCCAATCGATCAAGCGCATCCTCATCCGGGGTAACATCTATGCAGTCCTCGTGGGGATCATCAACGCGCTCCTGGGCAGCAACTACCTCTTCGTCGCCCACAAACCCGCAACGGCCAGCCTATTGGACGTCCTCCCGCCATGGCCTCTGTATCTGCCGATCCTCGAGGCGATCGCCCTGGTGATGATCGGGCTATTGTATCTGCCCTTCGCCATCAAGGATCTGAAAGTCGGACAAGCGACGCCAGACACAGCCGCCCTGACATAGGCATTGCCAACGTACAAAACCGGCCAAGATCCGACGCACCCATCACTCCACAAACGTGGCGATCTCGGACAGCCCCTTCTTCTGGAGATCCGGCACCGTGGCCCCATCCGCCGGGTATCCGGTAACGATCACGATAAAGGGGCGTTCGTTCTCCGGGCGCCCCAGGAGCTCGCGCAGGAATCCCATCCGGGTCGGGGTGTAGGTCAATGCCGCCAGGCCGGCGTGGTGGAGCGCCGCGACCAGCATCCCGGTCGCTATCCCCACCGATTCACGGACGTAGTAGTGCTTCTTCTTGCCACCGTCCGGCAGCAAGCCGTAAGGCTGCGCGAAGACCACGATCAAGTAGGGGGCCTGCTCCAGGAAGGGCTTCTGAACATTGGTCCCCAGGTGCGACAGGTCGGCCAACCACTCGTCGCCGGCCAAGCCATGGTAGAAGGCGTACTCCTCCCGCTCCGCGGCCTCACGGATCTGCCGCTTCACCTCGGCGTCGCTGACCGCCACAAAGTGCCACGGCTGCATATTGGCCCCGCTGGGCGCGGAACCCGCAGTCAACACGCAGTCCTCAATCACCTCGCGTGGCACCGGTCGCCCCGCAAAGTCTCGCACACTGCGCCGGCGCTGCATCTCCTCACGGAAGGCGTTCGCCCGCCGGGCCATCTCCAACTCAGGCTGTTCATCATACTGAAGAGACTGTAGCTTCTCATTTGTGCCCATTGCCGCATCTCCTTTTACCGGAGTATACTTTGTCTTGTCCATAGAGATACTCAGTTACACGATTTCTGAACTGCATACAACTAAATGATCGAGGAGGGCATCCATCATGAGTGCTGATACTGCAGACCTATCCCCATTGTTCAAACCGCTGTTTGTGCACGGCAGAACACTGCGCAACCGTATCGTTATGCCGCCAATGGTGCAGCTTCGCCCGTTGACTTCTCCGGAGGGCGTAGCATGGTATGCTCGGCACGCCCAGGGTGGTGTGGGTTTGGTCATAGTCGAGGCGACCGGAGTTGATCGCTTCGGCGATGAGTTCACCGCTGCTAATCTTAAGCCCTTGGTCTCCGCCGTCCACGAACATGGGGCCTTGATCGCCATTCAGCTTTTCCCGGGCACCCGGGGTCAAGGTTTCGCCCCTGCCGATATGAGCACTGACGACATTGACACATTAGTTACCCGTTATCGCCGGGCTGCGGAGCAGTGTGCCGAAGCGGGCTTCGACGGTGTAGAACCCCACGGCGCGCACGGCTATTTGCTCAATCAGTTCTTCTCTCCGATCCAGAACACGCGTTCGGATGCCTATGGCGGGAGTCTGGAAAATCGGATGCGCCTGGCCCTGCGAATTGTGGAGGCCGTGCGCCCAATCTGTGCGGACACAATGCTACTGCTCTACCGCCACACACCAGTGGGTGAAGGCTATGGCATCGACGAGAGCCTGGTTTTGACCGAGGCTTTGGTCAATGCTGGTGTTGATATTCTCGATATCTCCCCCGCAAGCGTGGAACACCCCGGTGATCGCGCCGCGCCCTTCACACGCTTCGGCGTGCCCGTGGTTGCCGTAAACGAGCTAGACGAGAGCTCGCGTGCCCTTGAAGCCTTGAACGAACACCGCGCTGACCTCGTGGCCATCGGTCGCGGTTTGATCGCTGACCCGGATTGGCCCATCAAGATGCTCGAAGGCCAGGAGGACGCCATCGTACGCTGTATCCGCTGTGACATCAAGTGCTTTGGCAACTTGCGCAAGGGTATCCCCATTGAGTGCACCCAGTGGGAGGATGCCTAACCTGTCGACCCCTTGTGAAGATTCAACGAAAGCTCTGTATAGTACAGACTATGGCTAAGCCTTCGCAAGCACGACTACCTAAGTGAGTGAGTTCTACGTCAAGAGACGCGAGCTACGTCGCCATAGCTCGCGTCTCAAGATCCGCCCGACACCCATAGTCAAACAGTCAAACCCAGCCGCTCGAACTGCTCGACAGGCGCATCGTTAGCTTTCATCAGATTCACCATAAGCCGGGTCATCCGGGCCTCGATCTCAGGATCGTCGAGGGGGTGTTCCTGTGTGGGGTCGTTCTGCAGATCGAACAACAACGTACCGAAACGGTGCATGTCAGGCCAGCCACTGCCGCGCGCCGGAATCCTCATCACGGGGCAGCCCTTGGTGAAGTCGAAGGGCGCAGCCATCTCGGTCTCCTGCAACTCAGAGACATCGAACGTGTGGCGCATGTGCGTCGGCATCAGCGTGTATTCATAGAGCGGCCAGTTCTCGGCGGTGGTCGGCGCGCGCATACAAACGTAGCGTCCATCGGTCACGTTGACGTGGCCCCCGTGGAGGCCGAAGAGCACGCCCTCACGGAGCGGCACATCAGACGCCACAGAGTATGTCAGCGGAATGCCCTGCATGTCCGGCGTCCGCGGCACACCGAAGGCCTCAAGCAGCGTCGGGCCCCAGTCGATGTTCTGCACCAGCGCATGGTTGCGCTCGGACTTGCGTCCGGTGCGCGGGTCCCACAGAAAAAGCGGCGTATGCGCGACCTCACCATAGAACGGCTGCACGCACTTAGCCCACCAGTCGTGCTCACCCAGCAGAAACCCGTGATCCGTGCAAACGATCAGCAGTGTGTCGTCCCACATATCCTGTTCATCCATCAGGTCGAGTACTTTGCCCAGATAGGTATCGCACATCGAGATCAACGCCGCATTCTCCATGCGCACATGCTCGACCGCCCCCGCCGGCTCTTGGACCTCACGGTAGGGCGGCCAGTCGAAGTGCGGGCCGTCATAGTCCTGAGGATAGAGGTCCTTATAGCAGTAATGGCAATCCGCAAGAGTTCACCATTAGCGCCCGCCTAGAGATCGGCCACTAATTCGAGTATAGCATGACTTGGCACAGGAACAGCCGTCACTCCAAGAGCGCCCCACTTCGGTGGGGCGTTTTCTTTTCAGTGATCATCTGACAGAGGGACGAGGTGTCAGCACCCCCGCACAGCCTTCAGTCGCCATATGTTCTGCGCAGAAGAAGAATCAGTGCCGCTCATCTCACCGGGAAAGCCAACTGATCGGCAGCAGTGGCCTCGTCCTCAACGTAGACGATCAGGTCATCGATACCGCACTCCAGAAA
>CAZEXX010000252.1:0-6017 GCA_964516885.1 uncultured Anaerolineales bacterium | reverse complement strand
GTCCTGAGCACGTTCGGCGCGCTCGATCTCCGGCTGCAGATCCTCGATCTCCTTCTGAATCCCCTGAATTCGCTCGATCTGGCCCTTCTCCTGCTGCCACTGCGCCGTCAGCGCACGGCTCTGTTCCTGCAGGTCGGCCAGCTCTTTCTCCAGATCGGCCAGCCGCTGGCGGCTGGCATGATCCTTCTCCTTGGCCAACGCAGCGCGCTCAATCTCCAGTTGCAGGATGCGCCGGTCGATCTGATCCAACTCCGTCGGCTTGGAGTCTATCTCCAGACGCAGCCGCGCGGCGGCCTCGTCGATGAGGTCGATCGCCTTGTCGGGCATGTTGCGGTCGGTAATGTAGCGATCAGCCAGCGTCGCAGCCGAGATCAGCGCTGCGTCCTGAATGCGGACGCCGTGGTGCGTATCATAGCGTTCCTTGATGCCGCGCAGAATGCTGATCGTGTCAGCAACATCAGGCTCGTCCACATAGACGGGCTGGAAGCGGCGCTCCAGCGCCGCGTCTTTCTCGATATACCGTCGATACTCGTCCAGCGTCGTCGCCCCAATCGTGTGCAGCTCACCACGTGCCAACATCGGTTTGAGGATGTTGCCGGCGTCCATCGACCCCTCGGCTTTGCCGGCGCCAACCACCGTGTGCAGCTCATCGATAAAGAGGATTATCCGTCCCTCCGAGCCGGCGATCTCGTTCAGCACGGCCTTAAGGCGCTCCTCAAACTCGCCGCGGTACTTCGCCCCGGCGATCAGTGCGCCCATATCGAGCTGGAAGATCTCCTTCTCCCTAAGTCCCTCGGGCACGTCGCCGCGCATAATCCGCTGCGCCAACCCCTCGACGATGGCCGTCTTGCCCACACCGGCCTCGCCGACCAAGACGGGGTTGTTCTTTGTACGCCGTGACAGTATCTGCATCACGCGCCGCACCTCTTCGTCACGTCCGATCACGGGATCGAGTTTGCCCTGGTGCGCCAATTGCGTCAGATTGGACCCGTACTTCTCCAGAACATTGTACGTATCCTCCGGTGACTGCGACGTCACGCGCTGAGAGCCACGGATCCCGGTCAACGCCCGCAGGACCGCCTCCCGGTTAACCCCTTGGGTCGCCAGGAAGCGGGAGATCTCACCCGCACTCGAATCGGCCATCGCCAACAGCAGGTGTTCGGTGCTGACGTACTCGTCTCGCAGCGCCCCGGCCTCACGCTCCGCGCCCTGCAATATCCGTGCCACCGCCGGCGACAGATCCACCTGCCCGGCGCTCCGGGCGCCGGCGCCGCTCGCCTGCGGCTTGCGGGCGACCACCTGCTCCAGATCCACGCGCAGCCGCTGGGGATCGCTGCCCAGCTCCAAGATCACCCGCGGCACCACGCCATCGCTCTGCTCCAGAAGAGCCAGAAGCAGGTGCTCTGGATCGATCTGCGGATTCCCGCGCTCTGTCGCGATGCGCTGCGCGCGTAAAAGTGCTTGTTGTGTCTTCTCAGTATAACGGTTTGCATCCATATCTAGATCCTCCTCCAGACGGGCACACCCATCGCCGTCATAAGACAGCGGGCCGCTTTGCGATGGCGACCGGTGGTTACACAGCAAGGGGTCCGGCGGCAGAACTCTTGGCCCAGCCAAGCCCCTTTGCCGCCATCATCATATCACCATGATAGGCAACGAAGGTTAAAGCGGCATTAGCGCTGCGTTAGATTGACATAGGAGCGCCCGGCTGCTGACAAGGAACTCAGTCCCAAGAGCAACTTCATCACAGTGGTCTCCTCGGCCCCGATCGCTCGCACGCGCAGGGCAGCCACAAGGGCTGCCCCTACATCACTGGGTATCGGGCCGGGTGGATAGCCACGAATATGGCACGGTAGGGGCAGGGCTTATCCCTGCCCTCTTCGGCCCCCGCAGCGGCTTCATCCGGATCAGTGGTTCCCTGATTCAGCCCCCGATCATCTTTGACGCCGCAGGAACTATGAGTATACTCTTGGCATTATCTGTCCACCTGCAGCTGTCATTAGCACGAAGGAGGTCTTATTATGTCCGGAACACCAACCGGCAGACTGACGATTGTCCCGGCTGTCACCGCCGAGGAGCGCAAGGAATTCATCCGTTTCCCCTGGCAGGTCTATGAGGGCGACCCCTATTGGGTCCCCCCACTGATTTCAGAGCGTGAGGAGTTTCTCGATCCTGACAGGCACCCCTTTCACAAACACGCGAAGGTCCAGTACTTCACGGCGCGGCGCGATGGCAACATCGTCGGCACGATCGCGGCGATCGAGAACTTCAGCCACAACGAGTGCTGGAACGACAAAGTAGGCTTCTTCGGCCTCTTTGAGGTACTCCAGGATGAGGAGGCCGCACGCGAGCTGCTCCGAACGGCGGAGGCGGCCCTGCGTGACGACGGCTTCAAATCCGCCCGCGGGCCGATGAACTTCTCCCAGAACGAGGAGTGCGGCTTGCTGATCGACGGCTGGAACGGCACACCGGTCGTGCTGATGACCTACAATCCCCGCTACTACGCACCCTACATCGAGAGTGCCGGCTACACCAAAGCCCAGGATCTTTTCGCGTACCTCTCCGATCTGCGGCACGTCAAGCCCGACGGCACCGGGCTGAACCCAAAGGTGCTGCGCGTCTCGAACCGCACCCGCGAGCGCGCCGGCATCACCGTCCGCCCCATCAATATGCGCGACTTCAGAACGGATGCCGGCTACTTCAAAGAGGTCTACAACCAGGCCTGGTCAAAGAACTGGGGCTTTGTGCCTATGACGGACGACGAAGTCGAGCACGAAATGAAGGTTATGAAGCCGATCATTGACCCGCCCACGGTCTTCTTCATGTTCAAGGGCGATCGCCCCATCGCTGCGGGACTGCCCCTCCCCGACGTCAACAAGGCGCTACATCTGGCCTATCCCCGTCCGGGCGTCCCGGAATGGTGGACGATGGCCAAGATGCTCTACTACTGGAAGATCAAGAAGGTCGTGACCACGATTCGGGCCTTCGCCGGTGGTGTGATCGAGGAGTACCGCGGGCAAGGCTTGCACGCGCTCCTGCTCACAGAGACGATGCGCCGATGCGTGCCGACCTACAAGGACATCGAGACGTCGTGGGTCCTGGAATCCAACCTGCCGATGCGCAGCACGGCAGCCAATATGGGCGGCAAGCTCTACCGCACCTACCGCGTCTACGAGAAACCACTCTAGATCGACCTCCGTTCCTTCCCCTTCTCCCCGGTGTGGGAGAGGGGGAAGGTGCGCCGCCTGTGGCGGCGCGGATGGGGGGGAGGGCCTTTAGTATCCCACTTCACACAATGAAGACCCGGCGCGACCAGACACCAGGTCGCGCCCGGCGTGTTTGTTACGATTGCGTTACAGGCGATACCGGCGGTTCAGTATTTCCGCACAATGGGGCGGTAAGCTGCCGGCTGGCGCGCCAACATAATCTGCGACTCCTCACGCCGGCGCCGGACCTCGTCAAGGTCCAGCCGCACCACGATGTAACCTTCCTCGGGCTCCTCCAGGGCCGCCAGCACCTCACCGGAGGGTGCCAGGATGGCGCTCTGCCCGGCGAAGACGTATGATGGCTCCTCACCGATGCGGTTAGCAGCAGCGATAAAGGTATCGTTCTCATAGGCCCGCGCGACCAGTAGCGTCCGCCATATATCGGCGTCCCTGGCCTGCCAGGCCGCGGGAAGCAGAATGATCTCGGCGCCGCTCAGCATCAAGCTGCGCGCCATCTCCGGGAAGGCCAGATCCCACCCGGTCATCACGCCCAGCGTACCGATCTCGGTCTCGAAGGGCTTGATCTGGTAACCAGGCCGGAAGACCAGACGTTCCTCAGCCGGCAAGTGGATCTTGCGATATTGTCCGGCAACCTCGCCATCGGGGGCAATCAACACCGCACCGTTGTAGAGCACGGTCTCTACATCCTCTTTGACCGCCATACCGATCAGAAGATAAACACCGAACTCACTCGCCCGCCGGCCAAGGATATTGGTGACCGCACCGGGAACCCGCTGGGCCATCTGAGCGAAGCGTGCGCCCCCCTCATAGCCGGTCACCGAGAGCTCCGGAAACACAATGATGTCGACGGGTTGCGCCGTGGCGATGCGAGTGACCATCTCGGCCATCTTGCCGACGTTGTCCTCCATCTTGCTCAGTTCAGACAGCATCTGCACCACAGCAACGTTCAGTTCGCGCATAGTGACTCCTTCATAGGCTCGTAGATGAATGCATAGGGGGCGATGGTGAGGTCACGACCTCGGGTGCCGCGAACGAGTCAGGACTTTGGCCGCCGCATATACTGCAACACCGAGTACAACTCCTGCGGAAGCAGCGACTCGATCGTCAGATCCTTGCGGGAGATCGGATGCTTCAGCTGCACCTGGCTCAGATGCAGGAAGAGCCGGTCGGGCAGCAACATCTGGCGCTTGGAACCGTAGACCTTATCGCCCACGATGGGGAAGCCGAACCAGGCCATATGCACACGGATCTGGTGCATGCGCGACGTCTCAGGGCGGACATAGACCAAGGTGTAGTCGCGATTGTTGTCCTTGAAGTGCTGCTGGGGACGGACGAACGTCCTAGCAGGGCGACCCTCGCGCGTTACCCTCAGCCTGCGCCGCGTATGCTTGTAGTTGCCGATCGGCTCCTCAATCGTGGTTTCCGCACGCAGATTTCCCTCGACCAGCGCGGTGTAGGCCTCAACGGCATAGTGGCGCTTTATCAAGCGCCGCAGCTCGCGGTAAGCCACCTCCGTTTTGCCGACCAGAATCAGGCCGGACTCATCGTCATCCAATGTCGTGACGACGCCGGCACGGCCAACCCCGCCGACGTGCGCAATCTCTGGCCTCATTTCGGCCAACAGCTGGGATACCGTGGGCTGTGTCCATGCCCGGGCCGATCCGCGCGCACGACGCACGGAGATCCCGACGGGCTTGTCGAGCATCAGCATAGCATCGTCCTCGTGGGCGATGGAGAGCTGCAGCCCGCTGCGCAACTTGGGAGTCTCCACTGGCTTCAGATCAGGGAGATTCACCCGGACCTCGTCCGCGGGCTGCACCCACTGCCCCAACGTCTGGGCCGGCTGCCCATTGATCAGGATCGCCTCCCTGACCACCATCTCACGGATACGGCGGTGGTCAAGAAGCTCCCACCGCCGGACAAGAAGTTGGTCAAGACGCGTCGCGACATCAATCTCAAGTGTATGCCATTCAGGCATCGGCTGGTGCCTCCTCAGTTTCGGCTAAGAATGTATCCAGCAGCAAGATCGCCACACCTACAACCACCGCAGAGTCGGCGACATTGAAGACCGGCCAACTCTGGAGCGGGTGGAAGTTCACATCAAGGAAATCAACCACATATCCCCGCAGCAGCCGGTCGATCACGTTACCCAGTGCCCCACCAACCACCAACCCGAGCGACAGATGCACCCACAGATCATCCACCGGCAGCGAGCGGCGGAAGGCCACAACAGCGACCACCACCAGCACCGGCAGCAGCGAGAAGGCACGTCCTAGCCCCTGGAGGAGGCCAAAGGCCACCCCCGTGTTCTTGACATAGGTGAACGACAGAATCGGGGCGAGCCACTGCCAGAGATCCCTGGGTTCATAGAGGGGTAGATGGGCAACCACCCAGGCCTTGGTCAGCTGATCGACAATCAGGATCAGGGCGATGGTCCCAAAAAACAAGAGCCGGCTCAAGCGCCCCAAGGACAAGCTACGAGGCACGGCAGAAGGGGATAGTGATAGGTTCAAGCTCTTCGACGATACTCGACTCGCGTCTGGCACTCCAGACAGTGCCGCGCCTCTGGCATAGCTTCCAGGCGCGCCAACTCAATGAGTGCGCCACACGACTCACAGATGCCGTAGGTTCCATCATCAAACTTGATGAGTGCCCGCTGCACATCGGAATGGGAGTGCTGGAGCTGTTGCGATAGACCGACGTCGAGCTGCTGCTCAAAGACCTCCGTTCCGGCATCGGCCATATGATTGCTGTAGCCGACACCTTCCTCACGCACCTCACGCTGTATGT
>CAZEXX010000251.1:0-6021 GCA_964516885.1 uncultured Anaerolineales bacterium | reverse complement strand
CCCGCCTAGATCACACCCAGGGCCTTGCCCACCGTGGCAAAGGTGTCCAGCACCCGTTCGAGCTGCTCGTCGGTGTGCGTCGCCATGTAGCTGGTGCGGAGCAGCTGCATTCCCTCCGGCACACCCGGTGATATGACCGGGTTCGTGTAGACGCCTGCGTCAAACAAGGCCTTCCACACACGCAGCGTGGTCATATCGTCGCCGATGATGATGGGGATAATGGGCGATTGGGTCTCGCCGATGTTGAATCCGAGTTGGCGGTAGCTCTTGCGCATATAGGCACCGATCTCGATCAACCGCTGAATGCGCTCCGGCTCCGCCTTCATTATCTCCAGGGCCGCCATCGCCGCTGCTGCATTGGACGGCGGGATGCTGGCACTGAAGATCAGAGAACGCGCATGGTGCTGGATGTAGTCAATCACACCGGCATCGCCGGCGATGAAGCCGCCCAGCGAGGCAAAGGACTTGCTGAAGGTGCCCATAATCAGATCCACGCCCTCGGTGATGCCGAAGTCAGCCGCAGTGCCGCGACCGCCGCCCAGGACACCGATCGAGTGGGCATCATCCACCATCAACCGGGCCTCGTACTTCCGGCAGATCGGGATCAGGTCCGGCAGCGGCGCGATGTCGCCGCCCATGCTGAAGAGCCCATCCACGACCACCATCTTGCCGGCTTCCTCGGGCAAGGATGCCAGCACACGATCCAGCGCCTCAAGATCGTTGTGCGGGTATCGCTTCATCGTGCCATAGGAGAGGCGGCACCCGTCGATGATGCTCGCGTGATCCTCTTTGTCTGTGATGACGTAATCGCCGCGCCCCACAATGGCTCCGATCACGCCGAGGTTCACCTGGTAGCCCGTGCTGAAGACGAGGGTGGCATCGCATCCCATAAACTCTGCCAGGCGTCGCTCCAGCTCCAAATGCAGCTCCAGCGTGCCGTTCAGGAAACGAGATCCCGTGCAGCTGGTCCCGAACCGCTCGATGGCCTCAATGGCTGCCTGGCGCACCTTGGGGTGAACCGTGAGCCCCAGGTAGTTGTTGGACCCGATCATGATCAGGTGATGGTCACCGATCAACGCTTCAGTACCCTCATTGTTCGTGAGGGGTTTGAAGTACGGGTACAATCCGGCCTTCCGCACCTCGTCTGCCGTGGTGTATTCCCCACATTTCATGAAGATATCCATGATGACATCCTTTCGATGAACCCATATGATTGGCCCATTGTAGGGGGTCTGCCCCGGGTGTCAAGGGCCTGCGGCAGCAATATGGGACAAAGGACAGGGGATAGGGATAAGGCAGCCAGGGACTCCCTTGGGCCTCCGCCCCTCTGCTCCTCTGCTCCTCCGCTCCCCAGCTCCCCCCGCCCCCTAGCCCTTATTGCCCTGGTGCCCTATCCCTCGTCCCCATACACCTCGACATTCACACAATGAGGCAGCGGGCGCCCCACCAGAGCCGCGAGGAGGTTCTCGGCAGCGATAACGGCCATTTTGTCGCGCGTGGCAATGCTCGCGCTGGCAATATGTGGCGTGACCAGGCAATTGGGGTGACTCAGAAGTGGATGGTCGGCCGGTATCGGTTCCGGCTCCGTGACGTCCAGGGCGGCTCCCGCGATAAGCTCGGACTCGAGAGCCTGCCACAGCGCATCCGGATCGACCACAGGGCCCCGTGCGGTATTGACAAGCACCGCGCTCGCCTTCATCTTGGCCAACTCCGCGGCGCCGATCAGGTGATGTGTCTGCTCCGTCAGCGGCACGTGAACGGAGACGAAGTCCGACTCTGCCAGCAGCTCATCAAAACCGACCAGCTCAGCCACGTCAGGATCGACAGTGGATACAAAGGGATCATAGCACAGCACCCGCATATCGAACCCACGGGCGCGTCGAGCCATCGCCTGACCGATCCGGCCGAAGCCCACAATGCCCAACGTGGTGCCGTGGACATCCACGCCCAGCAGCAGCTTGGGTCCCCAGGTCTGCCACTTGCCGTCCAGCACATAGCGCGACGCCTCAGCGATGCGGCGAGCCGCTGCCATCAACAGCGCGAAGGCGAAGTCAGCTGTCGTATCCGTCAGCACGCCAGGCGTATTCCCCACAGGAATGCCGCGAGCCGTACAGGCACCGACATCGATATTGTTGTACCCGACCGCATAGTTGCTCACGACGCGCAGCCTTGGTGCCGCATCCAGCAGTTCTGCATCGATCCGCTCGGTGAGAAGGCAGTAGAGCCCCTCAACATCGCGCACCTTCTCCATCAGCACATCCCGAGGTACCGGCAGCTCTCCCTCCCACACCTCGGCATCGCAAGCCTTCAGCACCATATCCAACCCGGCATCGGGCACCCGCCGTGTCACGTAGACTCTTGGCTTCATTGGTCGACTCCCTTCAAACTGAGGGTTGCACGTTACACGTAGGCAAGCTCCAAGTTTGGGACGTCTCAAAACCTGCAACGTTCAACGTGCAACCTGGAACGCTTTTCGCCTAACCACCTTCCCCACCGCCGCCGCGATATGCCGCGCCGACATGCCATACTTCTCCAGAATCTGCGGGTACGGGCCCGACTCCGTGAAGGTGTCGCGCACTCCGATACGCTGCATGGGGATTGGATGATTTTCGACCAGCAACTCGGCAGCGGCGCTCCCGAGCCCACCCATAATAGTGTTGCTTTCGGCGGTGACCATCGCCCCCGTCTCGACCGCAGCTTCGAGCAGTGTGGCTTCGTCCAGCGGCTTCAGGGTGTGGCAATCGATGACGCGCACACTCAGGCCCTGCCCTGCCAGCAGCTCAGCAGCGGCCAGAGCTTGCGACACCATATCGCGGATGGCGACAATGGTCGCGTCTGAGCCCTCCCTGATCACGACAGCTTTGCCGATCTCGAACGGGTAGCTCTCATCGTAGAGATCGGGCACAGGGTCACGGGTGAAGCTGAGATAGACAGGCCCCTCCCACTCTGCCGCAGCCCACGTCGCCCTCTTGGTCGTCAACGTATCGGCACCGGCGATCACAGTGGAGTTAGCGATAGCGCGCATCAGGCTGAGATCCTCCTGACCCTGGTGTGTCGGGCCATCGGGACCGGCCGTGATACCACCGTGGCTTGAGGCGATCTTCACATTGAGGCGGGGATAGTGGATGCTGTTGCGGACCTGGTCAAGGGCCCGCATCGTGAGGAAGACGGCGTAGCCACTCGCGTAGGGGATGAGACCTGTAGTCGCCATCCCGGCTGCCGCCGCCATCATATTCTGCTCCGCGATGCCGAAGTTAAACGAGCGGTCGGGGAAAGCTTCGGCAAACTTGGTCGTCTTGAGGCTCTTTCTGAGATCGACATCCAGCACAACCACGTCAGGATTGCGGGCGCCAAGCTCCAGGATAGCATCGGCGTAGGCATAGCGCGTCGCCTGCCCGGGACCCTCGGTCAACAGGGCGCCGGCCTCCAGCATCGCGATGACCTCGGGGAGCATGTGGTGATAGATGCCTCTACTCACAAGCGCACCTCCGAATCTCCTCCAGAGCGCACTCGGCCTCCTCAGCGCAGGGAGCCTTGCCATGCCACTCAGCCCGATCCTCCATATACGACACACCCTTCCCCTTCACGGTGTGCGCTACAATGGCCACCGGCTGGTCCCGACACGCACGGGCACTCTCCAGCGCCTCGACCACAGCCGCCATATCGTGGCCATCGATCTCCAGCACGTGCCAGCCAAAGGCCCGCCACTTGTCGGCCAACGGGGCCAGCGGCATCACATCCTGAACACAGGTATCGTTCTGCAGACAGTTGCGGTCGATGATCACCGTGAGGTTCCCAAGGTGCCACTTGGGCGCCGCCATCGCGGCCTCCCAAACCGAGCCCTCCTGGACCTCGCCATCCCCGACCATAACCCACACGTGATAGTCCCGTCCCTTGAGCCTGCCGCCAAGCGCCATACCCAACCCGACAGAGGGCCCCTGCCCCAGCGAGCCGACTGTCATATCGACGCCCGGCGTCTTGCGCATATCGGGATGGCCCTGCAGGATGCTGTTCAGCCGTCGCAGCGTACCCAGATGCGCCTTGTCAAAGTAGCCGCGCTCGGCGAGCGCCGAATACCAGACCGGGCACGCGTGCCCCTTGGAGAGGATGAAGCGATCACGGTCCGGCCAGTCAGGACGCGCCGGGTCGAGCCGCATCACACGGAAATAGAGCGCCGTCACGATGTCAGTCGCCGACAGCGACCCACCGGGATGGCCGGCCTGCGCCGTCGCGATCATCTCGATGATGTCGCACCGGATCACAGCAGCCATCGCCTTCAGCTCTTCGATGGACAGGGGATGGAATGACTCTGGCATGTGTCTCCTCGGAAGTATACAGAATCAGCAAATGAGCGAATCCAGAATCAGCGAATCACAGAACCTCAGAGATGCTCAGTTCTGCCATTCTGCCATTCTTTCACTCTCTCATTCGCTGATTCTTCCATTCGCTGATTCTCCCATTCCCTATCGCAACGCCTCCAGCACCAGCGCCAGCAGATCGCCGTTGGCGCGTGTGCCGCCGGGCCCGGGGGTGCCGTGTGGAGCGGGATTCTGAACGACCACGAGCTGTTGGCTGGGGAAGACGGAGACAAAATGCCCGCCCGCGCCGGCTGAGGTGAACCCATCCCTTGGCAGATTGGGCCACTGGACACCGCGCTCGTTGGTCCAGAAGCCGTGGCCATACACCCACTGCTCCTCCGGTGCGTTGGCGATCAAGAACGGATTGACGGCGACAGTTTCCCGCATCCAGGCCTCCGGCACCACCTGTTGATCCTGCCAACGGCCCCAGTTACACCAGAGCCATCCCAAGCGCGCCAGATCAAGCGCGGTTGTGCAGACCTGGCAGTAGTAGCCGAAAATCGGGAGTCGGGCCTTCTCGTGCAGCTCGAAATTCGTGAGCATGTACCTGAACTCCGCCCCGATCGCGTCCGCAAGCTTCTCTTTGATCAACTGCCCAAAGCCGGGCGATCCCGTGGGATCGGCCACATCGTACATACCGTAGGCCTTGGCCACCGAGTGTGTGAGAACATTCATGCCGTAGGTCTGGTAGTGGAACACCTGGCCCGGCTGCTCGCCCGGCTTCATATAGCCCGATACATTGCAGATCAGTTGTCGGAAGGTGATGGCGGCATCCTTGGGGAAAGCATAACGTCCCTCCTTGGGACCTTCTCCCTCGGGCACATCCATCATCTCAGGATAGACCTCGACCACCGGAGCGTCAGCCGAGGGAAGCATGCCCTCCTCAACCGCGATACCCAGGACATTGCTGTAGACAGACTTCGCCGCGGAAGCGATCCGCAACCGCTCTAAGCGGCCAATACCTCGGTTGAGCTCTACCACGAGGGCGCCGTCCTTCACAACCGCAAAACGATAACCGCCTTCGCCGGCGTGCTCATCCAACCATTTCTCGGCTTCTGCCAACTTGCCGGGATTGAAGCCAACGTCTGTCGGCAGGGCCCGTGTCCACGTGGTGGACGGGTAGATCGACATAGGGTTCCTCCTCAGTGGCTGCTTGGTCTGCACAACATGGGGAGTATACGCGACCCGGACACCTAAGCAACCGCCCGGAACCCCTTTTGTGTTTTCCCTCACCGGGCGCAAAGCGAAACGGCGCTCGTGCTCCGGCCCTCTCCCCCCTCACGGCACCCTCTTGGGGGGAGAGCTACAGAGGGGGGTCTGCTTCCCCTGAAACGAGGACTTCCTCTGTGTTCTCTCCTTGTGGAGGGGAAGAACGAACAGGTGGCGACCTCCGGCCCTCTCCCCCCCGGGGGAGAGTTGGTGAGGGGTCTCCGCGCTGCGTAGGCACGCAGCCGGCCCTCGACACACCCAGACCACCTTTTTCTTCTTTGCCCCGTGTAAAAATGGCAGAGGTGGCGACCTCCGGCCCTCTCCCCCGCGGGGGAGAGTTGGAGAGGGGTCTCCGCGCCGCGTAGGCACGCAGACGGCCCTCGACAGACCCAGACCATCTTTTCTTCTTTGCCCCGTGTAAAAATGGCAGAGGTGGCGACCTCCGGCCCTCTCC
>CAZEXX010000250.1:0-6059 GCA_964516885.1 uncultured Anaerolineales bacterium | reverse complement strand
AACTCTCCCCCGGGGGGGGAGAGGGTGGGCGGAACTCCCATGAGAGAGATGTGGATGATTGCGGGGAGACCCCTCTCCGGCTCTTCCCCCACGGGGGGGAGGGTGGGCCCCAGGCGTCCCGTGGCCAGGTCTCCCTCGAGGGGGGAGGGGGAGGGCGGCGAGCGTCAACGGTCATTATGCTGGTCGTGGTTGGTGCATTGGCGCTGGCGGCCTGGCCCGAGATGTATCCTCCCAAGGGTATGTGTTCGGCCGGTCGCTTCCCGGATCTTGAGGCCCTCTACGCTCGGGAGCAAGAGGGCTGGATCGGCATGGATCCGGAGAACAGCTATTTCCCGATTTGGGTCGAAGAGCATCCCGATGACTTGGCGCTGGCGGAGGCCTTCGTGGCCGGGACGCTGCCCGAGCGATTCGATAGTGCGGCGCTTCCGAGCGGGGCCGAGGTCGTGGCGGCGATCTATCGGCCATTGAGTGCCCTCGTCACCGTTGTCTCTCCGGAGTCCTTCCGGGCGCGGTGGCTGGGCCTGTACTACCCCGGTTGGCAGGTGTCGATCGATGGAGACCGCGTTGAAGTCGCGCCGGAGGATGATACCGGCCTGATGGTCTTTGATGTGCCTGCCGGCGAGCACGAGATCCGGGTGCGTTTCGGCACGACGCCGACGCGCGCGGCGGGCACCTGGCTGTCTCTATTGGGGCTGGTGATCGGTGTTGGGACATGGACGGTCCCGGGGCTGCGTACTGCGTCTGCGGCGCGACACGCGCCGACCGCACCCTCAGCGGTAGTGCGGATGAGGCGATCCGGCCTTGCATGGGCGGTGCTCGTGCTCGCATCTGGTCTTCTGATTGTGCGCCAGGCGGTGGTGGGGCGCGTGCCCACACCCGTGCAGCGGTCGCGCTTGGGCAGCGGGCCTTTACCTGAAGTCGTCGTCTCCCTGAACCAGCATTTCAATGGGGGAATGGCCCTGCTGGGCTACACGGTTGGGGCGGACAGCGTTCCCAGCGATGGGGAGCTGGCGGTGGATCTGCTCTGGCAGGCTTACGAGACCCCAACGCACAACACCCGGACGGCGGTTCTGCTGCGCAGTTCGGACGGCCAGGTGTGGAGCCCCGCGGGGACTGCGCGTCCCAGGGGCTATGAGCCGATGCCGTCCACGGACGGTTGGCGGCCGGGCGACTATGCCTACGATGGCCATATTGTGATCCCCTTCGACGGCACGCCGCCGGGCACCTATGATGTGGTTGTGGCGATTTTTGACAAAGAGACCCTGGTCCCGCTCTCTCCGTTGGACGCCGAGGGTCGGCCACTGGGGCCGGACCTGGTGGTGGGCACGGTCAGCATTGAAGCCCCGACGGTGCCGCTGGCGCGCGAGGATTCTGCGGGCGAGGGTGCCCGGTGCGGGCCGTTGGCGTTTCTGGATATGGCGCTGGATCGCGAGGCCGGCATTCCCGGAGATCTGCTGGCGGTACGCTGGGTGTGGGAGGCGGTTGAGACGCCCTCGAGTGACCTCCTGGCGCAGTTGACGTTGGTCACGCCGGATGGTGCGGTGGCCCGGGAGTGGACGCTGGCGCCGGCTGCGGCGTGGTGGCCCACGGACCGGTGGTCTGCCGGTGATCTCTGGGTCGGCCGCCACGTGCTGCGCCTGCCCGGCGACCTGGAGAGCGGGGTTTACGAGCTTCGGGTGAACGCGGATGGCTGCGACGAGGTACTTGGCCGCGTCGCAATGGAGATTGTCGCACCGGAGCGCGCGTGGGCACTGCCCGACGGCTTGACGCCCGACGCCATCGTCTTTCGCGACCACATCGGGCGTGATCTGATCGCGTTGGTCGGTCATGCGCTTGCGCCGGAGGCACCGGTGCCCGGCGACGTGGTGGAGATCCACCTGGCCTGGCAAGCGCTCGCGCCGGTGGACGTCTCCTATCGCATCTACCTGCACGTGTTGGATGCCGACGGTGACCTGATAGATCAGAGCGATGGCGAGCCGGCTGGGTGGTCCCGTCCGATGACGGGCTGGGCCGTGGGCGAGATCGTGAGTGACGTACGGAGCGTGAAGATACCGGCGGACGCTGCCGCCGGCGACACTACGATGCGGGTCGGTGTCTATGCGCCGGATGGCACGCGGCTGGTGACGACGGAAGGCGATGATGGCACGATTGTGGCGACGATTGAGGTCAGATAGCGCCGGCCAGCACACCGGGGAAGAAGCGGTGCGACACACCGGGTCACGGGTGGGCCGGTTGTTGCTCTTCCTGGCGCTGGTTTCTGTCTGCCTGCCTGCGGTGCAGCCGCTGTTGCGTAGCGAGATCTCGTGCGGCTACGACAATGCCTTCCACCTGTATCGCGCTGTACAGATAGAACACCTGTGGGAACAGGGTGTGCTCTTCAGCCGATGGGCGCCCGATATGGCACACGGGTTTGGCTTCCCGCTCTTCGTCTTTGGCCCGCCTCTTGCGCAAGGACTTCTGGCGCTGGTGCACCGCGTGGGGCTTGCGTGGCCGGTGGGTATGAATCTGGTCTTCCTGATCGGGGTCGCGTTGGGCGGCTTCTTCATGTTCCATCTGGCCAAGACGCTCTACGGTGTATACGGCGGTGGCAATAGGGCCGCCGGCCTCGCCGGGGGCGCGGTTGCCACTGTGGCCTACGTTTACTCTCCGTTCCTGGCCTACGATATCTACAATCGCGGGAGCCTGTGGGAGTCCTTGGCTTGGGCTTTCCCGCCGCTGGTGCTTCTGGGCATGCATCGCTGGTCACTGGATCGCGACCGGCGCTATCTGGTGGTCGGTGTCGCCGCCCTTGCAGCGATGATCCTGACTCACTACCCCTTTGCATTTCTCTTCGCTCCGGTCTTTATGCTGTGGGCACTTGTGCAAGGCTACCTCAGGCGCAGTTGGGCTGTGGTGGGACGTGGTGCGCTGCTGGGGATGCTTGGATTGGGCCTCACGGCCTTCTTCTGGGTGCCTGCGCTGTTGGAACGGTCCCTGATCCAGACGGGCCGCTTGTTGGGCACGTGGGTCTTTGATTACCATCACAACTTCCTGCCGTTCAGCCACCTCCTTGCGTTGCCCAGGCGTGCCGATCCCGCATTGGTCAACGATTGGCCCGAGAAATCACTGGGCCTGGTGCCGCTGCTGGTGGCGTTGCTGCCCGCGTTGGGCTGGCGCAGCCTTGGTCGACTAGGCCGATGGCAGATCCGATGGCAACTGGGCACGCTCTGGGTGTTGGTTGCCGGCCTGTCCGCGCTTACGTTGCCCACCTCGCTCGGGGTGTGGGAGCACGTTCCGCTGCTCTCCTTCGTGCAATTCCCCTGGCGATATCTGGGCCCGGCTGCGTTCTGTCTGGCACTACTTGCCGGCGCCGTGCCTGGGACACTGGCGGGATCGCGGCGGGGCCCTCGGTTCCTGGGTTGGGTGACGGCAGCGTTGATCTCTGTGCTGGTCGTGGCGAACCTGGGCTGGTTCTACCCGAGTTCCTGCAGTGTGCCGGGTGACCTGACGGTGGAGGGGATCATCCGCTGGGAGCGGCTTACGGACACGCTGGGCACGACGGCGAAGGGAGAGTATCTGCCGATCTGGGTGGAGCGTTTCCCCGACGTGACGCTGGATGACCAATACGCAGCCGGCGATGAGATCGTTCGGTTGCGCCCTGGGGATCTCCCTCTGGGCGCTACGATCTCTCGCGCCACGTACGGGGCGCTGCGAGCTGAGATTGCTTTGGAGACCCCCGAGGCCTTCACTGGACGGTATCTGGCCTTCTACTACCCCGGATGGCGGGTCACGGTGGACGGTGAACCGGTGCCGGTGGGGCCTGAGGAGGGGACCGGCTTGGTGACCTTCCATGTCACGGCCGGCGCGCACGTGATCAAGGTTGCCTTCGGCGAGACCCCACTGCGGCGAGCGGGCGACGGCGTGTCTGTCGTGAGCATACTGGTGCTGGTGGTCTTGCTGAGGTCGGGTAAGGGGCCAGTACTGTTGTCCCCTGAGGCCACCGGCGATGCCGCCAATGAGAGCTCTGGATCGCAGGAGATAGCATGGCGGGTGCTGGCCGCCGCGGTGATCCTGATCGCGGCCAAGGGGTTTGTGGTCGATGGCCTCGGGGTGTTGTGGCGCAGCTCGCGCTGGGACGGTGCCGACGTCGTGTCGGGCGCTGCGTTGCCGCTCACCGCCAACTTCGGCAGCCAGGCTATGTTCCTCGGGGTGGAGGCGCTCCCACAGGACGTGAGCTCGGAGACCACACCGGTGCTCACGCTCTATTGGCGCGCACTGGCGCCCGGCGGTGAGGATTGGCAGGTGGGACTGACGCTGGTGGGCCCCGATGGCTCCCGCTGGCCGGTGGGCATCCGCCCGGCGCGTTGGGGCCGGACGCCGGGGCCGTTGATTGAGTGGCCCACGGATGGCTACGCCCGGATGGATCACCTATTGGATCTCGTACCGGGTATGGCGCCGGGCACCTACAGCTTGGAGCTGGCACTCTTTGACCGGGCGACGGCAGGCCCGGCGTCGGTGTTGGACGCGGCGGGCAATCCCGTTGCGCCCGCGCTGGTATTGGGCGATGTGAGCATCGGGCCGCCGAAGGTGCCGCCATCGCTGCACAGCTTGGACGTCGATGCAGGGGCCGAGATGCAGCAGTGCGGGCCGGTGGGGCTCTGGTCCTCCGGCCTGAACCGCGGCAGGGCTGCGCCGGGTGATAGTGTCGTGCTGACGACGGTGTGGGAGGCCGTGACCGCCAACGAGGATGATCTGGCGGTTGAGGCAGTGTTGCTGAGCGGGGCTGGGGACGTCGCCGCCTCGTGGGTGTTCGCTCCGGCGGCCTCGTGGTGGCCCACCAGCCTGTGGGAGCCGGGCCAGCGCTGGCTCGGCAGGCATGACCTGCGACTACCGGGCAGCCTCGTATCGGGCACGCACACGCTGCAACTCAGTTTGGGCGAATGCGAGCTGGGGAGCTGGAGACTCGACGTGGAGGCACCTGAGCGCACGTGGGAGCTGCCGGTGGGGTTCACCGCGGCGGACGAGGTCCTGGGGGATGAGATACGGTTGGCGGGCTATCAGGGGCTTCCTGATGCCACGGCTCCAAAGGCCGTGGCACCTGGCGAGATGCTGGATCTGGTCCTCGGATGGGAAGCCCTGGGCGAGATCACGACGGCCTACCGGGTCTTCGTCCACGTAGTAGACGCCCAGGGCCACCTGCTGGCTCAGAACGATAGCGAGCCCACGGGGTGGACGCGCCCGACCACGGGCTGGGCGGTGGGCGAGGTCGTCATCGATCCACGGTCCCTGCAGATCCCCGAGACCGCGACACCGGGGCCGGTCGAGATCCGCGTCGGTGTGTACGCTCCTAATGGGCAGCGCTTGCTGCTGGCCGATGGGGCGGACAGCATTCTGCTCGGGCACGTTGAGGTGGGGGAGTAGGGAAGAATCAGCGAATCGAGAATGTGAGAGCCAGCGAATGGAAGAATGTGGGAATCAGCGAATGGGAGAATGTCAGAATCAAGAACGAGATCTCTCGCCGGTTCCGGCAAACCAGCGAGAGCTTTTCAGTTCTGCATCGGTTGCGCAAGCGTACAAGGCACCTTGCACCCAAGTCCCTGCGGTCAGGGGCGGTGCCAGCCGAGGTCCGCGGCGCGGATGAGGGCAGCGCGGGCCTCTGCCGCTCTCCCGGCTGCGTCCAGCGCCAGACCACGGAGGTAGTGCGCCTCGGCCAGATTGGGGTTCAAGGTCAGGGCTTGGTCCAGGGTTTCCAAGGCGGCCCCGGGATCACCACCTACTAGATCGCTCCAGCCGTGGAGGAGATGGCCTTCGGCATCACCGGGGGCCAGAATGACCGCCTGTACGGCGATGCCGGCCGGGTCTCCCTGCGAGGCGAGGTCGCGCGAGAGGTAGAAGCGCGCTGCAGCCTTCCAAACGTCGGCGTCCCGGGGGGCTCGCTCCAGGGCGGCGTCGATCCAGCGATCAACTTCTGTGTAGGCGCCACTCTGGGCCTTGAGCTCCGCGATGGCCAGGCAGGGTGCCGGATTGGCCGGGTCGAGACGCTGGGCGTTGAGCAGCGCGACGCGGGCAGTGTCCAGATC
>CAZEXX010000249.1:0-6098 GCA_964516885.1 uncultured Anaerolineales bacterium | reverse complement strand
ACTAGCGTCTCTGTGAGGAGCCGGCGCGGCGAAAGGACAAAGCGGACTAGAGGAATGTCCCATCAACGCCCCAACATCGTCTTTATCTTCTCCGACCAGCAGCACTGGCGTGCCTGGGGTGGGGAAGATCCCACCTTCGAGACGCCGAACCTCGACCGACTAGCGCAGCAGAGCTTCGTGTTTGGCCGTTCCTTCTGCACAACGCCGCAGTGCAGCCCCAGCCGATCTTCGATGTTCACCGGACGCTATCCCAGCGAGACGGGCGTGATGGGCAATATCGGTGCCCGGGGCGGCGCGCCCCTGCGTACCGAGACCGTGGCGACGCGGCTGCAGGCTGTGGGGTACACCACAGGCTATTTCGGGAAGTGGCACCTCGGTCAGGATCCGGCGGGCACGGCTGGATGGGATGAGGCAGCCGGCGACATTCGCACGGACAGGCCGGCTGATGCTGAGACAACCCGGCTGGGCCTCGATTTCCTGCGACGCCGGGCGGGCCAAGGTCCCTTTGCGCTCTTTCTCTCGTACAATGATCCCCACGATATCTACGACTATGATCCCGGGGCACCTGTCCCTGATAGGTGTTCACCGCTGCCGGAAAGCTGGCACCGGCAGGCATTCGAGCAGGTACCGCGTGTGCACGAGGCCTTCATGACGCAGGACCAGGGCACGCTCCTCCAAGGGCTCGGCGCAGATGCCTGGCAGAGCTACCACGCGTTCTATCGGGAGAAAGTGCGTCTGTTTGATGCTGAAGCTGGGCGCGTCTTGGATGCGCTGGAGCGTTTTGGAGCGGCAGATAACACGCTCGTCATCGTGACCTCGGATCACGGCGATATGGATACGCATCATCGATTGATCTTCAAGGGTCCGTTTATGTACGAGCAGATGGTCCGGGTCCCGCTGATGATCCGGGTGCCGGTGTCTCTCGACAGCAGCTCTCCACGACGCGTGATTGATGTAGATGTGGTCAACACCGACCTGGCTCCAACGTTGCTTGACTTCGCTGGGGCGCCGCCTGATGGGACGCTGGCTGACGGTTTCTCATTGCGGCCCCTGCTGACCGGTTCGGGCCCAGGGCCCTGCCGGGACTATGTCATTGGGCAGTATCACGGCAAGCAACGTTGGGTGAACCCGATCCGTATGATTCGCACTGCCGAGTTCAAGTACAATCGGTATCTGGTGCACGGTGAAGAGCTCTACCATCTGTCGGAGGATCCCCACGAGTTGGTCAACCTGGCCGCTGACCTTGGCTATCGGCGTATCAAGGCTGAGCTGTCCGCGGAGCTTGATCGGTGGATCGCGGCGCACGATGACCCGTTCTACGACCTGACCGTAACGGACCGCGCGGGGTTGCCGATGGAAGTCAATGTATGATGCACCCGCGCAGCGTCGTCGCTTGCTACGGTTGGGAATCGGGTCCGTGGTCAGCAGTCTGGCGTCATTCTGTGCTCTGGCGGCGGACAGAATACCGAACACGGCGTAGCTGCCTTCAGGTCTGTTCACTGTTCAGCCGGCGAGGGTGCCCCACGGATTTCCGTAGAGGCCAGGAGGCCTGATGACGCGATCTTCGACAGCTCTCACCCTCTCGGTCACCGAAGGTGTCCCTTCGTCTCTGCCGGTGACGCTGACGCAGGACCTGCCGGAGGGCACCCTGCTGCGCCTACGTGCCAGTGGCCTGTCTATGCTGCGGGGTTTGCGCGTTGCTGCTGTGTTCGCACACACTTCTACCGGCGATGTTGAGATGGAGATCGTGCACCGCTACTCTGCCGAGGAACTGAAACACGACTGGATGTGGCACATCCGAGCGCTCTCCATCGCCGTGTGCAGGGTGCCGCAGCAGCTCGATCAGGGTGCGGAGCTTCGGATAGTCACTGAGGCGCGCATCTGCCCCAAAGTTGCCGACCTGACCTGGACACTGTATGTTGGAAAGGTTCACGAGCTCGGGGATGTGGAGCTGGCTCAGGTCACGGATCCGGTTCAGCTTCACTTCATCGCCGGGCCTGTCGATCACATTGAAGCGGTGCTCAAACCTGACGGTCAGGTGATGGCGGAGCAGTTCGATAGATACGGCAACCCTGCACTGTCCGAGACGGGCGATGTGCTGACGGCCACGGTGCGAGATGCTAGCGAGCAAGTGCCGGTTGTTCCCGGCTTGGCCGCGACGGAGTTTGCCGTGCCTTCCGAAGACGGAAGGACGCCGCTGCCCTCGGGGATCCGCGTTGCATTGGTGGACCGGGCCGAACGGTCCGCGACGACCAATGCGCTGCCCGTGACCATCGACGGGACGCCGATCTACTTCGGTGAGTTCCACTGGCACACAGACTTCAGCGGTGACGGGCAGCGCTCAATTGCGGCTGCGCTCACCAGCGCTCGGGATGAGTTGGGGCTTGACTTCGCCGGTCCGACGGATCATATGTCGCCTGACGGCACTTATCTTCACCGGCTCGTGATAGAGCAGGCCGAGATATGCCGGCGCTTTGACGCGCCGGGTCGATTCTGTACGATACCCGGGGCCGAACTGAGTTCTCGCTACGGCCACACTAACCTGTATGCAGCAGACTTCGATACGTTCCTCTCCATCGTGCATCGGTTTCCCCACGAACTGTTGCCTGTCTGGCAGGAGATGCCCGACGCGTACCCCTTGGAAGTGCTCTCCGCGCTCTGCCCCGAGGGCAAAGCCATGATCGTACCACACCACACCAACATGGATTCCTCAGTCAAGGCCGGCGTCGTCCGTGACGATGGCCGTCCCTTCTGGTGTGCGCTCCATTGGCCTCAGGCCACGCCGCTGTTGCGACAGGGGCTTCGCCTTGTGGAGATGGTACAGAACCGGGGGGCATTCGAGAGTGAGGAACCTGATGAGGCCTGGCGCGTCCATTGGGGGCGGTTTGGCGGCAGCGTGCAGACCGCTTTGATGCGCGGGCACCGGGTCGGCTTTGTCGGCGGCACGGACAACCATACCGGCTGGCCAACGAGACTGACGGGTAAGGCGGGCTACGGCGGGCTGACGGCAATCCAGACCGAGGTGCTTGAGGGCGGTACGCTCTTTGACGCACTCTACCGGCGGCAATGTTACGCCACGAGCGGCGCCCGGATTGTTGCGGATGCGACTCTGAACGGATACCCCATCGGGAGCGAACTAGACCAGCTGCCTGGCGACCCACGAGTCTTTGAGATCCAGATCTATGGAACCGCGCCCATCGTGGCGGTGCAGATCGTGTCTATGGGTACGGTCCTGGCCGAACTGCCGGTGGCCGGCGCCTCGCTGGACTTCGCTGCGACGTGGGCCGATGATCGCCCTGGGCGGCCCCTGCAAGATGTCGCCTACTACGTGCGCGCACGCCAGGCCGATGGTCATTGTGTGTGGCTCAGCCCGTGGTGGGTGGATTTGGCGGAGGAGTGATGAAGGTAGTCGGCTCAAGTCTGAAGTCGAAAGTCCATCGTCAACAGTCAAGAGTCTTGTCTGCGTATCCGATTCTGGTGAATCCAAGAGCCACGATTCACCATTCACGATTCAGGTTTGTGCTTGCCGGAGGAGTGGGAATCCGATCCCGCTCTGTTGGGTTGGATGGTGAATCGTGAATCGTGTCTGTCGGCAACAGAATCTTAGGAGAAGGAGTTGGTCAGTATGCAAACACGTACAGGTTCATATCCCATCGGTTTCCGGCGCGGCGGGGGCGAGTGGCAGCAGGATTTGGCGGAGTTGATCGCGTGGGCGAAGGACAGCGATCTCGGTGTCATTGACCTGGGCCGTGATGGGGATGTGGCGGCTCAAGAGGCGATTGGGGCAGGCCTGGTGGTAGGTTCGGTGGATCTTCCGGATTGGAAGGGCATGATCTCGCCGGATAGGGCCACCCGGGATGCAGCCGTGGCTCAGAACATAGGGTACATTGAGGCCTGTGCGGTCTATGGTCCGATGCACCACTTCGTGGTGATGCTGCCTGAGGATCCAGGGCGCCCGCGGCTGTCTACCGTGAGGCTCTAGAGCTGCGCCGAGCCGCAGGTGAGCCGGCTGCTGTCGTTGAGACCAAGGCCGGCTTGGTTCGCGTAGCGCTGGGGAGGGGCGAGGTCGCCGCCGCGCTTGCTGTGGCCGAGGAGATCTTGGTCTACCTGGCGGAGCACCAGGCAGATCGTACCGATGAGCATCTTCGCATCTACCTGGCCTGTTACCGGGCCCTTGCGGCTGCCGGCGATCCCCGCGCATCCGGGCTCCTTGACACCGCGCACGGCCTGCTTCAGGCCCGGGCTCAGACTATTCAAGATCCCACCCTTCGTATGGCGTTCCTGAATGATGTGGCGGTGCATCGCGGGATCCTTAGGTTGATGGAGACGACCCTGGAACGTGAGAGCGGGTAGACGCCACAATGTTCGTACGTTTCGCTGTCCTTGAAGAATTCGGGGGGCCCTATGACTGATCGACCCAATGTCCTCTTTATCATGACCGACCAGCAGCGTTTCGATACCATCTCGGCGCTGAACAACGACGATATCTACACACCGAATCTCGATCGCCTGACGCGGCGGGGGTTGACGTTCACCCATGCCTACTCGACGTGTCCGGTCTGTGTGCCTGCACGCTACACCGTCCGTACAGGATGTGAACCGCCTATCACCAGGGTTTTCAGCAACGCTCGGTCTCAGCCGGTCGAGGGCCAGGCGGAGACCATGGAAGGGCGGTGTGGGGACTACCTTGCTCGGACGATGCACAAGCTGGGCTACCGAACGTTCGGCATTGGCAAGTTCCACACGCAGCCCTGGGATGAGGATCTGGGCTACGAGATCCATCTCCACAGTGAAGAGCTGTATGGAGATCCCGATCAGCGCGAACGTGATGCCTACGCGAGCTGGATTGCCAAGGAGCATCCTGAGTTCGATTACATCGAAGCGCTGATGGGCGAACGCACAGAGATGTACTACATGCCGCAGGTCAGCCCGATGCCAGCAGAGATCACCGTCGAGCGATGGGCGGCGGACCGTGCGGTGGAGCAGCTCAACGTGGACGATGCACGTCCCTTCTTCGGCTTTGTCTCGTTTATCGGGCCGCATCCGCCATTCGCGCCCCCGGTCCCCTTCAACCGTTTGTACGATCCAGATCGCATGCCCACGCCGGTGCGCGGCGACCGCGAGACGGATCAGATGGACGAGCAGATTCCGTGGATGAACTATTTGATCTGGGCCGACGATGTCAGTGACACCAGGGCGCAAGCGCTGCGGGCGCGGTACTATGGCGAGATCAGCTACATTGATGATTGCCTGGGACGCATTCTCGATGCTGTGGCGGCACGCGAGGATGCGGACAACACAGTCATCTGTTTCTTTGCCGATCACGGCGATCATTTGGGTGATCACCACGCGTGGCAGAAGGAGAGCTTCTTCGAGCAGGCGACGCACGTGCCCTTGTTGGTTAGCTGGCCCGCGACACTGCCGGCCGGCGAACTGCAGGATGACCTGGTCTGCCTCACCGACCTTTTCGGCATCGCGACCCACGCGGCAGGGGCAACAGAGACGCGTGACGGCATCGATGTCCTGGGTGTGGTGGCCGGAGACGTGGAGCCACGCCCCTTTGTTACGGGGATGTATGGCGAGCCCGGCACACCGCAGTTCAAGGTGATGATCCGGGATCAGGGATCGCCCAAGAAAGAGTCGTGGAAGTACATATTCCTGGCCAACGGCGGACGCGAGCAGTTGTTCGACGTCAAGAACGATCCCAACGAATTGAGGAACCTGGCCGGTGAGCGCCCGGAGGTGGTGCGGATGCTGCGGGCAACCGCCGCCTCCGTCTGTGATGTGCCGGGCGCCCAGGATGCGCTGGATGCTGAGACGCGGGATTTCAGGGTCTTCCCCTTTGAGCCGCGTCCGCTCTTCCGCATTCACCAGTTCGATCGCTCGCGTGGCGTGACCGGGTTCCCCGAGCGGCCCGAGGATGCGTTATTGGCGTATCGAGAAGGGGATAGCTGACACACCGAGCACGGGCTGCGTACGTGAGGAAGACCTTTGGGCTCTTCGAGTCGACAGATCCACATCGTTGGCAGTCAAGAGCCCAAAGGTCTGGTTATGAGGAAGCGCGGTGACTTCCAAAGATCCCAGTCAGGGCGAGTTTC
>CAZEXX010000248.1:0-6107 GCA_964516885.1 uncultured Anaerolineales bacterium | reverse complement strand
CCGGCCTGCAACAGAAGCCGCTTGTAGCTCTGGCCCTGTGCGGATTGCCGTGCATGTATCGGAAAGAGTGGTACCTCCACCCGGTCCACGCCATACTCCTCACGTGCGTAGAGCCGCAGTGACGGCTTGGGGGCATCCAAGGGCAGTCCACCCGACACACGCACACCGCCGGGCAGTCCATAGGCGTCACCATCCAGGAAGAATGTCACGTGTATCGAACGCTCCCACTCACGCCCCCGCCACCCGGGATTGGCAAGGATGCCCGTCTCGGCATCCCAGAGATCAACTGGATCGGCAACGATTGACACAACTGGAAGCTCCGGTGCCAAACCAACCACATACGACGCTGTCAAGAGCGGCCCAGTGGTGTCGCCATTTACCTCAGCAGCCCTCAGCACGCGGACACCGGCGTGCTCAGCGTCGAACCGGATCGGACCACGGTACAGTGTCCCCACCCCAACCGTAGGCAACGTCCCGTCAACCGTGACCGCGATCTGTCCCCGTGCTTGGTACGGTTGTAGATCAACAGCCACGCCGTCAGGATAGACGCCAGGCTCAGGCGCCGCTCTCAACGGCGCAAGCGTACCCACCGGGACAGACACACCAAGTGTGCGCTCCACACGGTTGGCTAGCACCGCGACGAGTCCGACACCGGCGATCAGCAGGACCATCAGTGCGAATGCCTGCCGGCGTTTCATAGCATCCCCTAACGCACTGCCAATTGGTGCAGCAGCACACGATCATGAGGCAGACGTGTTCCGCTTACATCGTAGACCGGCAGCCGCGCGCCGGAGACCGCGTGGTAGAGGCCAACTGTCAGCGCGTAGTCCCCCCTTGGCAGCCCCTCGGGCAGTGTGAGAGGGTGCTCATCTCGCACGTAGTCTCCGGGATGCCAGTCAGGGGTAGGATAGAAGCCATAGACAGGTATCCCGTCGGACTGCGTCACCAGCGTGTCGTCCAGCGTCAGTATGTGGACAAAGACCCGATAGCTCTCCGGGATCTCCTCGGACGCCATCCACAGCAGAGCCACCCGAACATCGTCGCCGGGCCGCGTGCGCAGCGGAGCATCGAAACCGGCCAACCTGATCATCCCCTCCGGGCCGCCCAGTCGATAGTCAACATCGTACTCCATCCGAATCGGCATCTGGTCCACATCGCGTGGGTGCGCCACCGTCGCCAGAAGCAGATCCTCCCAGCTCTTCCCATCACTGCCGAGAACCGGAACGGGACGCCCGCTCTCCTCCTGCAAACTGACTCGCAGGTCGTACGCCCCCTGAGGGAAGTCGTCGGGCGGCGCCAGAACATTGCGCTGGGCGAGTCTGCTGTCGCCCCCGAACGTCAGACCCGAAGGTTCGAAGCGGCTTTGCGAGATGTGCCACACCCGGCCGGTGTCCTTGGCAACAAGCCGGACGGAGACCGTGAGCCTGAAGTACTCCTGACCGATGACGTCATCCCACAGCAGCGTCAGATAGAGGGGGACGCCGGGGGTAGCTGTGAAGCTGCTCAGCCGGTAGCCCTTCAGGACAACCGCACTGCTGACAAACCCACCGGGTGCCGGCAGCTCCGCGCCCAGATCAAAAGGAGAGGGGGTATACGCAAACAACGTGAGGTCCACAGCCATGGGGTAAACATAGCGCCAGTTCGCGACCGGCTGGTAGCGCTCATTGAACCACGGTTGACCGCGGAGGCTCCCCCACACGATATCGTTGCCGGCTACGAGATAGTCCGGACGACGGTCGTCGAGCAGGGACAGCAAGTCAGACGCATCAGCCTGGGGAGGAACCGGTATCACCGGCGAATCACCAAAACAGGCAGCAGCGGACTCGGGCAATGCCACCGTCTCAGAAGCGAGCGCGTGGGTTGCGATCCACGCGGCGGGCTCGCGATAGACACTTTCTCGGGGACATCTCACTCCACAACCGCACAATCCCAGCAGGGCTAGCATGCCGGCTGTCAGCCAGGGATGGCGCTGTGTAAGCATCTGCCAGCGTACCATTGCGATAGGTCACCACTCCGGCACAGTCAACGCTCGGGGGCCCGGAAGCGAGCCCCCGAGACCCTACAATCACTCCACGCGGTAGAGCTTCACCCAGTTACCGCGGATGCGGCCCCGGTGCATCTTGGCCAGGACTTGCTCCACGTACTTCTCCTCAACGTCGACCAACGTGCGCTGGTCTTCGATGTCGATGGCACCGATGGACCGGCCCGGGATATTGGCCTCAGAGGCAATCGCGCCAACGATATCGCGCGGGCGGATGCCCTCCTGCTTGCCGATGTCCATCGCCAAGCGCACCATGCCCTGCTCCCGCCCACCCTTGCGACGCCCACCGCGCGGGCGATCGTCACCGGAGCGTGGGCGGCGACGACGGGAATCAGAACCGGAGGAACGCCTCCGGGAACGTGAAAAACTCTCCAACACGGCGATCGGCGCCACAGACTGGCTCTGATCCCCGGTGCGGGTCATCTGCATCGCCGCAGCAGCGATCTGTTCGGGCGTGAAGCCCAGATCACACAGCCGCTGCACGAGACCGGAAGACCGGTCCTCAAGCTGCGCCAACTGCTCCAACATGTGGTTAAGAAAGAGCGTGTCCCGGCGCGCCATCACCTCATCGACCGTGGGAAGATCCGCGCGCGCAATGGGCTCCATCGTATAGGCCTCGATGCTCCGCAGCCGGCGCTCGTCACGCGGCGTGATGAGCGTCAGTGCCACACCGTGCTTCCCGGCTCGGCCTGTGCGGCCGATCCGATGCACATAGGCCTCCGGGTCCAGCGGGACGTCGTAGTTAATCACGTGCGAGATGTCGTCGATATCCAGGCCGCGTGCTGCCACATCGGTGGCCACCAGCACCGGGATCTTGCCCGAACGAAAGTGTCCCATCACGCGCTCGCGCGCTGCCTGGGCCATGTCGCCGTGCAGCGCCTCAGCCGGGACGCCGCGCGCGTAGAGCTTCTCGGCAAGCTCGGCCGCCCCGATCTTGGTCCGTGTGAAGACCAACGTGGTCGTCGCCGACTCGACCTCCAACAGCCTAAGGAGCGCCGGCAGCTTATCGGATTGGTGGATCAAGTAGTACCGCTGCTCGGTATCTTTCACCGTCACCTGCTCCGGGTTGACGGCGATGGTCTGAGGATTGTTCATATAGCGATCCGCCAGCCGACGGATAGGCTTGGGCAACGTGGCTGAGAATAGCGCGGTCTGCCGATCCGAGGGCGTCTCGTCCAGGATGGCCTCGATGTCCTCGATAAAACCCATGCTGAGCATCTCATCGGCCTCATCCAGCACCAGAAGGCGCACGTTGCGCAGGTCAAGCAGCCGCTTGCGGATCAGGTCCAACATACGTCCCGGAGTGCCGACCACAACGTCGACGCCCTGCCGCAGACGCCGGATCTGTCGGTCGTACGACTGGCCACCGTAAACGGGCAACACGCGAACGCCGCTGTGCTGCCCATAGTCACGGATAGCCTTGGCGACTTGGTTTGCCAACTCCCGCGTCGGTTCGATAACCAGCCCTTGAATGCCGGCAGTCTCCCTGTCCAAGATCTGCAGCATCGGCAAGGCGAAAGCCGCCGTCTTGCCTGTGCCTGTCTGAGCTTGCCCGAGCACATCCCGACCTGCCAAGAGCGCAGGAATCGCCTGCTCCTGAATCGGCGTGGGAGTCTCATAGTCCATATCATCCACAGCCTGCAGGAGCTGCGGGTGTAAATCAAATGCCTCAAAATCACTACTCATGTCTGTCTTACTGTCCCTTCAAGAAAAGAGGCCCTGCCAATACCGGCAGAGCCTCAGTGCATTACCGTTGATGGAAAGAGACGCCCTTGCGCCGCACCCATAGTATACCACGAATTCCCACAAACGTGCGGCGCCCGTTTTGACTTCACCGAAAGCGCCCCATCCCTCTGCTGCGGCCGGTGTCCGCCTCGACTGCGTCGGAGGCCCGCGCCGCTCTTTGTGTTAGGCCGCACGACTCCGCTGCAGTCGGCATCTCACCGTGCCGCCCGCTTCTCAATTCACCATCACCCATTCACCACTCAACACCCGACAGCATCACATCCGATGGCCCGGGGGGATCTGACAGCCAGTATGCCGCTGACGAGAATCGCCAATCCGTTGCGCCACGAACCAATCCCTTCCGCCGCGGATTATCGTGCAGGTACGACACCTTCTCCCGCCAAAACGCGTGCCTCCAGATCGCTTCGGGATGTCGGCTTTGTTGCCACAACTGATACTGCCGATCGGACCGCCCCAAAGCTGACAGACTGCACAGAAACGACGAAGGCAAATGCGCCTTGCAGAATCTGACCATCTCGTGGCCGGTGAACCTTCTGAAACCGGCAACTGTCTTGCTGACACGGTCTGGTTTGAAGGCGCTGCCGAAGACAATCAGATGGAGGTGGGTTGGCACGATGACGTAGGCATAGACCCGCAGCCCCTTTTCGCGATGACAGGAATTCAGACTCTCAGTGATAGTGTTGCAGGAAGCTTCATTGATGAGGATTGGCAACCAATCAAGAACCGTGGACGTCAGGTAGTAGAGCGAGGCACCTTCTTGAATACGGTAGGTTTCCACAGAGATCCTCCTGACACAGCCTGCCATTCTGCCCGGTCATAGCCGGAATGTCGACGCATCGCCTCACACGAAGACGGGCACGGGCCCCCGACGCAGTCGGGGCTGACACCGGCCCGAGCACACTGGCTGGCGACCCGGACTCTGGTTCGATCAGCTCCCACTCCGCTGCGGGCGGTACCCGCCTCGACTGCGTCGGAGGCCCGTCCCAGGCCGCCGATGCCGATCTCGATGGGCTGCGTCATAGTGAAGGGTACCCTCCGGTAATAGCTCCAGTGAACTCCAACGGGCTATCTCACCCGCTCAGTCAGTTGACTATCGCAACCCCCGCGCGTTCAAGTATCGCGTTGTAGGCCCAGTCGTCCCACTCCTCCTCAACACCGATGCCGGTCAGGTCGCCATAGTTCTTGCAGATCAGGCCACCTTCGAAGATGTCGACCATCTCGCGGGCGCCGGCCTCGATAAAAGCACGGTCCCCCGTGGGCAGGATCTTCTGGATATCGACCGGGCTCCACAGCGCGGCCTTACGCTCCTTGAGTAGCGCCGCCAGCTTGGGCATGTCGTAGACCGCCGGCTGGTCGAACTGGAAGACGTCAACGCCCGCGTCCAACAGATCCGGCACAATCGACCAGTTCTGGCCGCACGAGTGCATCAGCACCTTCATCCCGTAGTCGTGGGCAATCGACATCAGCCGGGTATACATATCCTTGAAGTAGTGGCGAAACATCTTGGGGCTGAAAAGCAGGCCAGTCTGCGTCCCCATATCCTCGCCGATCATGATGCCATCGGCGCCCGCCTTCCCCGCCCAATGGATCTTCTGCTCGTAGACGCCCGCCACAATCTGGTGCATGCGGTCCACCTCGTCGGGATACATCGCCATATCGCAGAAGTAGGTCTCCATCTTGCGCAGGTAGCGCGCGTTGTCGAAGATCCAGCCGCCAATACGGGCCAACTTGAACTTGTCGGATGGCTGCGCGAAGAGCGCCATCATCTCCACAGCGCAATCGGGATGGCTATAGTCGGGAGTCTGCATCTCGTCGAGCTGCGACCAGTCCTCGATTACAGGTGTAAGGATCTCGCCCTTGATCGACCCCTCGCGCATCCGCACCCACAGATTGCCCCACTGATCATCGTAGTACTCGACCTTGCCGTCGACCCACCGCTTCTGCGTGTAGCCGTGGGGGCGCAGGCCGCAGCCGATCATATCGGTCAGCCTGCCCCGGTCGAAGGTCAGACCGCAGCGCGGCGGGTTCTCGTTGTTGATATTGGCCAAGATGATCTCTCGTGAATTCATGTCGTGCCTCCGCCTGAGTGTGACGATCCAGTCGCCTTGCATTATAGGTGCAGACGCGCTCTGCAATAGGCAGCACTGTCGAACGGGGAGGGTAGGGACAAGCCCTACCCCTGCAACACCTCCGCCTCTCCATTGCCCTCGCCGGGGGAAAAACGAAAAGGGGGCCTCTCCGCTCTCGTCAACCACGCCGCAAGCCGCAATCCCCCCCCTCTCTAACTCTCCCCCCCCGCAGACGGTGGGGCGAGGACCGG
>CAZEXX010000247.1:0-6125 GCA_964516885.1 uncultured Anaerolineales bacterium | reverse complement strand
ATTCATCTCAATATCTCCATGTTCTGTGCTGGTTGTCAAAGTTGTGCCAGATTTTAATGCAGGCTCAACCCCTAAATCTGTGCAAACTATTGGCAAAACCATGACAGTGTGCCATAATGCCCTCGTGAGAAGAGTTGGCAATGCGATTACAAGGAGGGATGGGCCGATGTCTATAAGAATTGTCACCGATAGCAACTGCGATTTGCCCCAGGGGGTGGTAGACGAGTATGACATCGCCGTCATTCCGATGTACATCAACATTGGCTCCGAGAGCTACCTGGATGGCGTCACAATGTCGCGCCAGGAATTCTACGAAGGTTTGCCCCATTTCGATAGCCATCCCACGACGTCGGTTCCCGGGCCGGGGATCATCATAGAGACCTTCGAAAGGCTGGCAGATGAGGGAGCGACCGAGATCCTGGCCATACACGTAGCCGGCAGCCTGAGCGCCATGGTGAACTCGGCCCGTCTGGCGTCAGAGGAATGGGACAAGGTACCGGTGACCGTTTTCGATTCGGGAAACCTGACATTGGGCACGGGCTTGCAGGTACTGGCGGCAGCCAGGGCCGCTGCCCAGGGGCGCACAATGGGTGAGATCGTGGCCCTCCTCAAAGACCTGGCATCGCGCACCTACTGCTTCGCCGCGCTGGATACCGTCGAGTTCCTGCGCCGCAGTGGGCGCCTGACCCGATTCCAATCCAGCCTCGCTTCTGCATTGCGGATCAAGCCGCTGCTCAAGATGAAAAACGGGGAGTTCGAAATGGAACGCGTGCGCACGCGTAAGGCAGCCCTGGCCCGGGTGGTCGAGCTGCTGAGGGGATTGGGATCGCTTGAGGAACTAGCTCTGGTCCACACCCACGCGCCCGAAGAAGCGGAAGCGTTGGGGTGCGAGGCTGGCTCCCTGGCTCCCGGGGGCGGGTTTTCCCTGTCGGCCGAGGTGACACCAGTCATCGGCACCCACATCGGGCCGGGCGCCGTCGGCTTTGTGGCCATCAAGGCGAGAGAGTAAGCAGGGCTTGTCAGCAGACGGGGCCCGTCAGTAGCCGGCGCCCGTTATCTGACGGGGCAACAACGAAATGATTAGAGTACTACCATGTATGAGGGCAGGAAAGGATTACGGTCGAATGGAACAGGATGGACCAAGATTTAACCTCAAAGCTGTCGTGCAGCAGACGGGCCTCAAGCCCGACACACTGCGGGCCTGGGAGCGGCGCTACGGCCTGCCCACACCTGAGCGAAGCAGCGGCGGCCATCGCCTCTACTCGCAGCACGACATTGATACCATCAAGTGGCTGATAGCTCGCCAGCGAGAGGGTTTGAGCATCAAACGGGCCGTAGAGCTCTGGCGACAGGTCAAAGCCAAGGGCCGCGACCCCTTGCAGGCGGCGACGCCCATCGCCATCCCGGCTGCGTCAACTCTGGTGCCTCACCCTGCAGGTGAGACGGTTGCCCAGTTGCGCCAGCAGTGGATTGACGCCTGCCTGGCCTACGATGAGCAGCGGGCGGAACAAGTACTGAACCAGGCATTTGGCCTCTATTCGCCCGAGACCGTGGTCATCGAGGTTCTGCAGCGGGCGGTGGCCCAGATCGGAGAGGGCTGGTACAAAGGCGATGTGACGGTCCAGCAAGAGCACTTTTGCTCGTCACTGGCCGTGCGCCGCCTGGAGGCGCTGGTCATGGCTGCCCCACCGCCGTTACGGCCGGGCCGCATCCTTGCTGCCTGCCCGCCGCAGGAGCAGCATGTCATCGGCCCGTTGTTGCTCACCTTCCTGTTGCGGCGGCGGGGCTGGGAGGTGGTCTACCTGGGCGCCAACGTGCCCATTGAGCAACTGGCAACCACGGTGGCGGTGGTCCAGCCGCAGTTGGTGATCATGGCCGCACAGCTTCTGCGCACGGCCGCGACGCTCAAGGAGGCAGCCGAGGAATTGCAGCATGCGGGAGTTCCTTTGGCCTACGGCGGTCTGATCTTCAACCTGGCGCCTGCGCTTCGCGAGCGCATCCCCGGTCATTTCCTGGGTGAGCAGCTCGAAGCTGTCCCACGGATGGTCGATTCGTTGATGGCCGCCCCGCGCCCTGTTCCCCTGGCCCAAACGATCCCTGAAGAGTACCTCCCGGCCTTGGAACACTTTCAGGAACGCCAGGGCTTCATCGAGGCGCGTGTGATCCAAGCGCAGAATGGCACGCGCCAGGACCTTGTCGACGCAGGCATGCCCCAGGCCCAGGTTGGCACGCGTCATGCCCACAACCATCTGGCCTTGGCCAATCGAGAACTGGGCCTGAACATCGGCGCCGCCCTGGCCCTGGGGGACATGGACTTTCTGGGGACCGACATCGAGTGGGTGACCGGCCTGCTCAGGAACCACCGGTTGCCGGTTGAGGCGCTGTACGGCTATCTCAAGGCCTACCGCCAGAGCGTCAGCGAGCAACTGGACGAGCGCGGCCAGCCTATTATCAGCTGGCTCGGCAAATTGCTCAGCGGGTATGCACCCAACTGAAGGAGGAGGTGTTCTGATGCGTGTTTTGATTACTGGTGGCACAGGCCTGATCGGCCGTGCCCTATCTGCCAACCTAGCTGCTGACGGTCACGAGGTGATCGTGCTCAGCCGTTCGCCCGAACAGGGCACCCCTCTGCCTGACAGGGTGCAGGTCGAGCGATGGGACTCCCGCACTGCCGAGGGATGGGGCCACCTGGTTGATGGCGATCCGGCGGCCAACAACGGCGGATGGCAATGGACGGCCGGCACCGGAACGGACGCCGCACCCTACTTTCGCATCTTTGACCCGGTGCTCCAGGGCAAAGAGCACGACCCGGCTGGCATCTATGTCCGCCGCTGGGTGCCCGAACTGGACCGTGGGCCGGAGAAGTACATCCATGAGCCGTGGAAGATGCCTCTCGATGTGCAGAAAAAGGCCGGCTGTACCATCGGTCAGGACTATGCGTACCCGATCATCGACCATGCCTGGGCCAGGGAGAGAACCTTGAACGCCGACCGATTCGCTAGAGGAATGGGACCATGATACTCTCGGGTGGATAGCATCGCTGGGTCGTAAGAAACCAGACGCCTGGCAATCGATAACGGAGGATAGGAGGAGACATGACGGAGGAAAGGGAAGGTACCCCGGTTTCAACCAATAAGCCGCGCCGGCTCGATCTGATGGTGCTGTGGGGTGGCATTGCTATTAGCTTGGCCTTTTCGGCGCTGATCTGGTGGGCGGGTCAACGGCTGGCGAGCGTACCCCATCTGCCCGACACCGGCGCTTCGTGGTACTACTGGAAGCTGCCAGAGCCAACCTTCTGGACCCAGGCCACGGCATGGGGTTTCTACCTGCTGCACCAGTTCAGCATCTGGGGCCTGATCTACCTTGCCCAGCGAAGCCGAGTCAAGTATACAACGGGATTGCACAAATTCAATATCGCCGCGTTGGCGGCCAATGCCCTTTTCATTGGCTTGCACTTTGTTCAGACCCACCTGTGGTATGATGGACTGGCCCAGAATGTCTCTATCTGGAGCTCCCAGGCATCGGTCATTATCTTGCTGGTTTGGGTACTGCTCATGGAGAACAGGCGGCGGGGCCTGTTCTTTGGCAAAAAGGTGCCCATCAAGCAGGAGATCATCCGCTTCGCCCGCAAATACCACGGCTACTTGTTTGCCTGGGCGACCATCTATACCTTCTGGTACCACCCCATGGAGCCCACGAGTGGCCACATTATCGGCTTCTTTTATATGTTCCTGCTGTTATTGCAGGGCAGCCTGTTTTTCACTCGGATCCACACCAACCGTTGGTGGACCCTGGCCCAGGAGGTAATCGTGCTGGCGCATGGCGCTCTCGTGGCCGTAATGCAGGGAAACGAAATGTGGCGAATGTTCGCCTTTGGCTTTGGTGGCATCTTTGTCATCACCCAGATGCACGGTCTGGGCCTGTCACGCCTGATCAGGTGGATCATCCTGGCCCTCTACATCGCCGCCGCTCTGGTGGCCTATGGCCTGTATGACTTGACCATGATCCACCAGATCACATGGATCCCCATCGTCGAGTACCTGGGCGTTCTGATACTGGCGCTCATATTCGGCGCAGGGTTGTGGGTGGCCGGCCGGATCAAGGGCAAGCGGTCGTCAGAATCTCAGGCGACCAGTGCGTAGACAAGAGGAGACAAAATCGTGAAGATCGCAAAGGCCGTCGCTCTGTTGGGACTGTTAGCCATGACAGCCATTCTTATCTATGGCTTCACCGTCGGCGATTTTGCCGCGGAAGGGAAGCAGCTCCTATCCATGCCCTGGGGCATCGTATCGTTGGTAGACTTGTACGTCGGCTTTGTCCTTTTTTCTGGCTGGATCGTCTACCGCGAGAAATCAGCAGTCCGGTCCGTTGTCTGGGTCATCCTGATGATGATTCTCGGTTTCTGGACGGCCAGCCTGTATGCGCTGATTGCACTGCAGGCCAGCGGGGGAGACTGGCGACGTTTCTGGATGGGGCAGAGGTCGGCGGAGTGCTAGTCCTGGTCCATCTTTCCTCGAGGGCATTAGGAATGTATTAATAATGTGTACAAAACCTTGACAAAATGTGCACATCGTGGTACAATGTTGACGAGGAATTGAGACGGCATTACCGGTTACTCCGGGCGGGATCCATCGTAGGGAAGTGTCATGCCAGAGTCAAGGCTCGTTCTCGTCACAGGTGCCACAGGATACATAGGCGGCCGCCTCGTGCCCCAGCTTTTGGAAGCGCGCTACCAAGTTCGCTGCCTGGTACGCGATGCCAAGCGTCTCCGGGGACGGTCCTGGAGCTGGCAGGTCGACGTGGCGGAAGCCAACGTGCTGCGTCCAGAAACGTTGCCCGCTGCCATGAAGGGCGTACGGGCCACCTGATGGTCTGCGTCGTGGCCTTTGTCTGGCGCCGGCTCATCGTCAATCCCGACCCGCCTTTGCCCAACCGTGACGCAGAAGAGCCGCTGGCAAGCTCTGTCAAGGCGTAGCCTTGAACTAGTTCGGGAAACAGACCAGTTTTCGAAATCCAAGCCATCAGGCACAGATAGAACAGGAGAGAAGTGAAATGTCTGCAAAATCTGTAGCATCAACCAACGCTGTGAACGCATCGGAGAAGACGTTCCTGGGGCTACGTCGCTTTAACGCCATCATGGGGTTTCTCCATCTGGTGCAAGGCATCCTGATGATCGTGCTCAGCAATGACACGACCTATCCCATCTACACCAACTTCCTGAAGTTCGATACGGCCCTCATGGCACTGAGGCCGGATCCCAAGCTAGCCTACGAACTGCTCTTTGGCCCGGCTGTGGCGGTCTTTCTGCTGCTGTCTGCCATAGCCCACGTTTCACTGGCGACCTTTGGCTACAAGTGGTACGTCAAGAATCTCAAAAAGGGAATGAACCCCGCCCGGTTCTACGAGTATGCCCTCAGTTCTTCCCTGATGATCGTCCTGATCGGCATGCTGGTCGGCGTGTGGGACCTGGGTGCCCTGATCGCCCTGTTTGCCGTCAACGCGGCGATGAACCTGTTTGGCATCATGATGGAGTTCCACAACCAGAACACCAAAAAGACCAACTGGATATCTTTTGTCTATGGGTGCTTTGCTGGGATCGTGCCCTGGATCGTCATTGCCGTTTACTTCTACGTACCCCTGTCTGGAGATGGCCCCAAGCCCCCGGGCTTTGTCTACGCCATCGTGCCGACCCTGTTTGTCTTCTTCAACATCTTTGCGCTGAACATGTTCCTCCAGTACAAGAAGGTGGGGCGTTGGAAGGACTACCTTTTCGGCGAGCGCATGTACATCGTCCTCAGTCTGCTGGCCAAGACGGTACTGGCCTGGCAGATCTTTGCCGGCACATTGGCGCCGGTCTAGAGCCAATTCGCACGGAGTGGCGTCCAGCCCCCTGACCTGTACCACCTAGTCGGGGGGCTGACACGCCGCATGGAGATGGATCGCGATGCGCCGATTACGCGCTGAGAAACTGAACGCGCGCTTTGCCCCGGGTGGAAAGGCTGATGGGCTGGTGGCCCCGCGCCGCTACACGCTAACGCACTCCGATTCGACGGGTGACATGTTTCTTACGGTGGGCTCGGGGTACGGTAGGAAAAAGGTGGGCGGCTGGTACACCCGCTTCATGC